>NZ_QTQJ01000016.1:0-168980 GCF_003853795.1 Burkholderia sp. Bp8991 | reverse complement strand
CTGATCGAGACGCTCGCGATGGCGCCGTACCACGGCCGCGCGGACATGCCGGAAATCGCGCGCACGCTGCATCTGGAAGTGGACGAACTGTTTCCGATCGCCGAAGTGCTGCAGTACCTCGGTTTCGCCGACGTGCGCGAAGGGGACGTGTTCCTGACGCCGCCCGCGCGCGTGTTCGCGGAATTCGGCACGCAGGAACGCAAGCTGATGTTCGCGGATCACCTGCTGAAGCACGTGCCGCTCGCCGCGCGGATCCGGAAGGTGCTGAACGAGCGCCCGGGCCATCGTGCGCCGCGCGTGCGTTTCGAGCAGGAGCTGGAGGATTTCCTGTCGGACGAGGCCGCCGAGGAAACGCTCGACGCGGTGATCGACTGGGGGCGTTACGGCGAAGTCTTTTCGTATAACGACAAGACGGAAGTGTTCAGTCTCGAGGACGTGGAGAGCTGACGTCCGCGCCCGAATGACGCGCGACCGTCATTCGGGCAAATCCCGCTGATTCGCGTCCTGCGCGCTGCCGCCCGTACTGAGCCGCTCGATCTTTTCCATCCTCTGCCGCGCCAGTTCGGGAAGCCGGTTCGTCACGCCGATCACCAGCGCTTCGGCGAGCGCCAGCGCCGGCACGTTGGTCTGCAGCATCGCGAACGGGCGCCCCTGGATCCGCAGCACGATCTCGGCGAACGCGCTGATCGGCGAGCGCCATTCGTCGGTGATCAGCAGCACGCGCACGCCGAGCTGGTGCGCGGCCTGCGCGAACCGGATGCTGTCCTTCTGATAGCGGCGAAAATCGAAAATGACCAGCACGTCGCCGGGCCCCATGTCGGTCAGCGACACCGACGCGAGATTCAGGTTCGGCTCGACGTACTGCACATGCGGGCGTGCATACGCGAGCGTGAACGAAAACAGCGACGCGAGCGGCGCGGTATAACGCCCGCCGCCGCAGAACACGCGGATTTCCGGATCGGCCAGCAGCGTCACCGCTTCGTCGAACGCCGCCGCGTCGAGTCCCTCGATCGTGGTGGCAAGCGATTGCGAGAGCCGCTGGAAGATCGCCGCATTGCTGTCGCGCATCCCCGATTCCGAGTGGAACGCATCCATCCGCGCGAGCGGCGAATTCATCGCGGTATCGATCTCGTCGTGCAGCGCCTGCTGGAACGACGAGTAGTTCGGGAAGCCGATTCGCACGACGAAGCGGAACACGGTCGGGTCGCTGACTTCGGCTTGCTTCGCGAAGCTCGCGATCGGCCCGAGCCCGAGGCTCGGATAGCGCTCCAGCAGCGCGTGCGCGACCTTCTGTTCCGACGGCGTGAAGCTATCCATCTGGGATAGCAGCAACGCCCTGATGCTTGTCCCCATCGGGCACTCCGGCTTGTTTTTATCTGAATGAATGACAAACGGCAGGCATGCGTCTGCCGGCGACGCCGTGCATGTTAGCCGATCGCCGCGCCGCGGACCGTGTGAGGCCACAGATTAGAGGGGCGCATCATTCGGGTCGTCAATCGGCTGATTATGTAATGTATTAAACATTATCGATCGGAACCTTTCCATAAATTCATCGAGAATTCAGTAATTACCCTAGGTTTTGACATGAAAATGCCGATGCTATGATCGCGGCCTCGCCGGAATGTATGGTTTATTACATGCCGGATCAGCGGCGTCGTCCGGCCTTCCGAGTCGGTTGCGCATCCCGGTATGGCCCGGTCATTCGTCTGGAGGATTCCGTCATGAGGCGGCTCGTCGTACTCACCCTGTTGTCGGCCATCAGCGCAGGCGCGCTCGCCGCTTCGGAACCCGCGGTGGAAGCGAAGAACGGCATGGTCGTGTCGTCGCAGCACTTCGCGTCGCAGATCGGCGTCGACATCCTCAAGGAAGGCGGCAACGCGGTGGACGCCGCCGTGGCGGTCGGCTACGCGCAAGCGGTGACCAATCCGTGCTGCGGCAACATCGGCGGCGGCGGCTTCATGACCCTGCACCTGGCCGACGGCCGCGACCGCTTCATCAACTTCCGCGAGACCGCGCCGGCCGCGGCGTCGGCGAACATGTATCTCGATGCGAACGGCAACGTCATTCCGGACGACAGCCTGTACGGCTATCGCGCGGTCGGCGTGCCGGGCACGGTCGCGGGTCTCGACCTCGCGCAGCGCAAGTACGGCAAGCTGACGCGCAGGCAGGTGATGGAGCCGGCGATCCGGCTCGCGCGCGACGGCTTCGTGCTGACGCGCGGCGATACGGACATCCTCGACACGACGATCGAGCGCTTCAGGAAGGACCCGGAAGCCGCGCGCATCTTCCTGCGGCCGGACGGCACGCCGCTGCAGCCGGGCGACCGCCTGGTGCAGAAGGACCTGGCACGCACGCTCGAGCGCATCGCGGAGCAGGGCCCCGACGCGTTCTATCACGGCGAGATTCCGAAGGTCGTCGAAGCCGCGGCGAAGCGCGGCGGCGGGGTGATCACGGCGGCCGATTTCGCGTCGTATCGCGCGCAGGACATGGCGCCGCTGACCTGCACGTATCGCGGCTACGAGTTCGTGTCGGCGCCGCCGCCGAGCTCGGGCGGCGTGACCATGTGCGAGACGCTGAACGTGCTCGAAGGGTATGACCTGCGCAAGTTCGGCTACCAGTCGGCGTCGGTGGTCCACTACATGACCGAGGCGATGCGCCACGCGTACGAGGATCGCAACACGCTGCTGGGCGACCCGAACTTCATCGACAATCCGGTCGCCAAGCTGACGAGCAAGCAATATGCGGCCGAGATCCGCAAGCAGATCAGCGGCGACATGGCGACGGCATCGGTCGACGTGCAGCCGGGTATCGGCGTGCACGAGAAGCCGGAGACGACCCACTACTCGATCATCGACCGCGACGGCAACGCGGTGTCGACCACGTACACAGTCAACGGCCGCTTCGGCGCCGTGGTGATCGCGCCGGGAACGGGCTTCTTCCTGAACGACGAGATGGACGACTTCACGGTCAAGGTCGGCGCGCAGAACCTGTTCGGCCTCGTGCAGGGCACGCGCAACTCGATCGCGCCGGGCAAGCGTCCGCTGTCGTCGATGGCGCCGACGATCGTGAAGAAGGACGGCAAGGTGTTCATGGTGGTTGGCTCGCCGGGCGGCTCGCGCATCATCACGATCACGCTGCAGACCGTGCTGAACGTGATCGACTACGGGATGACGCCGCAGGATGCGGTCGGTGCGCCGCGCATCCATCATCAATGGCTGCCGGACCAGGTCTATTACGAGACCCGCGGCCTGTCGCCCGACACGCTCGCGATCCTGCGCAACATGGGCTACAAGATGGTCGAGCAGACGCCGTGGGGCGCCGCCGAGCTGATCATGGTCGGCCTGCCCGGCACCGAGGCGGTGAGCCATCAGAGTTCCGGCAACGATTCGTCGGTGTCGGGCAACGTGCGCGTCGGCTACATCTACGGCGTCAACGATCCGCGCCGACCGGCCGGTTCGGCGATCGGCTACTGACCTGAGCTGATTTGATTTGATCTGATTGCACCAGGCTGAACGGTTGCCCCGGCGTTCGCCATCGCGCGAGCGCCGGGGCAGCGACAGCGCGTCCGTTCGCGGACGTCCGCAGTATCGGGCGGGGCGGGTGCCCGGAATGCCGGGCCCGACCGACCCGCAATGCGCGCCGTGGCACGGCACTGACGCGCGCATTTTTTTTCATTCCTGCTCCGTGCATCGAGTTCCGTTATGAACAAACGAATGTCTGCGGCAGTCTGGATCCTGCTCGCGATGGCGGCCGGCATCTTCATCGGCTACATGATCTATACGCAGTTTCCGGACAAGCAGTCCGCGACCGAGATCGCCGGCTACATCTCCCTCGTGTCCGACGTGTTCCTGCGGTTGATCAAGATGGTGATCGGCCCGCTGGTGTTCTCGACGCTCGTCGTCGGCATCGCGCACATGGGCGACGCTTCGTCGGTGGGACGCGTGTTCGTGAAGGCGTTCGGCTGGTTCGTCACCGCGTCGCTGATCTCGCTGCTGCTCGGGCTGCTGATGGCGAACCTGCTGCGCCCGGGCGAGAACCTCGGCCTGCCGCTGCCGGACATCGGCGCATCCGCGCATCTCGCGACCTCCAAGTTCACGCTGAAGGATTTCGTCAGCCACATGGTGCCGAAGTCGATCGCCGAGGCGATGGCGAACAACGAGATCCTGCAGATCGTCGTGTTCTCGATGTTCTTCGGCGTCGCGCTGTCGGCGCTCGGCGAGCGCGGCAAGATCCTCGTCGCCGCGATCGACCAGCTGGCGCACGTGATGCTGAAGATCACCGGTTACGTGATGAAGCTCGCGCCGCTCGCGGTGCTGGCGGCGATGGCCGCGACCGTCGCGGTCAACGGGCTGTCGGTGTTGTTGAAGTTCGCGGTGTTCATGGGCGACTTCTACGTGAGCCTGTTCCTGCTGTGGAGCACGCTCGTGATCGCCGGCCTGCTGTTCCTCGGGCCGCGCGTATTCAAGCTGCTGGTGCTGATCAAGGAAGCGTTCATGCTGTCGTTCGCGACCGCGAGCTCCGAAGCCGCGTATCCGAAGATCCTCGACGCGCTCGACCGCTTCGGCGTGAAGCGCAAGATCTCGAGCTTCGTGATGCCGATGGGCTATTCGTTCAACCTCGACGGCTCGATGATGTACTGCACGTTCGCGTCGCTGTTCATCGCGCAGGCGTACAACATCCACCTGTCGCTCGGCACGCAGGTCACGATGCTGCTGGTCCTGATGCTGACGTCGAAGGGGATGGCCGGCGTGCCGCGCGCATCGCTCGTCGTGATCGCGGCGACACTGCACCAGTTCGACATCCCGGAAGCGGGGCTGCTGCTGATTCTCGGCGTCGACACGTTCCTCGACATGGGGCGCTCGGCCACCAATGCGGTCGGCAATTCGATCGCCAGCGCGGTGGTCGCGAAGTGGGAGGGCGAGCTGATGTCGGAGTCCGAAGCGCAAGCGCATGCCGCGCATCTCGACGCGGAACTGGAACGGCAGAACCGCGATCCGGCCTATGGTGCCGGTCAGGCGACGTCCGTTTAAGCGGCACACGCCTCGTCGATGCACGCCGCCAGCACCATCGCGGCGGCGTTGCCCGGCGCCGAGCCGAGCAGTTGCGGCGCGTAGACGCTGTCGCCGCGCGCGATCGGCCGCCCCGACAGCGCGCAGACGCCGCGCTTGCGCGTCGTGAACAACCGCCACTTCTGGTAGCCGTAGTGGCCGGTGCACGCGTCGCACCACGAAATCATCACGGTGTCGGCCGTGGGCCGCTCGAGCACGCTGATCGACGGCTGGCTCGTCGCATCCCACGACGGCAGGCGATCGCGCGTGATGCTGCGCCGTCGCGGGGCGGCCCATGAAACGGACGGCATGTCGAAGCTGCCGATCGCGGCGACGGTCCTGAGCCAGGCAACTGCACTGTTGCTCATCTTTGCTTTCCTCGAAACGTTGGGCGACGCCGCGAAACGCGGCGTCACGACAGGCGGATGCGCGGTTGCACGCAGCCGTTGATCCGTTCGGCGAGCCACAGCAGCGTCGCCTTGGAGAATCCGTGCAGCGCCTGCTGGTGGCGCCGGTACAGCATCAGGTGGCTGAATTGCGCGAAACGCCCCTGGATGAAGCCGCCGCGGAAGAACCCGAATTGGCCGAGCGTGCCGAACGCGTCGTAGTCGCTGATCGACACGAGCGCGCCGAAATCGTGGAACGCGAACGGCGGCAGCGGCTTGCCCTCGAGCCAGGCGGGCAGGTGTTTCGCGAGATGTTCGGCCTGCTGGGTCGCCACCTGCGCGGTGGGCGGCAGCGGCCGTTCCTGGCCGTCGGGCTGCAGGCTCGCGCAATCGCCGATCGCGAACACGTGCTCGTCGGCCGTGGCCTGCAGCGTGGGCCCGACCAGGATCTGGTTCGCGCGGTTCGTGTCGAGCCCGCCGAGTGCCTGCATGAAATCGGGCGCCTTCACACCCGCCGCCCACACCATCAGATCCGCTTCGGCGAACGAACCGTCGCCGTAGTGGAAGCCGTTCGCATCGGCCGCCGTCACGCGCGTGGACGTCAGCACGTGAAAGCCGATCTGCTCGAGCCGTCGCTGCGCCGACGCGGAAATCCGCGGCGGAAATGCGGCGAGGATGCGCGGGCCGCTTTCGAGCAGCGTGAGCCGCAGCCGCTCGCGCACCGTCGCGTCGCCATACGCCTGCGCCACTTCCAGCAGCCGGCTCAGCTCCGCCGCCAGCTCCACGCCCGTCGCGCCCGCGCCGACGATCGCGACGCGAAACGGCTCGTCGCGCGCGATGCTGCGGAACACGCGCATCCGCAGCGCTTCGTTGAAGGTTTCGGCCTGCCGCTGGCTGTCGATGAAGTAGCAGTGCTCGCGCACGCCCGGTACGCCGAAATCGTTGGCCTGGCTGCCGAGCGCGAGGATCAGCACGTCGTATTCGAGTTCGCGCGCGTCGACCACGCGTTCGCCGTCCTGCGAGCGAATCTCGCCGAGCTGCACGCGACGGCGCGCGCGATCGAGCCCCGTCAATTCGCCGGGCTGGTACGTGTAGCCGTGATCGCGCGCATGGGCGAGAAAGATCACCTGCTGTTGCTGCACGTCGCGCGTACCGGCCGCGATCGTGTGCAGCATCGGCTTCCAGACATGGGTCGGGCTGCGGTCGACCACGGTGACCTGGGCGCGCCCGGTGCGGCCGAGACGTTCGCCGAGGCGGGTTGCGAGCTGCAATCCGGCGATGCCGCCGCCGACGATCACGATGCGAGTAGGGGTTGTCATGAATAAATCATCACGTGATGAATAAGGTATGATCCTAGCGCTTCCCGGCTTCGCATGTCAACGGAGCCGGGCAGGCGACCCGGTTCCGCGGACGCGAACCGGGGCCCGGACACGGGCATTCGATTCATTCAACGGGAGCAGGAAAACGTGGCTGAAGTCACTGAGCGCGCGCCGTCGAAGCGGCGTACGCGCGGGCGGCCGCTGGCGGAGGCGTCCGTCGGACCGGACCTGATATTGCGGGCCGCGCGCCGCACGTTCGCGAAGCGCGGCTATGACGCGACGAGCGTGCGCGAGGTCGCGCGCGAGCTGGGCATCGACGCGGCGCTGATCGCCCATCATTTCGGCGCGAAGGAGACGCTGTGGCTGGCTGTCGTCGAGCAGATCGTCGACCTGGCCGAGCCGCTGTTCGACGCGTTGCGCGCGCTGCGCACGTCGTCATTGCCGCGTCGCGAGCGCGTGCGGCGCGCGATCGAGCTGTGCGTCGATCACGAGTTCGCGGAGCCGGACATCGGCATGTTCTTCTCGACGGCAGCGACCGAGGAGGGCGGGCGGCTCGACTGCCTGCAGCAGCGGATCGTGCGCCCGTATCACGACGCGATGTTTCCGCTGCTGGCCGACGCGGTCGAGGCCGGCGAGATCCGCCCGGTCGATCCGAACGTGCTGTTCTTCATGATCGCGAGCGCGGTCGGCACGACGGTGTCGTACAGCCACATGATGCTGGAGTTCACGTCGCTGCCCACGCGGCAGGAGGCGTTCCGGCAGGCCGTGCTCGACGTCGCGCTCGGCATCCTGAGCGTCTGAGCGCCGCGCGCGACGCGAAGCCGGCTGGCGCGCCGGCGCGATTGACCTTACGCCGGGCAGGGCCCGGACTGCCATTGCTGCCAACCGGCAACGTCTGCGCAGACTGGCGCCCTCACGGGCACGGCGATCGCGGTGAGCGGCGGGGCGGGCGGGTCGGGTGACGCGGGACGCCGGCGCGGCATCGTGCATCGCGCCGGCCGCCGCGCATGCGTCAGTCGAGATCGGGCGGCGTATCACCGAGCCAGCGCCGTGCGCCCGGCCCGTTGCGTCCCGCGCGGTCCTCGGGATTGGTCAGCTTGCAGCGCTTCAGCGACAGGCAGCCGCAACCGATGCATTCGTCGAGATTGATGTAGAGCCGCTGCAGTTCCTCGATCCGGTTCGCGACGCGCTGTTTCCAGCCGCGCGACAGCCGCTGCCAGTCCTTGTTGGTCGGCGCGGTGTCTTCCGGCAGGCTCACGAGCTGTTCGGCGATCTCGTCGAGCGAATAGCCGATCTTCTGCGCGAACACGATGAACGCGATCAGCCGCAGCACCGCGCGCGAATAGTGGCGATGGCTCGAGCCGTTGCGGTGCGACTTGATGAGCCCGCGCGTCTCGTAGAAACGCAGCGTCGATGCCGGCACGCCGCTGCGCGCGGCCACTTCGCGGATCGACATCAGCGGCCATTGCGGGATTTCGTCGATACCCATGACGCCCTCCGGGAAAGCTTGACTTGAAGTTAACTTCAACTTTTATGCTACGCGGCAGTTTAACCCGTCGCGAGGCATCATGCTCTCCTTATCCCTACGCAGGACCTCGCCTTTGGGCGCGGCCTGCGCACTGCTGCTGGCGTTGTCGGGCTGTCACGACGGCAAAGGCGAAACGGCGGCCCAGCCGCTTCCCGAAGTCGGCGTGACGACCGTCGCGCCGCGCACGATTCGCCTCGCGGACGAATTCAACGGACGCGTCGAAGCAGTCGACGCGGTCGAGCTGCGGCCGCGCGTGAGCGGCTATCTGCAGCGCATCGCGTACAAGGAGGGCGACCTCGTCGCACAGGGCGCGGTGCTGTTCGAGATCGATCCGCGTCCGTACCGGATCGCGCTCGACCGCGCGAACGCACAGCAGCAGCGGGCGCGCGCGGCCGCGAGCCTCGCCGATGTGCAGCTCAAGCGCGTGCGGACACTGATCGATGCGCATGCAACTTCCGAGGAGGAACTCGACAACGCGCGCGCGACCGCCGAGCAGGCGCGCGCCGACCTGCGGGCGGCCGACGCGGCCGTCGCCGACGCGAAGCTCAATCTCGGTTTCACCGAGGTGCGTGCGCCGATCGCGGGGCGCGTCGGCCGCGCGATCGCGACCGCCGGCAACCTCGCGCGCGCCGACGACACGCTGCTCACGACCGTCGTGTCGCAAGACCCCGTCTACGTGTATTTCGACTGCGACGAGCAGAGCTACCTGCGCTACAACGCGCGGCGCGCCGACCCGAAGCATCGCGCGATCGGCGCCGATCCGGTGCGCGTGGGGCTCGCGAACGAGACGGGTTTCCCGCACGCGGGCACCGTCGATTTCCTCGACAACCGGCTCGATCCGCAAACCGGCACGATTCGTGCGCGCGTGCGGCTGCCGAACGCGGACCACACGTTCACGCCGGGCCTCTATGCGCGCGTCCAGCTCGTCAGCGGTCGCGACCAGGATGCGCTGCTCGTCGACGACAAGGCGGTGCTCACCGACCAGGACCGCAAGTACGTGTACGTGATCGGCGCCGGCGACAAGGCGCTGCGTCGCGACGTCACGATCGGCCGTGCGCTGGACGGCGAGCGGATCGTCGAGAAGGGGCTGGAGCCGGGCGATCGCGTGGTCGTCGACGGCGTGCAGCGGATCTACTATCCGGGCGCGCAGGTGAATCCGAAGGTGCTGCCTGCACGCGCGGATACGGACACCGGCACCGGCCCGGGCAGCGGCACGCAGGCCGCAGCGGTGGCGGTGGCCGACGCCGGCGCGCCGGCCGCGCGGTAACGGGAGGCCCGCAATGGATTTCTCCCGCTTCTTCATCGACCGGCCGATTTTCGCGGTCGTGTTGTCGATCGTCATCTTCGCGATCGGCCTGATCTCGATCCCGATGCTGCCGGCCGGCGAATATCCGGAAGTCGTGCCGCCGAGCGTCGTCGTGCGCGCGACGTACCCGGGCGCGAACCCGAAGGAAATCGCCGAATCGGTCGCCGAACCGCTGGAAGAGGCGATCAACGGCGTCGAAGGCATCATGTACATGAAGTCGGTCGCCGGTTCGGACGGCAGCCTGCAGGTCGTCGTCACGTTCCTGCAGGGCGTCGACCCCGACACGGCTGCCGTGCGCGTGCAGAACCGCGTGAGCCAGGCGTTGTCGCGCCTGCCGGACGAGGTGCGCCAGTACGGCGTGACCACGCAGAAGCAGTCGCCGACGCCGCTGATGTACGTGAGTCTCTATTCGCCGGACAACAGCCGCGATTCGCTGTATCTGCGCAACTACCTGACGCTGCACGTGAAGGACGAGCTGTCGCGCCTGACCGGCATCGGCGACGTCGGCGTGTACGGCTCCGGCGACTACGCGATGCGGCTCTGGCTCGACCCGAACCGGCTGGCGTCGCGCGGGCTGACCGCGAGCGACGTGATCGCCGCGGTGCGCGAGCAGAACGTGCAGGTGTCGGCCGGCCAGCTCGGCGCGGAGCCGACGCCGAAGAAAAACGACTTCCTCGTGTCGATCAACGTGCGCGGCCGGCTGCGCACCGCGCAGGAATTCGGCGACATCGTGCTGCGCAACGGCGACGACGGCCAGGTCGTGAAGCTGTCCGACGTCGCGCGCATCGAGCTCGGCGCGGGCGACTATACGCTGCGCTCGTACTTCAACGACAGGCACTCGGCCGTGGTCGGCATTTTCCTGTCGCCTGGCGCGAACGCGCTTGACGTCGCGAAGGCGGTGTATGCGAAGCTCGACGAACTGTCGAAACGTTTCCCGCCGGGCGTCGCCTATCGTCCCGTGTGGGACCCGACCGTGTTCGTGCGCGAATCGATCCGCGCGGTGCAGCACACGCTGATCGAGGCCGTCGTGCTGGTCGTGCTCGTCGTGATCCTGTTCCTGCAGACCTGGCGCGCGTCGATCATTCCGCTCGTCGCGGTGCCCGTGTCGGTGGTCGGCACGTTCGCGTGGCTCTACCTGCTCGGCTATTCGATCAACACGCTGACGCTGTTCGGGCTCGTGCTCGCGATCGGGATCGTCGTCGACGATGCGATCGTGGTGGTCGAGAACGTCGAGCGCAACATCGCACAGGGTTTGAGCCCGCGCGACGCCGCGCACCAGGCGATGCGCGAGGTGTCGGGGCCGATCGTCGCGATCGCGCTCGTGCTGTGCGCGGTGTTCGTGCCGATGGCGTTCATGTCGGGTGTGACGGGCCAGTTCTACAGGCAGTTCGCGGTGACGATCGCGATCTCGACGGTGATCTCCGCGGTGAACTCGCTGACGCTGTCGCCCGCGCTCGCCGCGAAACTGCTGCGTCCGCACGGTGCGCCGAAGGATGCGTTGACCCGCGTGCTCGACCGCGCATTCGGCTGGCTGTTCCATCCGTTCAACCGCTTCTTCGAGCGCAGCTCCGATCGCTATCACGGCGTGGTCGCGCGCACGCTGAAGCGGCGCGGCGCGGTGTTCGCGGTCTATGCGACCTTGCTCGCCGCGACCGCGCTGCTGTTCAACGCGGTGCCGGGCGGCTTCATCCCCGTGCAGGACAAGCTGTACCTGTTCGCCGGCGCGAAGCTGCCGGAGGGCGCGTCGCTCGCCCGCACCAGCGCGGTCACCGAGCAGATGACGAAGATCGCGCTCGGCACCGACGGCGTCGAGATGGTGCCGGCGTTTGCCGGGCTGAACGCGCTGCAGGGCGTGAACACGCCGAACATCACGAACTCGTACGTGATCCTGAAGCCGTTCGACCAGCGTCACCGCAGCGCCGCGCAGATCAACGCGGACCTGAACGCACGCTTCGCGGCGATCGGCGGCGGCATCACCTATGCGCTGATGCCGCCGCCGATCCAGGGCCTCGGCAACGGTTCGGGCTACTCGCTGTACCTCGAGGATCGCGGCGGGCTCGGCTACGGTGAATTGCAGAAGGCACTGACGGCGTTCCAGGCCGCGGTCGCGAAGACGCCTGGGATGAGTTACCCCGTCAGCTCGTACCAGGCGAACATCCCGCAGCTCGAGGTGAAGGTCGACCGGCTGAAGGCGAAGGCGCAAGGCGTCGCGCTCACCGACCTGTTCAACACGCTGCAGGTCTATCTCGGCTCGATGTACGTGAACGACTTCAACGCGTTCGGCCGCGTGTACCGCGTGATGGCGCAGGCCGATGCCGGTCACCGGCAGACGGCCGCGGACATCGCGAACCTGCGCACGCGCAACGCGAAAGGCGAGATGGTGCCGATCGGCTCGATGGTGACGGTCGCGCCCGCGTATGGGCCGGACCCGGTCGTCCGCTACAACGGCTATCCGGCCGCGGACCTGATCGGCGACGCCGATCCGAAGGCGATGTCGTCGTCGCAGGCGATCGCGAAGCTGCAGCAGATCGCGAAGGACGTGCTGCCGCCGGGCATCACGCTCGAATGGACCGATCTCAGTTACCAGCAGGTCACACAGAGCAACGCGGCGATCGTCGTGTTCCCGCTCGCGGTGATGCTCGTGTTCCTGGTGCTCGCGTCGCTGTACGAGAGCTGGACGCTGCCGCTTGCGGTGATCCTGATCGTGCCGGTGTGCATGTGCGCGGCGCTGTTCGGCGTGTGGCTGTCCGGCGGCGACAACAACGTGTTCGTGCAGGTCGGTCTCGTCGTGCTGATGGGGCTCGCGTGCAAGAACGCGATCCTGATCGTCGAGTTCGCGCGCGAACTCGAAATCCAGGGCAAGGGTGCGATCGCAGCGGCGCTCGAGGCATGCAGGCTGCGGCTGCGCCCGATCGTGATGACGTCGGTCGCGTTCATCGCGGGCTCGGTGCCGCTCCTGATCGGCGGCGGCGCGGGCAGCGAAGTGCGCGCCGCCACCGGCGTCACCGTATTCGCGGGGATGCTCGGCGTCACGTTGTTCGGGCTGTTCCTGACGCCCGTGTTCTACGTGGCGATCCGCAAGCTCGCGCGCGGCACGCCGGCCGTGTGGAGCGAACAGCACGGCACCCTCGAAGGAGAAAACCGATGAGCGCTGCATTCCGTCTTTCCGCGCTCGCGCTGTCGGTGATGCTCGCCGCGTGCGCGGTCGGCCCCGATTTCAAGCGGCCCGATACGGCGAGCGCCGCGCGCTTCGCGCGCGACGCGCATGCGACCACGCCCGATGCGTCGCCGCCCGTTGCGTCGGCCGCTGCCGATGCCGCGTTCTGGCGCGGCTTCGGCGACCCGGCGCTCACGCAGCTGATCGATGCGGCGCTCGCCGCGAACCAGGACCTGCAGGTCGCCGTATCGCGCTACGACGCATCGAACGCGCTGCTGTCGCAGGCCGCGTTCGATCGCTATCCGACGATTACCGCGAGCGGCCGGATCGGCCATCAGCTGACGAGCAGGGACCAGGCGTTCGGCGCGCCGCGCAGCCAGCGCGATACGCCGATCTCCAATGTCGGGATCAATGCGGCGTGGGAACTCGACCTGTTCGGCCGCGTGCGCCGCTCGATCGAGTCGCAGCGGGCGGAAACGGCTGCGAGTGCGGCCGACGTGCGCGCGGTGCGTGTCGCGATCGCGGGCGAGGTCGCGAGCACGTACGTGGATCTGCGCGGCTCGCAGGAGCGGCTGCGGATCGCACGCGAGAACGCCGACAACCAGAAGCAGACGCTCGCGCTGATCAATGCGCGCGTCGGCGCGGGACGTGGCTCCGAACTCGATGCGGCGCGGGCGCGCGCGCAGTACGAATCGACGACGTCGCGGATCGCCGTGTACGAAGCGGCGATCGGCGTCGACGAGCATCGGCTCGCGGTGTTGACCGGGCAGACGCCGGATGCGCTGATCGGCCGGTTCGACATCCCGAACCCAGCCGCATCGAAAGGCGCGCCGGTACCGCTGCCGGCCCTTGCAGCCGACATCGATCCCGGCACGCCGGGCGACCTGCTGCGCCGCCGCCCCGATGTCGCTGCCGCCGAAGCACGGCTGCACGCGGCGACCGCGCGCGTCGGCGTCGCGACAGCCGACCTGTTTCCGCGCTTCACGCTGTCGGGGCTGCTCGGCAGCGCGACGAGCAGCTACGGATTCTTCCGTGCGGGCAGCGATACGAACCTGATCGCGCTCGGCATCGACTGGTCGTTCCTCGATGTCGGCCGCGTGCGCGCGCGGATCGCGGCGAGCGACGCGGACGCGGCCGGCCAGCTCGCGCAGTACCGGCAGACCGTGCTCGGCGCGCTGGAGGAAACGGAGAACGCGCTGCTGCGTGTCGCCCGCACGCGGGAGGAGACCGCGCACCTCGTGCGCGCGGCGGACGACAGCGCTCGCGCGGCACAGCTTGCACAGACGCGCTTCTCGGCCGGTGCGATCGACTACTACGAAGTGCTCGACGCGCAGCGGACGCTGCTGCAGGCGCAGGACGCGGCGGCCGACGGGCGGATGCGCAGCGCGGCATCGACGGTCGCGCTGTACAAGGCGCTCGCGGGCGGCTGGCCGTCGGAAACGGCGCAGCGGGCACCCGGTCCGCTCGCGCGATCGGGGGAGTAGGGCGAGGGCGCGGGTCGCGCGGCGGGCAGGGACGTCGGGTTCGCCCGCCGGGCGATCGACTTCGCATCGCCGGGTAGGCGCCTGCGTCGCCGTTGCCGGCCCGCAACGGCGTCGCACGGACTGACGACGGTCGATGCGGCGCCGGTCTCGTTGATCGGCATGGCACTCCGTGCGCCTGCCTTGCAGCGATGCCGGCCGTTCGGCGGGGCCGGATCGCCGGCCGGCTCGCGCGCCGGCGGCGGCCCGGCGCATCGGTCGGCGCGCCTTGCATCGCCCGGGCCGCCCGCGCGGCGCGCCAACCGGTCGATTCCCCGTCGCGAAACATTGTTCTGCCTCGTCGTAAACGTCTCGAATGCGTGATATTTGCGCTGCCCGATCCGGTTTAGAGTGGCCGCAAATCGATGACGATGTGTCGTATGGCCGCGGTCGCGGGCCGTACCGATGCACCAGAGGAGCTGGAGACAAATGACTGAAGGCAGGATTACCCAAGTCGAATCGTTCGGTTTCGAGCGTATTCCCGACGTATCGCGCTATGCGCGTCCGATCGATCTGTTCCGGTTGCTGTTCGGCGGCTGCAACACGTTTTCCACGTCGGTGCTCGGCAGTTTTCCCGTGCTGGTCGGGCTGTCGTTCAAGGCCGGCATGTGCGCGATCGTGCTGGGCGTGCTCGCCGGCACCTGCATCCTCGCGCCGATGAGCCTGTTCGGCCCGCGCAACGGCACGAGCGACCCTGTGTCGTCCGGCGCGCATTTCGGTATTCATGGCCGGATCGTCGGGTCGTTCCTTGCGCTGCTCACGTCGATCGCGTTCTTCTCGCTCGCGGTGTGGAGCTCGGGCGATGCGCTCGTCGGCGGCGCGCACGACATGGTCGGCGTGCCGGTCAACGGCTTCACGCTCGGCGCCGCGTACATGGTGTTCGCGGTGCTCGTGCTGATCGTCTGCATCTACGGCTTTCGCTTCATGCTGTGGGTCAACAAGATCGCCGTGTGGGCGGCGAGCCTGCTGTTCGTCGCCGGCCTGTTCGCGTTCGCGGGGATGTTCGACCTGAACTACGCGGGCACGCTGAACCAGGGCAGCGCAGGCTTCTGGGCCGCGTTCGTCGGCGCCGTGCTGGTTGCATTGAGCAACCCGGTGTCGTTCGCGTCGACGCTCGGCGACTGGGCGCGCTACATTCCGCAGCAGACGCCGAAGCGGCGCGTGATGGCCGCCGTGTTCGCCGCGCAGATCGCGACCTTCGTGCCGTTCTTCTTCGGGCTCGCGACCGCGACCATCATCGCGTCGAAGGCGCCCGCGTTCATCGCGTCGAACGACTACGTCGGCGGGCTGCTCGCCGTGTCGCCGCGCTGGTTCCTGCTGCCGATGTGCCTGATCGCGATCATCGGCGGGATGTCGACCGGCACGACCGCGCTGTACGGCACGGGCCTCGACGTGTCGAGCATGTTCCCGCGCTTCCTGAACCGTGTGCGCGCGACGCTGCTGATCGGCACGATCGCGATCGCGTTCATCTTCGTCGGCCGCTTCTGGTTCAACCTCGTCGAAAGCGTCGCGACGTTCTCGACGCTGATCGACACGTTCAGCTGCCCGTGGATGGCGATCATGGTGATCGGCTACGTGACGCGTCGCGGTTACTATCTCGCGGACGACCTGCAGGTGTTCAACCGCGGGCTGCGCGGCGGCCACTACTGGTTCACGCACGGCTGGAACCTGCGCGCGATGGGCGCGTGGCTGCCGGCGGCCTTCATCGGACTGTCGTTCGTGAACCTGCCGGGCCAGTTCGTCGGGCCGCTCGGCAACCTCGCGGGTGGACTCGATCTCAGCGTGCCGGTGTCGCTGGCGGTCGGCGGGCTGCTGTATTTGGTGCTGCTGACGGTGTATCCGGAAGCGGAAGGCGTGTACGGCGCGCGCGGACGTTTCCTCGTGCGCGGCGGCAGGCAAGCGGCGCGCGGTGTCGGCGCCCCGGCAATTCAGCCGAAGGGGTATTGAGCGCAGCATCGCGCGTCGCTGCGCGCTGGAAATACCGGTGCCGCCGCGCGGGAGATCCGCCGGCGGCATGGTTGTTTCGGGATGCCGGGTTGTATGCGCGTATGGGATGCCGCCCCTGACTTCTCCCTCGCTCGGCCGAAAACGACAGCACCCGCCGGGCAGGCGGGCGTGTGTCGACTCCGCTGCGGATCAGTGGAACGTGCTGCCCGCGAGCATCCCGCCGTCGACGATGAATTCCGAACCCGTGCAATACGCGGATTCGTCGGACGCGAGGAACAGTACGAGGCTCGCCACCTCGTCGGGTTTGCCGATACGCGCGATCGGCAGCCCGCTGTAGATCGATGACGAATCGAAATCCGCGTATTCCGGCGGGCGTGCCATCACGGTGTCGATGCCGCCCGGATGGACCGAGTTCACGCGGATCCCGTAGCGGCCGAACTCGAGCGCGGCGGCCTTCGTCATCCCGCGCACCGCGAACTTGCTCGATACATACGCGCTGCCGCCGGCCACGCCTTCCATCCCGGCCGTCGACGACACGTTGACGATCGAGCCGCCACCCGCATCCTTCAGCGCGGCCAATGCCGATTTCATGCCGAGCCAGCAGCCGACCTGGTTCACGTCGATCACCTTGCGATAGTCGTCGAGCGAACAGGACTCGATCGGCACGAGCTTCAGGATCGCCGCGTTGTTCACGAGGATGTCCAGCCGCCCGAAATGCGCGAGCGTCGCATTGACGGCGGTGTGCCAGTCGCCTTCGTTCGTCACGTCGAGATGCTGGTAGCGCGCGGCGTCGCCGAGTTCGGCCGCGACGCGCCGGCCCGCGTCGTCCAGCACGTCGGCGATCACCACGCGTGCGCCCTCGGCGACGAACCGGCGTGCCTCCGCCTCGCCCTGGCCGCGGGCGCCGCCCGTGATCAGCGCTACCTTGCCTTCGAGTCGTTTCATCCTGTTTGCTCCTGTGAGTGAAGGGGGACGCGCGCGGGCCCGCTCAGGCGGCGGCCGACGCGTCGATGATGCGGACCGGATCGGCGCCGTCCCAGGTATGCGCTTCGGCGATGCCGTGCGCGATCATCGCGCGCATGCCTGCACCTTCGATTACTTCGACGCGCACGCCTGGATCGTCGGCGTCGTCGAGATAGGCGACGCGCGTGGCCGGGTTGTGCGCGTCGAACACCACGCGCAGCCCGCGTGCCGTAAGTTGCGCGACGGCGGCATCGAGATCGTCGACCACCCATGCGACGTGATGCAGGCCCGTGAGCAGTTGTCCGTGCGCATCGCGGTACGGCGACGGCGCGTCGTTCGTCACGTGGATCAGTTCGATCTGCAGATCTGCGCGATACGCGAGCCCGACATCCATCGTGACCGTCGTCGCTTCGCCGAGGCAGCGGCCGTCGAGCCGCACGTTGCGGAACACGGTCCACGGGCCGACATCGTGGCGGGCGCGCCAGCGCGCGATGCTGCGGTCGAGATCGGCGACCACATAGCCGATCTGGTCGATGGGGCCGAGGATAGGGTCGTTCATGGTGTCTCCGTGGCGGGCGCGAGCGGGCGCGGCGCCGTTTCGTGCGGCATCCGGCGCGCGATGAGTGACGGTCATGATGGCAACAAAGGCGGCGCGGCGTGCCGTCCAAACGGACTAGCTGCACGCTATGCGGACGGCGCTCGGCGCTGCATCGCTGACGACGGATTTGCGTACAGGGCAGGACGAGCGAGGCGACCGGTGTCGCGCTCGCGTACAACGTTGCCATGATGGTGTTCGGCGGTTTCGCGCCGTTCATCGTCACATGGCTGACGCGTGCGAGCGGGTCGCCCGTCGCGCCCGCGTGGTACGTGCTGTTCGCCGCATCGTTCGGGCTGGCCGCGAGCGTGTTCATGCACGACGGCGCGCCGTGCGTGCTCGCGCGCCGGCAATTCTCGGGCGAGCCGTTGAGCGCCAAATAGTCGTTCGCCATTCGGGGCGATCAGCCATCGGCCCGGGCGGCATGCGGCGTATCGGCGCCGCCGATGGTTAGCATCGCGGACAGCGGCCTACCGGGGCCGCCGCCCGCTCGTTACGCTTGCGCGATCATCCACTCTGTCCGGAAGGTCGCCATGTCCCGGCTCGACTACACGCTGCTCGGCCCCTGCCTGCTCGCCATCGCGATCGACGCGATGGGGTTCGGGCTCGTCTACCCGATGATGTCCGCGATCTTCAGCGATCCGCACGCGGGCATCCTGCCGGGCGACGCCGGCGAACACGCGCGCAATTTCTACCTCGGTGTCGGCTACGGGATCTATCCGCTCTGCATGTTCTTCGGCTCGTCGCTGATGGGCGAGTTGTCGGACCGTTACGGCCGCCGCCGAACCCTGCTGCTGTGCGTGCTCGGCCTTGCTGCCGGCTACGCGCTGATGGCCGCCGGCGCGTGGCACGGGAGCGTCGCGCTGTTGCTGGCCGGCCGCGGGCTCACCGGTTTGATGGCAGGCTGCCAGGGCATCGCGCAGGCGGCCATCACCGACCTGAGCACGCCCGGGAACAAGGCGTACAACATGAGCATCATGTCGCTCGCGTTCAGCGCCGGCGTGATCGTCGGCCCCGTGCTCGGCGGCGTCACGTCCGACCGGACGATCTCGCCGCTGTTCGACTACGGCACGCCGTTCGTGCTCGTCGCCGCGCTGTCGCTCGTGTGCGCGTTCTGGACCTGGGCGTCGTATCGCGACACGGCCGCGCCGCGCAGCGACACGCGCATCGATCCGCTGCTGCCGCTGCGGATCATCGGGGAAGCCGCACGTCAGCGCAACGTCGCGTTCCTGTCGGTGGTGTTCTTCCTGATGCAGGTCGGCTATGGACTCTACCTGCAGACCATTATGCTGCTGCTGCAGGCGAAGTTCGGCTATACGAGCGCGCGGCTCGGGCTGTTCAGCGGCGTGATCGGCATCTGCTTCGTGTTCGGCCTGCTGTTCGTCGTGCGGCTGATGCTGCGCGTGTGGCGTGTGGTCGACATCGCGAAGACGGGCCTGCTCGTCGCGGGCCTCGGCCAGATCGCGTCGGCACTGTTTCCGCACGAGCCGGTGCTGTGGGCGCTCGCGATGGTGGTCGGCTGTTTCGACATGGTCGCCTACACGACCATGTATACGGCGTTTTCCGATGCCGTCAGCGAGGACCGGCAGGGCTGGGTGCTCGGCGTCGCGGGCTCGGTGATGGCCGTCGCATGGGTCGTGACGGGCGCGCTGACGAACCTGCTGCCGGTATTCGGCGAGAGCGGGCTGCTGCTGATCGGCGGCGCGGGCTTCCTGCTCAGCTTCGTGATGATGGTGGGCTACGGGCGCAAGCAGGCCGGCGGGCGCACGGCCGCGCTATCGTAGACGGTTGCGCGCAGGTTGGCCCGATCCTGTCGGACGTTGTCCTGCGGGCCGCTGTCGCGCGTGACCGCGCGGCCCGGCACTGGCGCCCTCGCGGTCACGACGGGTCAGCCCACGGCGGCAATCTGGCGCGGGGCCGCGTGCGGCGACGTGCTGACGACCGGGCAGGTGCTCGCGCTCGATGTCGCACGACGCATGCGTGGCCGGTGCGCTGGCCGCGTTCAAGCGTGCGAAGCGGTCGGCCGCGCATCGGCGCGCGGCCCGCCCGGTCAGAACATCGTGTTCCCGTTCGCGGCTTTTTCGGGCACCGGCTGGATCACGTCCCAGTGCTCGACGATCTTGCCATCCTTCACGCGGAAGATGTCGACCACCGCTTCGCCGCGATCGCCCGGGCGCTCGGTCGCATGCACGTGCAGATAGACGAGGTCGCCGTCGGTCGCGCTGCGGACGATCTGCGCGCGCGATTGGGGGTTCTTCTGGAACGCGCCGACGAAGTACGACACGAACGGCTTCTTGCCGTCGGGCACGTGCGGGTTGTGCTGCTTGTAGTCGTCGGCGACGACGGCGGCAGCCTCGAGCGCTTCGTGCTTGTTGAAGAAGCGGTCGTAGAACGTCAGCACGAGCAGGCGGTTGGCTTCCTCGGCGGCCAGGTCGCGCGCGGCCGGGCCGGCGGCCGGCGCGGCGGTCGATGCGGCAAGCAGGACGAACGCGGCAACGGTGCGGACGGGCGAGCGGAGCGATGACATGCGGCAGGTTCCTTGTCTGGAGATGCGTGGACGGACGCGCGGTGCGTGGTGTGCGACTGCGGATGACGCCGATCGTCGTCATCGGCGGCGACGGGGTGCCGGTGGTGCGCGTGCGCATGCTTCGTAGAACTGGCAAGTCCGCTCGGCCATCGAGTCGATCGAATGGTACAGTTGCCGCGAACCCGTCACAAGAAGTCACCGCGGTGTGAACAGGTCACACCGCGGTGACCGTGCATTGCCCGTGAAAGAGAATCCCGTCATGTCGTTTCCGTCCGCCGACGAATCCGTCGAACTCGATCAGCCGTGCCCGATCCGCGATGTGCTCGACCGCATCGGCGACCAGTGGAGCCTGCTCGTGCTCGAGGCGCTGTCCGGCGGCACGATGCGTTTCAACGAACTCGCCCGTGCGATCGGCGACGTGTCGAAGCAGATGCTGTCGCGCACGCTCAAGCGGCTCGAGCAGGACGGCTTCGTCAGCCGCACGCTGTATGCGGAGGTGCCGCCGCGCGTCGAATATGCGTTGACGGACCTCGGGCGTTCGTTCCTGACGCCGATGCACGCGCTGATCCGCTGGGCCGACGAACATCATCGTGCGATTTGCGCGGCCCGTCGCCGCGCGCGCGAGCAGGAAAGCAGCGGGCGTTGAGCAGCGTGCGTCGTGTGGTCGCGTGACGACCGGCGACAGGATGCGTGCGTTGCGGCAGCAACAGATGATTTCGTTATCCGAACGTTTCGAGGGCGCTGCTTTCGCGTGCGGTGTCGCGAAGGGCGCAACGCACGCGTGGCGATCGGCGTTTGAGGGGGGCCGACGACCGTCGTGACCGGGGCGAGCGCGATCGGCATCCGCCCGGTCGGTCAGCTCGAATGCAGACAGGGCGGCGTGTCGATCGGCAAGGGCGCGGAAGCGGCGGCTTCGCGCCGAGCCACGGCCGCCGCGGACGACTTAACGCCAGGTGCCGTCGACGTAGACCCACACTTGACCCTGGCGCCGCCAGTATCCAGGTACCCACCTGCGCCCGGGGCGGCGGGCGACCCAGCGTCCGGACACCCATATATAGTGGCCGCGCTGCCAGCGCCAGTAGCCGTCGGTCCAGACATAGCCGTGCGGCCGTGGAGGCGGCGGCCGGCGATCATGCCGCGGTGCAGGCGGCGCGAAGCCCGGGCGATCGGAATAAGGCGGCCTGCCGTGGCCGGGAGGCGGTCCCGGCGGCCGGTACCCGGGTGGGGCGGGCTGGGCCGAGGCGGTACGCAGCCAGCCGCCGGTGGCGGCGAAGGCGGCGGTCAGTCCGACGGCGCGCAGCAACGAGCGTCGATTCATGGCGGGTCCTCTATATATGTTGTCGGAGCCGCCTTACATTAGCCTGCCGGTCCCGGAGCCGGGTTACGCGGGCCGTTAAGGCTGTTACCGCATGTCATGGCGGCCCGGCGGCACCCGGGGTGCCGCCGCCGATCTCCCCCGTTGCAGTTGGCGCCGACGGCCAATGGGGTCGGCTACGGCCGCGTGGCCGAATGTTTACCGTTCAGTCGCTGCGTTTTAGGCGGCCAGGCCCAACATTTGAGATTGTTTTGGGTAAAAATTACCGTTTTCGTGTGGTTCCATCGATTCCGTTTGTTGTTTCTATGCAACCGTCAAGACGATGACACGAAAGAATGGTGGGATGAAAGCCTCCAAAAAACATCCGTCAATAGGTCAAAAAAAGACGTTAAAACAAATACTTATAACGCGTCCCCACTTTCATTATTTCTAGTTCTGGAAAAGCTTATTTCTTTATTTGCAGATCGCGCCCCTAGGGTACACCCCTAAACTCACGGTTCCCAAACGGGCAACTATCCGGGCGCGGCCAGAAGGACCGATGGCGCTCCCGGGCGGTTGCAGACCGTTTATGAACAAGGTCGCGAGACCTGCCTCTTTTTAGAAGGGAGCTCCACGAATGAACAAGACTCTGATCGTTGCAGCAGCTGCAGCATCGTTCGCTACCGTCGCTCACGCGCAAAGCAGCGTCACGCTGTACGGCGTGCTGGACGCAGGCATCACCTACCAAAGCAACGTCCAGAACGCAGCTGGCCAAGGCAAGTCGCTGTGGTCGATGGGTTCGGGCATTGACCAGAGCCGCTTCGGTCTGCGTGGTTCGGAAGACCTCGGTGGCGGCCTGAAGGCAATCTTCACGTTGGAAAGCGGCTTCAACATCGGCAACGGCAAGTTCGCGAACAACAACGGCATGTTCAACCGCCAGGCTTTCGTCGGCCTGTCGAGCCAGTACGGCACGGTTACGCTGGGTAAGCAGTACGACTCCGTCCAGGACTACCTGGCACCGCTGACCGCAACGGGCTCGTGGGGCGGTACGTACTTCGCTCACCCGTTCAACAACGACAACCTGAGCACGAACGGCGGCTACTCGGCTAACAACACGATCAAGTTCGCAAGCGCGAACTACGCTGGCCTGCAATTCGGCGGCACGTACTCGTTCTCGAACAGCACGAACTTCGGCAACAACCGTGCTTACAGCGGCGGCGTGTCGTACCAGTACCAAGGCCTGAAGCTGGGTGCAGCTTACTCGCAAGCGAACAACCCGAACAACAACGGCACGGGCGCAGTTGACTCGTCGTCGGCTCTGTTCAACGGCCAAGGCCGCCTGCGCACGTACGGCGCGGCTGCTGCATACGCATTCGGCCCGGCGCAAGTTGGCGCAGCATGGACGCAATCGCGTGTCGACAACCAAGCTAACGGCGCGGCTACGTTCCACGCTGACAACTACGAAGTCAACGCGAAGTACAACCTGACGCCGGCTCTGGGCCTGGGCGCAGCGTACACGTACACGAACGCGAAGGTTGCTGGCGAAAGCACGCACTGGAACCAGTTCGGCCTGCAAGCTGACTACTCGCTGTCGAAGCGCACCGACGTCTACGCACAAGCTGTGTACCAGCGCGCTGCGAAGAACGGCGTTGGCGCATCGATCTACAACGGCGACGTCAACACGCTGCCGAGCTCGTCGATCAACCAAACCGCAGCAACGGTTGGTCTGCGTCACCGCTTCTAAGCGTGACGGCTGGGTAACCAGCTTCGCAGTATCGAAAAAGGCGCCTTCGGGCGCCTTTTTTTTCGCCCGCCGCATCGGCGATGCGGGCTGCGATGACGCTGCGTATCGTCCGGCCGCAAAAAAAGCGAGGCGCTGAGCCTCGCTTTTTGCTTGGTGTGCCGACGTGTGCGCTGCCGGCCGGCAGCATCAGCGCGTGTATTCGCCGTTGGCTTCCGGCTGGAACACGATCGCGGCGACCTTCATCAGCCTTTCGGCGCCGCTCGGCTGCAGCACTTTCACCAGCTGACCGCGTTGCGTGCCGAGCAGCGCCATGCCGACCGGCGAGAACACGTTCAGGCGGCCGAGCTCGAGATTGGCGGCGTCCGGATAAACAATCGTCCAGGTGGCCTGTTCCTGGGTCGCTTCGTCGAGCAGTGTGAGCTGCGAGTTCATCGTGACGACGTTTGCCTTGATGGCGTCCGGTTGCACGATGTCTGCGCGCTCGAGCAGCGTGTCGAGCATCGTCTGGAAGCGCGGGTTGTGTTCGGCGTGCTTCTCGAGGCGAGCAACGTCGAGTTCGGTCAACTGGTAAAGGCGTTGTTTCATGGCAGTTCTCCAAATGATCGGCATGGGGCAGGCGGGGCGTGCCTATGGGGATCGCCCGGAGCCTGTCTGACCTGGCTCCGGGAAGGAGACCGAGCCGTCAGATCAGGCGCCGGGCAGGCGCGAGCGGCGCCTGGGCCGTGCGTCGAGCGAGGGGATGCGCCGGCTGGCCGGCGCGCACGCGCACGCCGACCAGGCCAGGCGGCGAAACCGAAGCGAGCATGGGCGTGTGCATGGTGAATGGGGTATCGAGAGGTGAATAAAACCTTACGATTCTACAACACAACCTTCCGGATCGGTGCTTCGGCTGTCGGCCTTTCGTCAGGCATTGTTGTGAAAATGATTTAAGTAATAGCGATCGCGCCCGGTGACAGCGGTCGATTTTTTCCGAAAATGCAACGCTGTATGTTCAAACCAAGGGTTTCCCCTTGGTGTCGCCAGCACTACACTTGATCCATCGCTTCAGACAGTCCCGCCGGGAGCGACGTCAAAAGAGAACACATTTCGGAGGTCCACCATGAAGTCGATCATCTACGCAGCGATCGCTGCATCCGTTCTTGCCGCCCCGATCGCATCGTTCGCACAGTCCGAGCAGGGCTTGACTCGCGACCAGGTTCGGGCCGAGCTCGTGCAACTCGAACAGAACGGCTACAAGCCGCTCGCGAGCGATTCGCAATATCCGGACAACATCCAGGCCGCGGAACAACGGATCCAGCCGAACCAGCCGATGCTCGCCCAAGCCGATACGAGCGGTTATGGTGCGGTGGCGACGGGCGCAGGCCAGTCGGGCCGCCGCATGACGCATGAAGCCGCGAATCCCGTGAACTCCGTCTACTTCGGCAACTGAACATTCCCGGGTCTGCCCGAGCACAGCATGTGACCGACGGGACGCGCGCCGCTTGCGCGCGTCTGCGTCAGCAGAGCAGAACCTCCGTCGCCGCATTCCGGCGGCTTTTCCGCCCAGACGCTCGCGCGTTTGGGCCTTTTTCGCTGGGACGGATCAGGCGGACGTGACCGTCGGGGTGCCGTGGATATAGTGTTCCAGCTGGCTGATCGTGAATTGCTGGTCGGCAATCACGCTCTTCACGAGGTCGCCGATCGAGATCAGGCCGATCAGCTTGCCGTCCTGGATGACGGGCAGGTGGCGCATCCGGTGCTCGGTCATCAGTGCCATGCACTCGTCGGTGGATTGCGACGGTTCGACGTAGCGCACCTTGGCCGTCATGATTTCCTCGACGCGGGTGGCTTTCGACGAACGGTCCTGCAGCACGACCTTGCGCGCGTAGTCGCGCTCGGTGACGATGCCCGCGATGTCGTCGCCGTCCATGACCAGCAATGCGCCGATTCCCTTTTCCGCCATCAGCTTGATGGCGTCATAGACGAAATCGGCTTTCTTGACGGTGTAGATCGTGCGGCCGGAATCCGGCTTGGCTTTGAGAATTTGCGCGACAGTCGTGCTCATTTGCTTTCTCCGTGTGCGGGACGATGCAGGGAAGGCAGGGCGTGATGCGCGGCACCCGACGGGCCCAGTATAGCCGGGCCTGCTGCGGCAGTCGCGTGACGTTTCCAGATTAGCGGTAAACTCCGGTCACGCACTATCCACACAACTCCTACATTCCAGATCGTTTCGATTGAATTCATGATGTCTTCGCGTCCCCAATCGCCCACGCAGGGCAATGGCCAGGCAGACGAGTGCGTGACGCTCGTCGCCACCGCGTCGCTGCCCACGCGCTACGGTACGTTCACGTCGTACGCTTTCCGCGTATCGGGCAGCGATGCCGAACATCTTGCGCTCGTGATGGGCGACGTCACCGGCGAGCAGTCCGTGCTCACGCGGCTGCATTCCGAATGCCTGACCGGCGACGTGTTCGGCTCCTTTCGCTGCGATTGCGGCGAGCAGCTCGATCTCGCGCTGCGCTACATCGCGGCGGAAGATCGCGGCGTGCTGTTGTATCTGCGCGGCCACGAGGGGCGCGGCATCGGCCTGAGCAACAAGATCCGCGCATATGCGCTGCAGGAGCAGGGGCGCGACACCGTCGAGGCGAATCTCGACCTCGGCCTGCCCGACGACGCTCGCGAATACGATTCGGCCGCCGCGATCCTGCGGATCCTCGGCGTGACGTCGGTGCGCCTGATGAGCAACAACCCGAAGAAGTTCGACACGCTCGTGAAGCACGGCATTCCCGTGTGTGAACGCGTGGCGCTCGCAGTGCCCGTGCGCGAGGAAAACGAGCGTTACATCCGGACCAAGCAGGTCAAGTTCGGGCATTACTTCGAAGAGAACGAGTAATCGCGTTCGACGCGTGGGCGCCCGATCGGGCGTCGCGCTCATTCCGTGAACGCCGGACGGGACGATGCGTCCCGCTGCATTCGATTCCCGTCGCCGGTTCTCGAGACTGTCGCCGCTGGTTGCCGGCGCAGCTGACGAGCGCGATTGCTTCGTCCCTCCGCTTCGCCTTCGAGCTCGCTCCTGCGTTACGAGAACGGTGTACGCGGCCCGACGCACCCCATGCCTTCTGCACCTCCCGATCACGGTTGATCCGCCATTGAAGATAGAAACCGAACGTTTGACGTTGCGTCGCTGGCGGCCGGGCGATGCCGGTGCGCTGGTTGCGATGCACGCGGATCCCGATGTGACCGCGTGGCTGGCGCGTGGCCCGATGTCCTTCGATGAGGCGGAGGCCGTCATCGCACGCTTCGAAGCGCATTTCGACGCGCACGGTTTCGGTGTGTGGGCGATCGAGCGCCGTGCGGATGGCGCGCTGATCGGGCTCTGCGGGTTGTCGCGTGAAGTTCGTGACGAGCATCCGATGGCGCCGTGCGTCGAGATCATGTGGCGCCAGGCCCGCACATCGTGGGGGCATGGCCATGTCGCGGAAGCGGCCGCTGCGGTATTGGTCGACGGGTTCGGCCGGGTGGGGCTCGGCGAGATCTTTGCATGGACGGCTGCTGCCAACCAGCGATCGCAGCGTGTTGCGCAGCAACTCGGGATGGCGCGGCAACCGATGCGCGATTTCGAGCATCCTGCGTTGCCGCCGGGGCATGCGCTGCGACCGCATGTGGTGTTTGTCGCGCACGCAACTCCCGTTCGTCCGGATGACTACGTCGGCGCGTAACGCGCCCCGGGGCACGCGGCCGTTAATGCCGCCTCGCGTTCTGCAGCACGATGCGGTAGCCGTCGGCGTCCTCGAACGTCTGTCCTGACGCATTCCAATATGGATTGAACGATGTCGCCCGCATGAAGCCGTGCGCGACTGCGCGTGCGTACGCGGCTTCCCATGCCGGGCGGTCGGGAAGATAGAAGACGATCAGGTCTTCGGGGCGGCGACGGGGCGACCGGATGCGCCGGACAGTGCGTGAATTCAAAGTGGTAATCGAGTCCTTCGCGTCCCAGTATCACGCCGGAGAAACCGTCGTGATCGTCGAAGCGCGCGAGCACTGCTGGCTCGAATGCGTCGCGGTACATGTGCTCGGTTGAGGTCGGCGACGGGGCGGGCGATGCGCACGTGGGCGTGCATGACGATGTCGGCTGGGGGTGAGCGATCCGTCGATGCCGCCGGGCAGGCGCGGGCGCGCTGCTCGCAGGGGACTTTGATATGTCCCCGACAAATTATCGCAGGCAAGAAAAAGCCCGCTACTGGAGCGGGCTGAATCCATGTTTGGAGACATGGAGGAGACGGATGTAACTTTAAGGGAAAACCCGAGGGATGGCAAGCCCTAGTTGTAATTGTGCAACGCAGCGCCGCCGGCTTTTCTGACCAGGCTGGTGCTGCACGCCATCCAGCTGTCGCGGGCGTTCCACCGTGTCGTGCCGAACAGCCGCCGCACCGTCGCGTATCTGCGGAGTCGCCGCCGGTCCTACATTGAGCCTGCCCGCGCGTGCGCGGCAAACGCGCCGAACCGCTCCTGCGCAACCGGCACCGCGTACTTGTTGCGCATTTCCGTCTCGATCCACGCGCAGGCCTCGCGCGCGCAGTCGGTCAGCGCATGCCGCGTCGCGTGTCCGTCGATGTCGTAGACGAAGCGCACGCCCACCTCGTCGTCGGCGACTTGCCGTTGCAGCTGATTGAGCTGCAGTTGCGGCCCGTGACGCTGCGACAGCGCGCGCAGCTCGTCGAAGTGATATTCGAGCCAGTCGGCAAAGAATAGCGCGTCGCTATGGCAGCGCAGACGGAACGCCGCACTACGCGACGGACGCTGCGCGCCGCCGCCGGCGGCCTGCGGCTCGCCGTTCGGCGCGATGGTCGCATCGACGGGCGCAAGCGGCTGCCCGGTCTGCCGGTACGGTTTGCGGTCGCGCAGTGCGTGCCACAGCAGTTCGTCGCCGGCGGCACCGGACGGCTGCATCGTCAGGTCGCGCCGGCCCTCGCCGACAGCGGCGACGTCGCGGATCACGAGGCGCAGCGAGCAGAGCGGCTCGTCCGCTACCAGCAGCGTCGCCGTGCGCGGGAGCCCGCACACGAGCGGCGCGGCGCCGGCGGCCCGGAACACGAGCCCGCGGCGATCGAGCCGCACGAGCGGCAGCGGCCGCGCAAACGTCGGGTAGGCGACTGCGACGCGGGCGCCGCCGGCGCCCGTCAACCCGGGCATCATCGCGCGAAAGACCTGAGACTGGTCCACGGTGGTTCTCCTTCGTTACGATGCCGCCCGGCCGGACTACGCGCGTTCCGGCTCAGGCGGCGATGGCTTGCCGGGCAGCCCGTCCCGGCTCGATTCCTAGTGCGGCAAACGTTTGCGGATCGATGTCGATCCAGCACGCGACAACCAGACGACCGTCCACCTGTTTCGGGGGACCTGCCCGGTGCGCGTGCACGCCGATCCGGCGGAACAGCCGCTCCATGCTCGCGAACGTCACGCCGATCAGCTGCCGCGCGCCCCGTTGCGCCGCGCATTCGACGACCGCGGCGAGCATCGGGCGGACGGCCCACTCGGCATTGCCGGGACCGCCTTCGTCGTCGCCGGTCGCCGCGAACCGCGACAGCTCCCAGACGGCAGCCGATTGCGGCAGTGCGACGTCCGCGGCGATCAGGTCGGCGAACAACGACTTCAGCAGATACGGGCGGGTGGTCGGCAACAGGCGCGCACATCCGCACACTTCGCCGCCGGCGTTTCTCGCGAACACGTAGACGGTATCGTCGCGATCGAACTGGTCGCGCTCGAAACATTCGTTCGCCGACGGGAGCGCCCAACCGAGCTGTTCGACGAACACATGGCGCCGATAGCGCCCGAGATCCGCTGCAAGTTCGTGTGGTAACCGCCCTTCATCGTGAACGAAGGTCCGCATGGTGTCCTCGGATCGGTACTTTGGTATGCCCGCATTACATCGCGCGTCCCGAGGAGGCGGTAACTGGTAACTCTTACAGGGTGAGGCCGCGCCGACACCATTCGACCGGTGGTAACGGTTTCTTGATCGGCGGGATTGAAATACGGGCGGCTTTTGCTTATAAAGAGCGCCAGTCTTGCGGAAATGTCAGACGAAAGCGCGGCCGGTTGTCACTGGAGCACGGGACCGGCATGATAGACGTCGTTGCGACCGAGCAATGCCGACGCAACCGCGGCCGGCCAATCGATGTGTGTGAGCCGCGCGGCCAGCACGGCGGCGGTGCGGAACATGCCGAGGTCGGCGCCGGTGGCGTCGACGGCCATGATGTTGCTGCGGACGTCGCCGCCCGCGATCGCGAACGTGCCCGTCGCGCGCTCGAGATACCAGTCCCAGCCGACCGTCAGGTACGCGAGGCCGGCACTGGCCGGGCGGTGCCATTCGGTGTAGCCGGCCAGACGCGCGTCGACGGCGCTGTCGCGCAGCTCCGCGAGCAGCGATGCATCGAGGCCGCTCGCGACATGGTCGAGCGCGAGCGCGGCCAGCGCGCTTTCGGACAGGCGCACGTAGCCGTCCGGAGACGGGCCGCGGACCGGGTGCAACAAAGGTGAAGTCATGCGCGGAATGTATCAGCCCCGAACCGGCGCTGGCACCTGACAGGTATGACAGCGTAACGTTGTCGGAGAATGAATGGAACTGCGCTGGCAGGATGCCTACCAACAATTCAGCGCCGCGGAAGACGAGCAGCAGCTCTTCCAGCGGATCGCCGCTTATTCTAAACGCCTCGGCTTCGAATATTGCTGTTACGGCATTCGCGTGCCGTTGCCCGTGTCGAAGCCGGCCGTCGCGATCTTCGATACCTATCCGGACGGCTGGATGGCCCACTACCAGGCGCAGAACTACATCGAGATCGACTCGACGGTGCGTGACGGCGCGCTCAGCACCAACATGATCGTCTGGCCGGACGTCGACCGGATCGATCCGTGTCCGCTTTGGCGGGACGCGCGCGACCACGGGCTGTCGGTGGGCGTCGCGCAGTCGAGCTGGGCGGCGCGCGGCGCGTTCGGGCTGCTGAGCATCGCGCGTCATGCGGACCGGCTCACGCCGGCCGAGATCAACATGCTGACGCTGCAGACCAACTGGCTCGCGAACCTGTCGCATTCGCTGATGAGCCGCTTCATGGTGCCGAAGCTGTCGCCCGAGGCGAGCGTCACGCTGACCGCGCGCGAGCGCGAGGTGCTGTGCTGGACGGCCGAAGGGAAGACCGCGTGCGAGATCGGCCAGATCCTCAGCATCTCGGAGCGCACGGTCAACTTCCACGTGAACAACATCCTCGAGAAGCTCGCCGCGACCAACAAGGTCCAGGCGGTGGTCAAGGCGATCTCGGCCGGGCTCATCGATACGCCCTGACGCAAAACTGGCGGCGGGGCGGTCGTGCCGAGCCGGCCGCCTTTGCGCTCACTCCATCATCGGCTCCGCTTCCTTCGCGGTCCAGCTCACGCTGGAAATGCTCTTCTCCATGCTCATCCGGCTCGCGATCTGCTCGAGCTTCTGCTGATCCTTCGGATGCAGCTTCAGCGTCGCGGTCACCTTCAGCCGGTCCGGCTGCTCGGGCACGTCCTCGCTCGTCAGGCTCTGGAACGACAGCGGTTTCGCATACATCGCATTCGACAGCAGCGTGCGGATGTGCACTTCGTCGGCGGCGAGGCAGATCACGGTGATCTGGTATTCGCGCACGAGGTCGGCATTCGACACGGGTGTCGCGTTGATCGCCTGGCTGACGCCGCGCAGCACCGTGTTGGTGAGCAGCACGACGCCCGTGCCGGCCAGGGCCGGCACGTAGTGGCCGGACCCGGCCAGCACGCCGACGGCGGCCGAACACCACAGCGTCGCGGCCGTGTTGATGCCCTGGATCGAACCCTTGTCGCGCATGATCACGCCGCCGCCGAGAAAGCCGACGCCCGACACGACGTAAGCGGCGATCTGCGTGACGCCGGCCACGCCGTTGCCGGTCAGCACGCCGAGCGTGACGAACAGGCAGGCGCCGCTCGCGACGAGCGTGATCGTGCGCAGCCCCGCCGTGCGTTGCCGCATCTGGCGTTCGAGGCCGATCGCGACGCCGCAGGCGAACGCAGTGAAAAGACGGAGTGCGAAATCGAGAGTCATGATGGTCCTGCCGTGCCAAGTGCGCATGCCGGCCCGCGGCGCGGCGGCGCGAAGCCGAACGCGGCACGATGGCCGTCATCGCGCGGTACTGTACCGCGCGGATGCGTCATTCAATGTGAAACGGATGGCGTGCGGGCTCGCGGAACGCGAGCCGCGGCAGGAGAACTGCGTCGGACAGGCGTTCAGGCGGCAAGCGGCGCACGCAACGGAGTGCTGCAACTGTCCACGATGGTTCCTGAAGGAAGAATGGGCGGCATTCTAGTGGGCCGCGCGCGCAGGCGTCAACCCGTCTGGCGGCCGGCCGCGAACGGCCGGTGGTCACTGCGACGGTGACTGCGACGCGCCGATCGTCCCCGTCGCGAGCGCGAGCGCGGCGGCGGCCGACAGCGCGCCGGCGTAGCTGTCGACCTCCGCGTTGCGGGCCGCGAGCAGCTGGCTTTGCGCGATCGTCGCATCGGTGACCGAGCCGACGCCGTTGCGGTACGCGGTCAGCGCCGCGTCGTAGCTCGTCTGCGCGGCATCGACGAGCGCCTTTGCCGCGTCGTGCGACGCGAGGCTCGTCTGCACCGCGTTCTGCGCGGCGACGACCTGGCGGACGGCTTCCTCCTTGGTCCGCGTGAGGCGCGCGGATGCGCTCTGCGCATCGTTGCGCGCCTGCATCAGCACCGCCGAGCGCAGGCCGCCGTCGTACAGCGGAATCGTCACCCCGAGGAACACGCCGCCGCCGTAGTGGCTGCCGTTCAGGTTCACGGTCGGGGCCTGGTCGCCGATTGCGGGCAGCGCGGTGATCGCCGTGCCGCCGCTGGCGTAGGACGTCGACGCCGACAGGAAGATCTTCGGCATGAAAGCGGCTTGAGCGGCCTTGATCTTCGCGCGGTTGGCCTGCTCGAGCGCATAGGCGCCCTGCAGGTCGGGGCGGCGCGCGATCGCGTCCGACACGATCGCGTCGACCGACGACGCGAGCGCGGGCGGCAGCGCTCGCCTGGGCAGCGCGGCGATCGACGGTTTCGACAGCGGCGAGATGCCGAGCGCGGAAACCAGCGCGAGGTAGCCGTCGCTTTCCGTACCGTTCGCCTGGACCAGCGCGAGGTTCGCCTGTGCGCGATTCTGCGTCGCCTGCGCGAGTTCGACGACGGTGCCGACGCCTTGCCTGAGCCGTGCGCGCGACGCCGCGAGAATCGCGTCCGCGTTCGCCAGGCCCTGCTGCGCGCTGACCGCGCGCGAGCGGGCGGCTTCGTAACGGTAATACGCGACGGTCACGTCGTGGATCACCTGCTGATGCACGGCCGTGAACGCGACGTTCGACGCGACCGACGCCTGTTCGGCCGCCTCGACGCGCGCCGCGCGGCCGCCGAAATCGAACAGCAGCCATTGCAGCGACAGCGCCGAGATCGTGCCGTGCACGGTCGTGTTGCTCGACGAGTCGCCGAGGATCGTCGACGTCGAGCCGTGACTCGTCTGGTACGCGCCCATCGCGGTCGCGGACAGGTTCGGCAGGTATGCGGCCTTCGCGATGCCGACCGCGAGCGCCGCGTTGCGCGCGTCGTTCCATGCGATGCGGGTCAGCGGGTTCGTCGATTCGGCGAGATCGATCAGCTCGGGCAGCGTGTACGGATGCGCGGCATCGAGCGCGGCCGGCGGCGACACCGATGCGAGCGCGGGCGAGGCCGGCAGCGTGTAGTCGTGCGGCGCACGCTGCGCGGATGCAAGTGGTGGCGCCGGCACGATGTCGCCGGCGGCCGACGTTTGCGGCTGCCACGGACGGTCGGGGGCCTGCGGCGCGAGATCGACCGACGACGTGGCGCAACCGGTCAGCGCGATGGCGGTCGCGAGCGCGGCGGCGGCGATCGATGCGGCCGGCGGTTCAGGGACGCGCATGAGGGGCAGGCTCCTTCGGGGTGTCTGGGCGCGCGGCGTCGGCGATGTGCGCGAGCCGCGTGTCGATCAGGTTCAGCAGCGCGTCGCGTGCGGGGTCGGTGGAGGTGGCGGCCGGCGGCGGGGCCGGCTCGGCTGCCGCGCCTGCCGTCGACGACGGCGGTGCCGAAGCGGCGTCGGCGGTCGGGGCGTCGTCGCGCAGTTCGACCACGCGCGCGAGGTGCGCGCCGATCGCCGCATCGCCCGGCGTGCGGTCGGCGAGCAGGAACAGCGGGCCTTCGAGCGCGCCGAGTTCCGCGAGCGCGCGTCGCCGGGTGGCGAGCCACGTGGCGGCCGGCCGCACCCACGACGGTTCGTAGTGGATCAGGCCGAGCTCCTGCGCGATCGCGCCGTGGCGCGCGAACGCTTCGGCGGCGAGCGTGCGGCGTTCGGCCGGCTGCACGACCTGCGCGATACGGCGCCATTGATCGAGCAGCGCCGCGAACGCGACGTCGATCTGCTTGCCGATGCTGACGGGCCAGATGCGCGTGAACACGAGATACACGACGACGTTGCCGAGCAGGATGCCGATCGTGCGATCGCGCGCGAGCGTCAGGTCGAAGCCGGGGCCCGCGCCCTGGATCACGCACAGGAAGAACGCGAACGCGACCTGGAAGCCAGCGTACGCAATGCGCGGCGAACCGAACGCGACCCACGCGGACAGCCACGCGCCGACGAACACGAGCGCCATCAGCTCGCCGATCGACGACAGCGCCGGCACGACGAACACGAGCGCCGCGGTGCCGATCAGCGCGCCGACGATGCAGCCGGCGATCCGCAGCGTGAGCTTCTCGACCGTTTCGGCCGTCGAGCCGAGCGACACCATGTAGCAGGTGATGAAGCAGGTATGGATGCCCGACCAGTCGAGCTGCGAGTACAGCAGGTAGCAGAACATCGCCGCGACGGTCGTCTTCAGCGCGTAGCGGATGTGGTCGGGGTTGGTGCGGGCGTCCGGCAGGAAGAAGCCGCCGCGCGGCGCGGCGGGTGCGTTGGCGGTTGCAGCCGATGCGTCGGGCGGAGTCGCCGTCGGTGCGGCAGATGCGGCCGGTGCAGTCGCTGCAGTCGATTCAGCAGGTGTGGCCGGCTCGGCGAACTGCGTGATGGCCGTGTGCAGATCGGTTGCGACGACGCGCGCGAGCGGCGGCAGCGTATCGGCCGGCGGCAGCCCCAGCGTCACGTCGACCGGATAACCGCCTTGCTCGAGGATGCCGGCCATCTCGTCGAGTGTCGCCGCAGCCGGTTGCGCGAACGCGGCGGGCAGCCGCGCGTCCGGCTCGCGGTCGGCGAGCGAGACCGCGACGAGCAGCGCGGTGCTCGACGCGATGGCTTGCCGTATCGCGGGTGCGTCGGCGGCGGGCGTCGACCCTTCGAGCGTCGACAGCTTGAGCCACGTGAGGAGCTGCTTGTCGCCTTCGCGCAGGCTCGCGTCGAAGGCCGTGCGCGCATCCTCGTCGCCGCGCAGCCGCTGCGCGGCGAGCCGCAGCCGTTTCGCGAGCTGCGCGAGCGCGAGCTTGCGCGGCGAAGGCGCGATCAGCAGGTTGACGACGATCGCGACGCCGACCGGAATCGCGACCATCAGCCATGCGTAGAGCAGCGCACGCGTCGCGGCTTCACCGACCGGCGCGAGGCCGAGCTGGTCGAGCCCGAAGCCGACGATCATCGCGAGGATCGCGCCGACCGGGCGCAGCTTGCTCGCCGACGTGAGGTACAGCAACCCGGCCGACAGCACGGCCATGCACGCGACGCGCAGCACCGAATAGTCGATGCTGAAGATCGCGACGCCGATCACGAGCGCGATCACGAGCGTGATGAGCAGCAGCATCGCGACCGCGAGCACGACGCTCGTCACGCGGTCGGCGCGGTTCAGGAAGAACACGACGTACGCGGAGATCGCGGCTTCCGGCGTACCGTAGCCGCTCGTCACGAGCACGACGAGCGCGCAGATCAGCGCGACCCGCGCGGCCATCGCGGCGCGCCCCGGAAACGGCGCGAGCAGTCGCAGGACTTCGCGCGGGCCGGGGGCGCGGACCTCAGCGGCAGGCTGAGCCATGCCGGACCTCGACGATCGCGCTCGCGCCGACGCGCACGAGCTTGCCGTCGGGTTCGTCGAGCTTCACACGCACCGGGAAGCGCTGTGCGACATGTACCCAGTTCACCGAGCGCTGCACGATCGGCAGTGCGCGCGGCAGGTTGATGCGGTCGCTGTCCGCGATGCCCGCGCCGATGCCGACGACCTTGCCCGTCAGCGGCCGGCTGCGGTCGATCATCGAATAGACGGTCGCGCAGTCGCCGACCGTGATGCGGTTCAACGACGTTTCGCGGAAATTGCCGACGGCGAACCATTCGCTCGCATCGATCAGCGTGAAGATCGACTGGTTCGGCGCGAGGGTTTCGCCGGCAAGCACGGTCAGGCCCGTCACGAGCCCGTCGTGCGGCGCGCGCACCACCGTGTCGTCGAGCGCGTGCTGCGCGCGGGCGAGTGCGGCTTCGCGTGCGTGGAGCGTGGCGATCGCGTCGGCGTCGTCGCCGATCGTCTGCGCGGACGCTCGCTGTTGTTCCTGCGCCTGCGCGAGCGACACGGCCGCGTCGCGCTGCCGGACCTTCGCCTGGTCGAACTGCTGTGCGCTGACGTAGCCCTGCGCCGCGAGCGGCGCGAGCCGGTTCACGTCGCGCGTCGCGAGATCGTGATTCTGCGACGCGCGCTTGACCTGCTCGGCGGCGACGGCTGCGTTCGAGCGCTCGCCGATCAGCGACCGGCGGCGCGTGTCGAGCGACGCGCGCGCGAGTTCGAGGTCGGCCTGCGCCTGCGCGACCGTCAGCCGGTACGGCACCGGATCGATCTGATACAGCAGGTCGCCTTTTGCAACGCGCTGGTTCTCGTGCACGGCAAGCTGCACGATGCGGCCGCCGACGGGCGATGCGACGTGCACGACGTCCGCGTCGATCGACGCGTCGTCGGTGGACGGGTAGGCCGTCGTGCGGTGGTACGCGTATGCGAGCGCGGCGATGCCGAGCGCGACGATCGCCAGCGCGATCACGCGGCCTTTCGTGGACGGGCGGGCGGTGCCGGCGGCCTTCATGCGAACGGCCCCGTGCCGGTGAGCCACACGATCACGGCGACCACGAGCCCGATCGCGGTGCAGACGGCGAGCTGGTAGGGCACCGTGGCGGCCCAGCCGGTCGCGACGAACACGCGGTGCGCGACGATCGCGCCGACGATGCCGACGATCGCGCTGACGAGCCAGAGCGGGAAATACGCGCCGAACAGGACGTACGACGGTGCGCCGCGCGACGTGCAGCCCGCGAGCGGCAGGGCGGGCGCGAGGACGGCGGCGACGCGCAGCGGCGCGCGCGGCGTTGTTTTTCTCATGGTGTGACGAGCTCGACGTTGGGGGTGGATGCCGGGCGCGGCGCAAGGCGGCTCGTCGTCGCGACGACGATTCCGCGATACGGAGCCGATCATAAATCAGCGCGATGCGGACCGCCAGCGATGCCCGGCGTGCCTGCCGCACGCACGGGGCTGGCCGGTGGCCGCTTCGGTGCGATCGATGGCGGCTCGCGATTCTGCCAGCACATGCACTGGCAGGGTTGCTGACGGACTGTAAAGGATCATCAGACGAAACCGGGCCGATGCCGTTTGTCTGCCGATGAAGCGGGAATCGGCGAGCCGAATGCGGAATTGACGCGCAGTCGCGGATGAATCCGCGTTCGGGCCGCGCGGTGCGTCCGCCGTGGCCGTGACCGTCGTGCCGGCCGGTATCTGTGTACCATCGTGCGAAGAGCGCGACGCGTGAAGAGGCTTGACGGCACGGTCCCGTCCGACGCGCGGCGCGGAAGCGGTATCGCAACGAGGACGAGTATTCCATGCGAAGTTTCTTTGTCCGGTTCATCGCAATCGGCGTGGTGTTCCATTTGTATGTCGGGCTGCGGATCATTCCCGACGCCTTCACGTCGCCACTCGCGCGCACGATCGCGGCGCTCGTGCTGGCGAGCTTCGTCGTGCTGATTCCGGTCGGCATGTTCTCGCGCCGCTTCGACGAAGGCTGGGCCGCGACGCTGGTCGGCTGGCTGGGTTCGATCGCGATGGGTTTCTTCTCGTCGCTGCTGGTGCTGACATTCCTGCGCGAGCTGGTGCTGCTCGGCGTCGTCGTCTGGCGGCATCTGGGGCACGACGGTGCCTGGAGCGGCGCGGCATCCGACACGGCGCTCGGCGTGCTGGCGGGCGCGGTGCTGGTCAGCGCGCTCGGATTCGTCGGCGCGCGCCGCACGGCCGCGGTCAAGCGCGTGTCGATCCCGGTCGACGGGCTGCCGGCCGCGCTCGACGGGCTGACGATCGTGCAACTGTCGGACATTCACGTCGGGCCGACGATCAAGCGCCCGTATATCGAGCGGATCGTGCGCGCGGTCAATGCGCTCGAGGCCGATCTCGTCGTCGTGACGGGCGACGTGGTCGACGGCTCGGTCAAGCGGCTGCGCGAGCACACGGCGCCGCTCGGCCGCATGCAGTCGCGGCACGGCAGCTTCCTCGTGACGGGCAACCACGAGTACTACGCCGGCGCGCACGCATGGATCGACGAGTTCCGGCGGATCGGGTTGACGGTGCTGCTCAACGAACACGTGCTGATCGAACACGACGGCGCGCGCGCGGTGCTCGCCGGCGTCACCGATTTCACGGCGGGCGGGTTCGATCCCGCGCATCGCAGCGATCCCGAGCAGGCGCTGGCGGGCGCGCCGCACGACGTCGCCACGAAGATCCTGCTCGCGCACCAGCCGCGCAGCGCGGAAGCGGCGAGCCGCGCCGGTTTCACCGTGCAGCTGTCCGGCCATACGCACGGCGGGCAGTTCCTGCCGTGGCCGCCGTTCGTGCGCCTGCAGCAGCCCGTGATCGGCGGGCTGAACCGGTTCGGCACGATGTGGCTCTATACCAGCCGCGGCACCGGCTACTGGGGGCCGCCGAACCGCTTCGGCGTGCCGTCCGAGATCACGCTGATCCGGTTGACCCGCGGCCGCTAGCGCGCCGGAATGACAGCGCATGGCGTCGCGCGTCGCCGTTGGCTACCATGCAGACGTGGTTTCCCCGCACCGTTCATTTGCTGCCTGATCGCGACATGTCGACGCCCGATCTTTTCGCCGATTCGCCCGTGCCCGACGTGGACTGGTACCCGGACTGGCTCGCGCCGGCCGACGCCGATCGCGTGCTGGCCGCGCTGATCGACGAGGTCGCGTGGCGGCAGGACACGATCCGCACGCCGCGCGGTCGCATTCCGCTGCCGCGGCTCACCGCGTGGCAGGGCGAGCCCGACGCCGTCTACGTGTATTCGGGGATCCGCAACGTGCCCGCGCCGTGGACGCCGGCCGTGCTCGACCTGAAGCGCGCGGTCGAGGCGACCTGCGGCGCGCGATTCAACAGTGTGCTGCTCAATCGCTATCGCAACGGGCAGGACAGTCTCGGCTGGCATGCCGACAACGAGCCGGAGCTCGGCGACGCGCCGGTGATCGCGTCGGTGAGCCTCGGCGCGATGCGCGTATTCGACCTGCGTCATCGTGCGACCGGCGTCGTGCACGCGTACCGGCTGACACACGGCAGCCTGCTCGTGATGCGCGGCCGCACGCAGGCCGAATGGCAGCACCGCGTGCCGAAGGCGCCGGCCGTGCAGGGTGAGCGCGTCAACCTGACGTTCCGGCGGGTGGTGTCGGCGGGAAGCGGCCGGTAGCGGCCGGAGATGCCGACCGGCGGGCGCCACGGGCCGACGAAGGTGGTGGTCCGGCGCACGCGTGCCGGTCGCACCCCGTTTTTCATCCAGGCGAGGCAAGCCGCCGTCGATGCGGCACGTTGCCGCACGCAGGTGTCCGGGGCGGCTTGAACCGGGCTGCGAGGCCCGTCCCATAAGGGTTTCAGGTGGTTTTGATTGACCGCCCGGTTCTGATAGGCAGGTGTAAGCCCTGATGGTGCGTCGCAACATTCATTGACTAGACTGTCGAATGGCTGAAACGCGCCGGACGCCGGCGCATTTTTTCGACATGCCTGACGCGTCGCCGACGTGATGCGCAGTGCAGGAGCATAAAACCCGTGACCGTACTGGACTCATCCCTCGAACCCTCGCTGCACGTCTTCGAACAAGACGGCGGATGGCAATGGGCGCTGACGGTGAAGCGGGCGTCGGGTGTCGGTGTGAAAGTCGTCGCATTCAGCACGGACGGCTTTCGCGGTGAAGCCGACGCATACGCCGCTGGCCAGCTCGCCCGTGCCGAGTACGACGCTGCCGTGACGGCCTGACGTCGCGCCGATCCCGCTCGCGGATCGGTGCGGTCGTTTGTTTCCTCGCGTTTCTTCCCCCTTTCGTTTTCTAGTCGCACATCGGCCGTGATCGTGCCGGCCGGTACCGCACGTGAGGCATCCCGATCGCGGATGAGCAGGGCCGGCGGCCCGCCTTGCCTAAGGCGACGTTCCGATGGGCAGTCCTGTCTATCGCTGTTATCCTTTCGATCGCATCAGGCTATATGAGTCCGGCTACCCGATCGGGCGCGCCGGGCCATCGGCCGCCTGCGCCGGATCGTGTTGATCCGGTCCGGTCGAAATTCCATAATCAAGCATTGCGGGTCATTCGTGAACGCTTCCATTCCGTCCATGTGCACAGGATCAATCCAACGATGAGCGGCGCATCGAAACCGCCGGCGAAGCCGGCAAGTGCGCCGCGCGCGACAGCCGGCGACGACGTCGACCACGATGCGTCGAAGCAGGGCGCGGGCGACGACGAACCGTCGGGCGGCGCGTCGTCGTATCTGGTGCCGGGCCTCGAGCGCGGGCTGCGGATCCTCGCCGAATTCTCCGCGCGCGAGCCGGTGCTCGGCGCGCCCGAGCTGTCGAAGCGCATCGGCATTCCGCGCACGACCACCTTCCGCCTGCTGCAGACGCTCGAAGCGCTCGGCTTTCTCGAGCGCGTGAACGGCGACCGCTATTTCCGGCTCGGCGTCGGCGTGCTGCGGCTCGGCTTCGAATACCTGAATTCGCTGGAACTGACCGATCTCGGCACGCCCGTGCTCGAACGATTGCGCGATGCGACCGGCCTGTCGACGCACCTGCTGATCCGCGACCAGCGCGATGTCGTGTTCGTCGCGAAGGCGCAGAGCAACACGTCGATGTTCGGTTCGGTGAAGGTGCACGTCGGCACGCGGCTGCCCGCGCACGCGACCGTGCACGGCCATGTGCTGATGGGCGACCTCACGCGCGACGCGCTGCGCCAGCTGTATCCGGAGAAGCGCCTCGAACAGTTCACCGAGCGCACGCCGGGCACGGTGGACGAGTTGTACGAGCGCGTGCGTCATTACGCGCGGCTCGGCTACGCGGTCAGCGAAGCCGCGTTCGAGAGCGGCATCTCGGCCGTGACGGCACCCGTGCGCGACCATTCGGGCGCGATCGTCGCGGCGATCACCGCGACGGTGCCGCGCTCGGAAATCGGCGAGGCCGGCGAGAAGGAGCGGCTCGTCGAAGCGGTATGCGGCGCGGCGGTCGACCTGTCGCAGCGGTTGAACTACCGGCCGCTCGAAAGCGACCCGACGTTCGCGCACGCGCGCCATCGCGTCGCGATGTTCTGATTCGCGGCATGAGCCGCGTCGCGCGGCTTCATCAGTAGCCTGTCGCAAGTAGCCAAAAAAAGAGCAGCCCGCGGGCTGCTCTTTTTTTTTCCGGCTCCGGGCGCATCCGCCCGCCGCCGCTCAGAACGAGTGATGGATGCCGGTCAGCACGATCACCTGGTTCGCGGTGCTCGACGCGCCGGCCGTGAAGAACGCGGCCTTCGCGCCGCCCGAACCGTGCTCGTACAGCACGTTCGCATACAGCTGCGTGCGCTTCGACAGCGCATAGATGTCGCCGAGCTCGACCTGCGTCCAGCGGCGGCCGGCCAGCGTCGTGGTCGCCGCGCCGCCCGCGATCGTGTTGAACGCGCTGCTGCGGTAGTTCACGCCCGCGTCGTAGCTCTGGAACGTGTCGGAAAACCCGTTCGACTGCATCTTCACGCGCGTATAGAGGCCGTGCACGAGGAAGTCGCCGATCTGGTAGGACGCGCCCGCGCCGATGTTCTCGACCTTGTTCGCGATGTAGCCGGTCGCGGTGTTCTGCCCCTGGAACGACATGATACCCGTCTGGCTGATCAGGATCGAGCGGTCGTGCTCGTTCGAGTAGACGGCCGATGCCTTGAACGGCCCGTTCGCGTAGTTCAGCGCGACCCCGACCGACTTGCCGGTCGAGAAGTTCGTCGTGTTGCCGAGCGCCATCGCCGCCGCGGCCGAGAAGCCGGCGAAGCTCGGCGAACGGTACTTGACCGCGTTGTTGTACGGCACGTTGCCGGTCGCGGCGAGCCCGTCGATGTTGCCCGGATGGAACGCATACCAGCTCAGCGCGAGATACGCGGTGCTGAGCGGATCGAGATAGTCGAACGTCAGCGGCGTCTGGCGGCCGAGCGTCAGCGTGCCGTAGCGGTCGGAGCTGAGGCCGACGAAGGCCGCGCGGTTCCAGATCGTGTTCGCGGTCGCGAACTGGCCGTTGTTCGTATAGAAGCCGTTTTCGAGCTGGAAGATCGCCGACAGGCCGCTGCCGAGGTCTTCCTTGCCTTTCAGGCCCCACCGGTCGGGTTGCGTGTTGCCCTGGATCATCGCCCACTTCGCGTGGCCGCCGACGTTGTTCACATAGGCGACGCCGGCATCCAGGCTGCCGTACAGCACCACGCTGCTTTGTGCCCAGGCGCCCGACATCGCGCCCATTCCGATGATTGCTGCTGCTACCGCTTGCTTGACCATTTGATCTCCTGACTCTCCAAACCTGACGGGAAACGTGCCGTGGCGGCGGGCGCGGGGGGACGGCCGGCCGTCGCGCGTTCTTCACCACCGGGCGGGCATTTTTAATGTTCCATATAAGGAACAATGTGCCTCTGATGGAATGAGTATAGAGGTGTCGCGCGCCGGATCAAAAATAAATTTATCGGGCCGGATGCGGGTGGTGACGATCCGCAACACGGGACCGAGCGTCCTGAAAAAAGGACTTAAATCCCCGCCACTAAACAAAAAATCACCTTTTGGAAGATGAGTGGCGGCGATCGTCGACCCGGCGGTCGGTGTTTTCCCTAGGACATGCAGCTTTTTGTTTTACTCGTGGGAAGTCACTTCTATAATCACCATCCATAAACTGCTGTTCCGGGTATGGAACAAACCCGGGACGAACCGAGAGTCGATCAGAAGGAAGGGTGTGAGATGTCTGAACAATGGGTTTGTGCCGGGCACGCCGGCGCGCTGTCGGAAGACACGCCGATCGAGTTCAAGCGGACCGACGGCGTCGAAATCGGGATCTACCGCGTCGGCGACGAGGTGTATGCGCTCGAGAACGTGTGCCCGCATGCCTACGCGCTGCTGACGCAGGGGTTCGTCGACGAAGGCACGGTCGAATGTCCGCTGCACGAGGCCGTGTTCGACATCAAGACGGGCGAATGCCTGAAGGGCCCGGGCGGGCGCGCGCTGAAGCAATACGCGGTGCGCCTGGCCGGTGAAGAAATCCAGATCAAGGTGGAATGACATGAAAGAAGCGACCGTCAACTTCAATCCGTTCCTGAAGCCGTGGGTGGCGCCGCAGCCGAACAATGTTGCCGGCAAGGGGCAGATCGAGATCCCGGGCCAGGTCGAGAACCGCATCTGGCAAAACCGCAAGGCCGAGCCGACGCAGTACGAGAACGATCTGGGCGATGCGCTCGAACGCGTGTTCGAGAGCGGCGCGACCGAGCTGGACGAGGTCGTCGCGGGCCTGAACCGCATCGGCTTCCGCGCGCCGGACGGCACGGCGTGGACGCCCGAGCGCTTCCGCGCCGAAATGGCCTCGCTGGCGGAATGAGCGCACCGACCGCGCCGCACGCCTGAGCGCCGACCCGACAACCGCATCCGGAGCACACTGATGACGTCCCCCGCACAACACGAAACACAACACGACCCGGTCCGCGACTACCTCGACCGCGGCATCAAGAACTACTGGTATCCCGTCGCCCCGAGCTGGCAGGTGTCGAACGCGCCGGTCGGCCTCACGCGCCTGTCCGAGCAGATCGTGCTGTGGCGCGATCACGAAGGGAAGGTCCACGCGCTGGAAGATCGCTGTCCGCACCGCGGCGCGCGCCTGTCGCTCGGCTGGAACCTCGGCGGCAGCATCGCGTGCTGGTATCACGGCATCGAAGTCGACGGCGGCGGCACGGTCAACCGCGTGCCGGCCGTATCGAACTGTCCGCTCGAAGGCACGAAGTGCGTGAAGTCGTATCCGGTCGAAGAGAAGGCCGGCGCGATCTTCCTGTGGTTCGGCGACGAAGCGCACGGCGAGCCGGCGCCGCTGAACCTGCCGGAAGAACTGGTCGCCGACGAATACGCGCACTTCCTGTGCGTGTCGAACTGGAAGTGCAATTACCAGTACGCGATCGACAACGTGATGGACCCGATGCACGGCGCGTACCTGCACGCGACGTCGCACTCGATGGCCGAAGGCGACAAGCAGGCCGACATGCGTGTGCGCAAGACGGAAACGGGCCTGATGTTCGAGAAGATCGGCCAGCGCGACGTGAACTTCGACTGGGTCGAGCTCGGCGAAACCGGCTGCCTGTGGATGCGCCTCGCGATTCCGTACAAGCAGAAGTTCGGCCCGGGCGGCAACTTCGGGATCATCGGCTTCGCGACGCCGGTCGACGGCGACAACTGCCAGGTCTACTTCTGGCGTACGCGCAAGGTCAGCGGCTGGCAGCGCGACGTGTGGCGCTTCATGTACCGCAACCGCCTCGAGGGCCTGCACTGGGACGTGCTCGAGCAGGACCGCTACGTTCTCGAAAGCCTCGCGCCGCACGCGCGCGATCACGAATACCTGTACCAGCACGACGTCGGCATCACGCGCGTGCGCCGGATGCTGCGCCAGCGCGCGCAGGAACACCTGTCCGCGCTCGACGCGCATCGCGCGGCGCACGCCGCGGCGGAGCCCGCGAATGGCTGAGTTCGCTCCGGTCGTGTCGCTGCCGGGGCGCCGCGTGCTCGTCACGGGCGGCGCGCGCGGTCTCGGCGCCGCGTTCGTGAAGGCGCTCGTCGAAGCGGGCGCGCAGGTCGCGTTCGGCGACTTGCTCGCCGAAGAGGGCCGCGCGCTGGCCGCGCAGCTCACGCAAGCCGGCCACACCGCGCATTTCTTCACGCTCGACCTGGCCGATCCGGCGAGCGTCACGGCTTTCGTCGCGCAGGGCGCGGCGGCGCTCGGCGGCATCGACGCACTGATCAACAACGCGGCGATCACGAACTCGGGCGGCAAGCTGTCGACGGAGCTCGACGTGTCGACCTGGGATGCCGTGATGAACGTGAACGTGCGCGGCGTCTGGCTCGTCAGCAATGCGGCGCTGCCGTACCTCGCGCAATCGGGCCGCGGCGCGATCGTGAACCTCGCATCGGACACCGCGCTGTGGGGCGCGCCGAAGCTGCTCGCGTACGTCGCCAGCAAGGGCGCCGTGATCGCGATGACGCATGCGCAGGCGCGCGAGTTCGGCGCGCACGGCGTGACGGTCAACGCGATCGCGCCGGGGCTCACCGAAGTCGAGGCGACGGCCTACGTGCCGGCGGAACGCCACGCGTTCTACATGCAGGGCCGCGCGCTGACGCGCGCGCAGGTGCCCGAGGACGTGACGGGCCCCGTGCTGTTCCTGCTGTCGGACGGCGCGCGCTTCGTGACGGGTCAATTGCTGCCGGTAAACGGCGGCTTCGTAATGAATTGATTTGAAGTTTTCACTCTGATGAAGGAGAGGACGATGGCGGACGCCGATCTCGAACGCAAGTCGTGGGACCAGCCGGAAGGCGCAAGCTTCAACGACTGGATGGAAGGGCGCGTCGCGCGCTACGCGACGCGGCGCTACGACTGGGACGCACTGAAGTTCCAGGCCGACTACGACCCGAAGTACCGCCGTGCGCAGATGCGCTACGTCGGCACGGGCGGCACGGGCGTCGCGAAGGACGTCAACACGGTGCCGGCCGGCAACTTCACGTTCTCGACGATGGTCATTCCGGCCGGCAACATCGGCCCGAGCCACATCCATATCGACGTGGAAGAAATCTTCTTCGTGCTGCGCGGCAAGATGAAGGTGATCTGCGAGCGCGACGGCGAGACCTGGGAAGCGATCCTCGGCGAGCGCGACCTGATCTCGGTGCCGCCGGGCGTGTACCGCACGGAAATCAACATCGGCGAGGAAGACGCGCTGATGTGCGTGATGCTCGGTTCGCCGAAGCCCATCACGCCGACGTATCCGCCGGATTCGCCGCTCGCGAAGATCAAGCGCTGAGACGGGGCGGAGCAAGCAATGCGTGTCATCGACAAACGTGAACGCGACCGCACCGCGGCGTTCGCCGCGCTGCTCGGGCAGTTTCCCGAACAGCGCTGCGCGGCCGGCGCGGCGGGCACGATCGGTTATCGCGAGGCCGGCGCGCAGCATGCGGGCCGCGCGCTGCCCGTCGTGCTGCTGCACGGGATCGGCTCGGGCGCCGCATCGTGGGTGTGCCAGCTCGACTTGCTCGGCGCGTCGCGCCGCGTGCTCGCTTGGGATGCGCCCGGCTACGGCGTGTCGACACCCGTGCACGGCGCGTCGCCGGCGGCCGCCGATTACGCGGCGTCGCTGAACGCGTGGCTCGAGGCACTCGGCATCGAACGCTGCGTGCTGGTCGGGCATTCGCTCGGCGCGATCGTCGCGGGCGGGTTGGCCCGCGTGATGCCCGCGCGGATCGCCGGCCTGCTGCTGATCTCGCCCGCGGGCGGCTACGGCAGCGCGCCCGCGGAAACGCGCGACACGCGCCGCGATGCACGCCTCGCGATGCTCGACGAACTCGGCCCGGCCGGGCTCGCCGAACAGCGCAGCGGCAACATGCTGTCGGGTTTCGCGAGCGAGGATGCGCGTGCATGGGTGCGCTGGAACATGGCGCGCATCGTGCCGGCCGGCTATGCGCAGGCCACGCATCTGCTCGCGAACGCCGATCTCGCGTCCGATCTCGCCGGCTTTCGCGGCCGCACGGCGGTGGCGGTCGGCGCGAACGACGCGATCACGCCGCCGGCTGCCTGCGAGCGGATCGCCGCTGCCGCGCACGTCGGGCTGCAGGTGATTCCGCAGGCCGGTCATGCGGGCTACGTGGAAGCGCCGGCCGTGTATTCGTCGCTGATCGATACGTTCTGCCGTCAATGCGACCGTCAACGGGGGCTGGAATGAATTACCCCCACGCTCACATTCGTTCGCTTGAGGGCGCGCAGCCCGCCCAATCCCGACATGCATTTCAACGTGCCCCTGGGGCGGCCCGACCGGAGGCATCATGAGCGAACCGTTGCAACAACAGGATGCGGACACCGCGAAGTCCGAGGCCAACTACGTGGTGCCGGGCCTCGAACGCGGTTTGCGGATCCTCGCCGAATTCTCGCCGCGCGAGCCGGTGCTCGGCGCGCCGGAACTGTCCAAGCGCCTCGGCATTCCGCGCACGACGGTGTTCCGTCTGCTGCAGACGCTCGAATCGCTCGGCTTTCTCGAGCGTGCGGACAAGGATCGCAACTACAAGCTCGGCATCGCCGTGCTGCGGCTCGGCTTCGAATACCTGAGCTCGCTCGAGCTGACCGATCTCGGCCTGCCGGTGATCGAGAGCCTGCGCGATGCGACCGGCTTCACGACGCACATCGTGATCCGCGACGGCCGCGACGTGGTGTTCGTCGCGAAGGCGCAGAGCCAGTCGCCGGTGTTCAGCTCGATTCGTGTGAACGTCGGCACGCGGCTGCCCGCGCATGCGACGACCCACGGCCACGTGCTGATGGGCGACCTGTCGCTGAAGGAGTTGCGGGCGCTGTATCCGGAAGGCACGCTGAACCGGATGACGAGCGCGACGCCGGAAACGGTCGACGCGCTGTACGAAGTGATCCGGGAAGATGCGCTGCGCGGCTACGGCGTCAGCAATTCGTCGTTCGAGCGCGGCATCTCGGTGGTCACGGCGCCGGTGCGCAACGACACGCAGAGGATCGTCGCGTGCATCACGGTGACGGTGCCGCGGCCGGAGATCGACGCGGCGCTGATCGCCGACGGCCTGATCGACAAGGTGCAGCGCGCGGCGGCGGAACTGTCGCGGCGGCTCAATTACCGCTCGGATGACGAGCACACGTTTCTCAAGGCTTTAGGACTGCGATGATTCAGATCGATCTGACCGGGCAGGTGGCGGTGGTGACGGGCGGTTCGTCCGGCATCGGCCTCGCGACTGCCGAACGGTTCCTGCAGGCCGGCGCGTCGGTCGCGATTTGCGGCCGCGACGGCGAGCGTCTCGCGCGCGCCGAGGCGATGCTCGGCGAGAAATATCCGGGCGCGCCGCTGCTCGCGGTGCGCTGCAACGTGCTCGACGAAGCCGACGTGGCCGCGTTCGCGCAGGCGGTGTCCGACCGCTTCGGCCGCGCCGACATGCTCGTCAACAACGCAGGCCAGGGCCGCGTGTCGACTTTCGCCGACACGACCGACGACGCGTGGCGCGAAGAGCTCGAACTGAAGTACTTCAGCATCATCCGCCCGACGCGCGCGTTCCTGCCGCTGTTGCGCGATGCGGCCGCGCCGACGATCACCTGCGTGAATTCGCTGCTCGCGCTGCAGCCGGAGCCGCACATGGTCGCGACGTCGTCGGCGCGCGCGGGCGTGCTGAGCCTCGTGAAGTCGCTCGCGACCGAACTCGCGCCGCAGCGCATCCGCGTGAACTCGATCCTGATCGGCATCGTCGAGTCGGGGCAGTGGCGCCGCCGCTACGAAGCGCAGGCGCCGGCCGGCGAAAGCTGGGAGGACTGGACGGGCGCGCTCGCCCGCAAGAAGAACATTCCGCTGAACCGCTTCGGCAAGCCCGACGAGGCAGCCTGGGCACTTTTTTATCTCGCAACGCATCTGTCGTCCTACACGACGGGCAGCCATATCGACGTTTCTGGAGGCTTTGCACGCCATGTCTAAAAAAACCACGGTTGGCGAGCTGATTGCCGCCTTTCTCGAGCAGTGCGACGTCAAAACCGCATTCGGTGTCATCTCGATCCACAACATGCCGATCCTCGACGCGATCAACTCGCGCGGCAACATCCGGTATGTCGGCGCGCGCGGTGAAGCGGGCGCGGTGAACATGGCCGACGGGCTGGCCCGCGTGTCGGGCGGCCTCGGTGTCGCGTTCACGAGCACCGGCACGGCGGCGGGCAACGCGGCCGGTGCGATGGTCGAGGCACTGACGGCCGGCACTGCACTGCTGCACATCACGGGGCAGATCGAGACGCCGTACCTCGACCAGGATCTGGCGTACATCCACGAAGCGCCGGACCAGCTCACGATGCTCGATGCGATCTCGAAGGCCGCGTTCCGCGTGCGCACGGTCGAGACCGTGCTGCCGACGATCCGCGAAGCCGTGCGCATCGCGCAGACGGCGCCGACGGGCCCCGTGTCGGTCGAGATCCCGATCGACATCCAGGCCGCCGAAATCGAATGGCCGGAAGATCTCGCGCCGGCGCACGTCGCGGTGCGCGAGCACGATGACGCACGCGTCGCGAAGCTCGCCGACGCGCTGGCGGCCAAGCGCCGTCCGCTGCTGTGGCTCGGCGGCGGCGCGCGTCATGCGCGTGCGGAAGTCGAACGCCTGGTGAAGCTCGGCTTCGGCGTCGTGACGAGCGTGCAGGGCCGCGGCGTGCTGCCCGAGGATCATCCGGCGACGCTCGGCGCGTTCAACGTGCATTCGGCGGTCGAAGCGTTCTACAAGACCTGCGACGCGCTCGTCGTGGTCGGCTCGCGCCTGCGCGGCAACGAGACGCTGAAGTACAAGCTCGCGCTGCCGCAGCCGCTGTTCCGCGTCGACGCCGATGCACTTGCCGACAACCGCGGCTATCGCAACGAGCTGTTCGTGCACGGCGATTCGAAGCGCGTGCTGGCCGAGCTGGCCGACCGCCTCGAAGGCCGCCTGTCGGTCGATCCGCAGTTCGCGGCCGATCTCGCGGCGGCGCGCGAAGCGGCCGTCGCGAGCGTGGCGGAAGGCCTCGGGCCGTACAAGCAGCTGGTCGATACGCTGCAGGGCGCGGTGGGCCGCGACTACAACTGGGTGCGCGACGTGACGATCTCGAACAGCACGTGGGGCAACCGCCTGCTGAAGATCTTCGAACCGCGCGCGGGCGTGCATGCGCTCGGCGGCGGCATCGGCCAGGGCATCCAGATGGGCATCGGCGCGGCGCTGGCCGGCTCGGCGGCGAAGACGGTGTGCCTGGTCGGCGACGGCGGCCTGATGGTCAACGTCGGCGAGCTCGTGACGGCCGTGCAGGAAAACGCGAACGTGATGATCGTGCTGATGAACGACCAGTGCTACGGCGTGATCCGCAACATCCAGGACGCGCACTACGGCGGCCGCCGCTGCTTCGTGCAGCTGCACCAGCCGGATTTCGCGCAGTTCTGCGCGAGCTTCGGCCTCACGCACTACCGGATCACGTCGCTCGACCAGGCGGAAGCGATCGTGCGCGAAGGGATCGCGAAGGAAGGGCCGGTGATGGTCGAAGTCGACATGCTGTCGGTCGGCTCGTTCGCATCGCAGTTCGCGGGTCCGCCGGTGAAGAAGGAAGAGACGCCGTCGGAGCGCCAGTATGCATAACGGCCAGCGACACGGGCATGCGCCCGTCGACGTCGCGATGATCGGCTTCGGCGCGATCGGTGCCGCCGTGTATCACGCGGTCGAGCACGATGCGTCGTTGCGCGTCGCGCACGTGATCGTGCCCGAGCATCAGCGCGACGCGGTGCAGCGCGAGCTCGGCGGTGCGGTGGAGGTCGTGTCGTCGGTCGACGCGCTGGCTCGCCGCCCCGAGTTCGCGCTCGAATGCGCGGGTCACAGCGCCCTCGTCGATCACGTCGTGCCGTTGCTGAAGGCCGGCACCGACTGCGCGGTCGCCTCGATCGGCGCGCTGTCCGACCTCGCGCTGCTCGACGTGCTGTCGCAGGCGGCCGACGAGGGCGGCACGACGGTGACGCTGCTGTCCGGCGCGATCGGCGGGATCGACGCGCTGGCGTCCGCGAAGCAGGGCGGCCTCGACGAAGTGCTGTACGTCGGCCGCAAGCCGCCGCTCGGCTGGCTCGGCACGCCCGCCGAGGAGCTGTGCGACTTGCGTGCGATGACCGGGGAAAAGGTGATCTTCGAAGGCAGTGCGCGCGACGCCGCGCGCCTGTATCCGAAGAACGCGAACGTCGCGGCGACGGTCGCGCTCGCGGGCCTCGGCCTCGACGCGACGCACGTGCGCCTGATCGCCGATCCGGCGGTCGAACGCAACGTGCACCGCATCACCGCGCGCGGCGCGTTCGGCGAGATGTCGCTCGAAATGAGCGGCAAGCCGTTGCCCGACAACCCGAAGACGTCCGCGTTGACCGCGTACAGCGCGATCCGCGCGCTGCGCAACCGCGCGGCCCGCTGCGTGATCTGAGCAGGCAGACAACCCGGACAACCAGGCCGACGCGGCCATTCGGGCCATTGAACGGCCGCCGGCGCCACGGCGCGGGCGGCTGCGCAGAGACAGATTTGTGGGACTTGTGACATGACTCCATTCGATACGAGCCTCGTACCCAACGGCGACATCCTGATCGGCGGCGAGTGGCGGCGCGGCCGCGGCGCGCCTTACGCGAGCATCTATCCGGCCGACCAGTCGCTGAACATGGAAGTCTCGACGGCGAACGCGGAAGACGCGGCCGACGCCGTCGTGGCCGCCGACGCCGCGTGGCGGCGCGCCGACTGGGCCGGCCTCAAGCCGCACCAGCGCGCGCTGGTGCTGTACCGGATCGCCGACCTGATCATGCAGCGTCACGAGGCGCTCGCGAACCTGCAGCGCCGCGACAACGGCAAGCCGATCGGCGAGACGCGCGTGCTGGTGGCGAGTGCGGCCAACACGTTCCGCTATTTCGCGGCGTGCCTGGAAACGCTCGACGAAGAACTGACGCCGTCGCGCGGCGACTACCTGACGATGAGCGTGCACGAGCCGATCGGCGTGATCGCGGCGATCACGCCGTGGAATTCGCCGATCGCGTCCGACGCGCAGAAGCTCGCGCCCGCGCTCGCCGGCGGCAACGCGGTGGTGCTCAAGCCGGCCGAGGTGACGCCGCTCGTGTCGCTCGCGCTGGCCCGCATCTGCGAGGAAGCCGGCGTGCCGAAGGGCGTGCTGAGCGTGCTGCCGGGCAAGGGCTCGGTGATCGGCGACGTGCTGGTGCGCCATCCGCTCGTGAAGAAAGTGTCGTTTACCGGCGGCACCGAAGTGGGCCGCGGCATCGCGCGCATCGCGGCGGAAAAGCTGATGCCCGTATCGCTCGAACTCGGCGGCAAGTCGCCGACGATCGTATGCGACGACGCGGATCTCGATCACGCGGTGAACGGCGTGCTGTACGGCATCTTCAGCTCGTCGGGCGAAGCGTGCATCGCGGGTTCGCGGCTGTTCGTGCAGCGCTCGGTATACGACGAGTTCATGAAGCGCCTGGTCGCGGGCGCACGCAAGCTGCGCGTGGGCGACCCGACGCGGCCCGACACGCAGATGGGCCCGCTGATCACCGCGAAGCATCGTGAATCGGTGGAACGCTACGTCGCGCTCGGGCTGGAGGAAGGCGGCCGCCTGCTGTGCGGCGGCGAACGGCCGTCGGGCGACGGGCGCGAGGACGGCTTCTTCTACCAGCCGACGATTCTCGAAGGCTTGCCGAACAGCGCGCGCATCTGCCAGGAGGAAATCTTCGGGCCGGTGCTGGTCGCGATGCCGTTCGACGACGAAGCGTCGCTGATCGCGCAGGCGAACGACAGCGTGTTCGGCCTCGCCGCCGGCATCTGGACGCGCGACTACAAGCGCGCATGGCGCATCGCGCGGGCACTGGAGACGGGCACCGTCTGGATCAACACGTACAAGCTGTTTTCGATCTCCACGCCGTTCTCGGGCTGGAAGGAGAGCGGGATGGGCCGCGAGAAGGGCCGTCTCGGCATCCGCGAGTACATGCAGCAGAAGAGCCTCTACTGGGGCTTGAACGACGCGCCGCTGCCGTGGGCGAACTGAGCGAAGGGGAATGACGCAATGAGCATCTTGGGTATCGAGCAGATCACGTACGGTGTCGACGACCTCGCGACGTGTCGGCGCTTTTTCGCCGACTGGGGCCTGAAGGAAGTCGCGCACGACGACACGCACGCACGTTTCGAAACGCTGAACGGCTGCACCGTGCTGGTCGTGAAGGCCGACGATCCGTCGCTGCCGCCCGCATTCGAAGCGGGCCCGACGCTGCGCGAAGTCACGTGGGGCGTCGCGACGCAGCAGGAAGTCGACGCACTGCGCACGAAGCTGGCCGGCCAGCCCGGCTATTACGCGCAGGACGATGCGGTCGGCTGCATCGATCCGAACGGGATGGCGATCCGCATCGAGGTGACGCGCAAGCGCGCACTCGACATCACCGGCTCGCCGTCGAACGTGTGGGGCCGGACGGCTCGGGTCGACCAGCCCAGCCCGATCTATGCGCGCGCCGAGCCGGTCGAGGTCGGCCACGTCGTGTTCTTCACGAACTGCCTCGACGCGCAGGAGAAGTTCTATCACGAGCTGCTCGGCTTCGAGACGTCGGACCGCTATCCGGGCCGCGGCGCGTTCATGCGCTGCGCGCCGCACGGCGGCCACCACGACCTGTTCCTGCTCGCGTTGCCCAATGGCAAGCGCGGCCTGAACCACGTCGCGTTCACCGTGCGCGACATCCACGAAGTGTTCGGCGGCGGCATGCACATCGACCGCTGCGGCTGGGAAACGCAGCTCGGCCCGGGGCGTCATCCGGTGTCGTCCGCGTATTTCTGGTACTTCCAGAACCCGGCCGGCGCGCTGATCGAGTACTACGCGGACGAAGACGTGCTGACGCCCGAATGGCAGCCGCGCGAATTCGAACCGGGCCCGACCGTGTTCGCCGAATGGGCCGTCGACGGCGGCCTCGACGGCAACACGCGCCGGCAGAAGAATGCGAAGGCGCCGGAAGGCAAGTTCATGACGGAGCGCAAATCATGAGCGCAACGAACTCGCAGGAACCGGCCGCGCCTCGCACGGTCGTCGTGATCGGCGGCGGCCAGGCCGCCGGCTGGGTGCTGAAGACGCTGCGCGCGGAAGGCTTCGCGGGCCGTCTCGTGATGATCGCCGACGAGCCGCATCTGCCGTACGAGCGTCCGCCGCTGTCGAAGGCCGTGCTGGCCGGCGACGCGGACATCGAGACCGTGCGCGTCGTGCGCCCGGACGAATTCGCCGCGCTGAACGTCGAGGCATGGCAGCCGGAACGCGCGGTGTCGATCGACCGTGCGCGCCGCGTGGTGAAAATCGAAAGCGGCCTCGAAGTCGAATACGACCGCCTCGTGATCGCGACCGGCGGCACGTCGCGCCGCTTGCCTGACTCGATCGTCAGGACCCCGAACCTGCATTACCTGCGTACGCTCGACGAAGCGGCCGCGCTCGGCGAGAAGCTGCGCGCGAGCCGGCGTGTGCTCGTGATCGGCGGCGGCTGGATCGGCCTGGAGGTCGCGGCGACCGCGCGCAAGCTCGGCGTCGAAGCGGTGGTCGTCGAAGGCGCGCCGCGGCTGTGCGGCCGCTCGGTGCCGCAGGTCGTGTCGGACTTCCTGCTCGACCTGCATCGCGCGAACGGTGTCGACGTGCGCCTCGGCGCGGCGCTCGCATCGCTCGACGCGCAGCCGGACGACGCATCGAAGGTGCGCGCGACGCTTGCGGACGGCACGACGATCGACGCCGATTTCGCGGTGGCCGGCATCGGCCTCGCGCTGAATGCGACACTCGCGAGCGACGCGGGCCTCGCAGTCGACGACGGCATCGTGGTCGACGAGTTCGGCGCGACCAGCGATCCGGCGATCTTCGCGTGCGGCGACGTCGCGAACCATCACAACGGCTGGCTGAAGCGGCGCGTGCGGCTCGAATCGTGGGCGAACGCGCAGAACCAGGCGATCGCGGCCGCGAAGGCCGTGCTCGGCGTGCGCGCGCCGTACGCCGAGATTCCGTGGTTCTGGTCCGATCAATACGACGTGAACCTGCAGATCCTCGGCGATCTGCCGGCCGATGCGCAGCTCGTCGTGCGCGGCGATCTCGCCGCGCGACGTGCGACGCTGTTTTTCGTGGGCGACGGACATGTGAGAGGTGTCATCGCCATCAACAACGCGCGCGAGCTCAAGCTCGCACGCAAGTGGATGAACCAGGGCCGGGCAGTGAACACGGAAGCCCTGGCGGACACGACCCAAGCGCTTGCCTGACCGGCGAAACCGGTACAAAGACCCAGGAGACACCTCGCATGAGCACTTTCGACAACGTCGTGGCCGGCAGGGCCACGATGGAAGCTGCCGCCTCCACGCCCGGCGCGATCATCGCGCGGCTCGAGCGGCTTCCGGCCAACGCGATGCAGATCCGCGCGCGCGTGCTGATCGGCACCGCGACGTTCTTCGACGGCTTCGACGTGATCACGATCGCGGCGACGCTGCCGCTGCTGATTCACAAGTGGGGATTGTCGCCGACGCAGATCGGCATGCTGATCGCGTCCGGCGCGATCGGCCAGCTGATCGGCGCATTCCTGTTTCCCGCGCTCGCGGAGAAGCATGGCCGCGTGAAGGCGATCGCGTGGAGTTCCGCCGTGATCGGCATCACCAGCATCGCGTGCGGCTTCGCGCCGACGTTCGAGGTGTTCGTGCTGCTGCGGATCCTGCAGGGGCTCGGCCTCGGCGGCGAGCTGCCGGTCGCGGCAACGTACATCAACGAAATCACCCGCGCGCACGGCCGCGGCCGCTTCGTGCTGCTGTACGAAATCGTGTTCCCGATCGGCCTGCTGGTATCGATGGCGCTCGGCGCGTGGCTCGTGCCGCGGTTCGGCTGGGAGATCATGTATTTCGTCGGCGGGCTGCCGCTGATTCTCGCGCTGGTGCTCACGCGTCTGGTGCCGGAATCGCCGCGCTGGCTCGCGTCGCGCGGGCGGCTCCCGGAAGCCGGGCGTGCGGTCGGCGTGTTCGAAGCGTCGGTGCGCGGCGAACTGCCGCCGGTCACGCAGGTGGCCGCGTACGACGAGATGGTGCGCCAGCACCCGAAGCGCCGGATGAGCGACCTGTTCAGCGCCGCGTATCGCAAGCGCACGCTCGCGGTGGCGACGCTGTGGGCGACCTGCGGGTTCATCCAGTACGGGCTGTCCACGTGGCTGCCGACGATCTACAAGAACTTCTATCACGCGCCGCTGCAGCTCGCGCTGAATCTCGCGGTGATCGGCTCGGTGATGGGCGTGCTCGGTTCACTCGCGTCCGCGCTGCTGGTCGACAAGCTCGGCCGCAAGCCGGTGATCGTGTGGTCGTTCGTGCTGTGCGCGCTGTCGCTGGCGTTCGCGGGCATCTACCACGCGTCGTCGGTGTACGTCGTCGCGACCTTTTGCTCGCTGTCGCTGGGGCTGATGGCATCGGGCTTCATCACCGCGTACGTCTATACGCCGGAACAGTATCCGACGAGCATCCGCGCGTCGGGCTGCGGGCTCGGCAGCGCGTGGCTGAAGATCGCGTCGTTCGCGGCGCCGATGATCGTGCCGCACGCGATCATCGGCGGCAATCTCGCGCCGGCGTTCTACCTGATCGGCATCGTGCCGCTGATCGCCGCCGTGACCGTTCATTTCGTCGGGATCGAGACGAAGGGGAAGGTGCTCGAAGCGCTCGAGGCATAAGCGCGGCGCGTGGCAAAGGCGATGTGGAAGGCCCGGACGATGTGTCCGGGCTTTTTTCGTTTCGGGCAGCGGATCGTGCGTGCCGGACAGCGTGTTCTAATTCATGCTTGCGTTTTTTCCCCGGCCGCTGCGATGCCCTTGTTCGAACCCGTCACGCTGCATACGTCCCGACTCGTCCTGCGTCCGCTTCGCGACACGGACGCTCACGCGTTCTTCGACCTCTGGTCCGATGCGCAAGCGATGCGCTATTCGTCGTTCGCGCCGCTCACGGATTGGCGGCAGGCCGCCGAGCGCGTCGCGCGCAACCTCGCGACGACCGCCAGCGGCCAGGATCTCGTCTGCGTGCTCGAAGCCCGGGACACCGGCGACGTGCTCGGCGAATGCGTGCTGTTTCATGCGCACGAGCAATGCCGGCGTGCGGAAATCGGCTTCAGCCTGCGGCGCCGCTACTGGCGCGGCGGCTATATGCTCGAGGCCGCGTCGGCGGTCATCGACCACGCGTTCGGCACGCTGCGCCTGAACCGCATCGAGGCCGACATCGATCCGCGCAACGTCGCATCCGCCGCGCTGCTCGAACGGCTCGGGTTCGTCAGGGAAGGCGTGCTGCGCGAACGCTGGATCGTCGGCGACGAGGTGTCGGACAGCGCGCTGTACGGGTTGCTCGCGCGCGATCGTCGCGGGTGATGCGGGTGACGCGGCGTGTCCGGTGCGAACGAATGACGCATCGGCATCGTTTCCGGGGTCGCGACGCAGGCGCGGTGGCCGATCCGGCTGGCGGCTTGCCGGATTGCCGTGTCGAACGTACGCTTTGCCTACCCCCGACTCCATCAGCAGGTTACCGCCCATGCAAGCCCATCCTCTGCGTCTTTCCCCCGGCGACGATCTGCGCGCGTCGATCGAGCAGGCGTTGCGTCGACTCGACGCGCATGCAGCATTCGTGATCCAGGGCATCGGCAGCCTGAACGTCGCGCAGCTGCGTTATGCCGGCGTCGCTGCGCCGACCGAGTTGCGCGGCGATCTCGAGATCCTGACGCTGGCCGGCTCGGTCTCGCCGGACGGCGCGCACCTGCACATCGCGGTGTCCGACGCGCACGGCCGCGTCTCGGGCGGCCACGTCGCGAGTGGCTGCGTGGTGCGCACGACCGCCGAGATCCTGCTCGTATCGTTGCCCGCGCATCGTTTTTCCCGCGAGCACGATGCGCTCACCGGGTTCAACGAGCTGGTGGTCCGTCCGGCGAAAGACTGAGATCGCGCGGGCCGGGCCGTCCACGATCGTGCGTCCATCGCAACGACGCACGACCGGCGGCGACGTCAACGGACCGTCTTGCCGACCACATGGCGCCGGCAATGTTCGAGATACGCCTCTTCGTGCGCGGCCATCAGTTCGATGATGCTTCGCCACAGCCATGACGGCGCGTCGGCCGTCTTCGGGTGCTGGCGCCGCAACTCGCCGCACCACGCGCGTTGCGTCGCGTGGTCCATCTGCGCGGCATGCGCGTTGCCGATCACCAGCGCCAGATAGCGCGCGACTTTGACCGCATCGGCCTCCGACATCCGTTCCGCGTCCAGTTTCAGATCCTGCGGCATCAATTCGCGTATGACGACGGGGCATCCGTCGAGGCGTGCCGCGCACATCCGGCTGCCCAGCATCGGCGATACGTGCCGCGCGCCTTCGAGCACCCGTTGCGCGGGATCGCGCGGCATGCGCACGCCGGGATCCTTCGGGGCCTTCGCCGCCGCGGCCTCCTTGATGTCGATCAGATACGGCGGATGGCCGTCGGAACACGCGTCGTCGATATCGAGCATGACCGCGAAGCGGCGCCGTCCGAGCGAGCTGCATCCCTTTACCCAGAAGGCGGCGTCGAGCACCTTCATCCTCGCGTCGCGGTGTGGCGCGCGGCTGAGCGCCGCGCCGATCGACGAATCCGGGGTGGATTCGAACAGCGCGTGGATGGCGCTCCGCTCGCGCTCGGACAACGGCCAGAAGCGTTTGCCGAGCGGAATGCGCGGCGTGACGTTCTGGATCGTCTGCCGGTCGAGCTTGCGCCACGATCGGTGCAGCGCCGCCTTCATCGCGATCTTGATCGCGGCTGGGCGTTGCAGGTGACTGGTCTCGGCGCGGTGCCGGCTGTCGAACGCCTGCTCGTATCCGGCGATGAGCGCTTCGACCATCCGCCACGTGATGATCCCGGGCAGATCGGAGCTGCGCGCCGCGGTCGCGAGCGAGAAGCCGAGACGCAGCAGGTCGTGTACGGGATTGCCGATCACGCTCTGGTCGAGATCGCGGATCTGCACGGCAACCTCGCCCGTCTTCGCCGCGACGGGCCCCAGATTGCCGAGATGGCAGTCGCCGCCGATCCACACCGCGGGGCCGTCGGGCAGGGTGCCGGAGCGATGGTCCGCGAGCCATGCGTAGAAGCGCTCGGCGCTGCCGCGCGTATACGTGTGTATCGAGCGCGCCATCTTGAGGCTGCGCAGGCGCGCGAGAATCTGCGCGCGCTGGTCGCTGGACGGCAGCCGTGCCGATCCCGATGCTTTCTTCGCCACGATGCGTTCTCCTTCTGTTCCGCGGCATGCGTCGCCGGTGCGTGTGCCGGCTCGCGTGACGCCGGTGTATCCGGCGCCGCGCCGGCCGGCGCGGCTTCACCTGCTCAACCCGGCACGAACACGCCCAACGCCGCGACCGCCATCGCGAACGTCGCGAGCCAGCCGCCCCAGGCCAGCAGGCCGGTGATCGCGAACTTGCCCATGATGCGCGTGCTGTGGGCCATCAGCATCATCACGACCATGATCGGCACGGCGGTCACGCCGTTGATGACCGCACTCCAGTAGAGCGCGCGGATCGGGTCGAAATGCATGAACGTGATCGCGACGCCGCCGATGATCGCCAGTGCGATGACCGCATAGAACTCGCGCGCGACGCCGAATTGCAGCGCGAGGCTGCTGCGCCAGCGGAAAGTGCCCGCGGCCGCATAGGCGGCTGATCCCGCGAGGACAGGCAGCGCCAGCAGGCCGGTGCCGATGATTCCGAGCGCGAACAGCACGTACGCGAAGTGGCCGCCGATCGGCTCGAGCGCCCGCGCGGCATCCGCCGACGTCTTCACGTCGATGTGGTGCAGGTTCAGCGTGGCCGCGGCCGTCAGCGTGATGAAGAACGCGATGACGTTCGACACGCCCATCCCGACCCACGTATCGAAGTTGATCCGGCGCAGCTGCGCGGGGGCCTGGTGAGGCGCGTGCCGCAACGACTGCTGGTTCGGCACCGCGCGCAGTTCCTCGACTTCCTGCGATGCCTGCCAGAAGAACAGGTACGGGCTGATCGTGGTGCCGAGCACGGCGATGACCGTGGTCAGGTAGGCGGCGGAGTACTGGACGCGCGGCAACACGAGCGCACGGCCGACCTCGCCCCACGGGACGGGCACGATGAGCGCCACGGCGACGTAGGCGAGCAGGACCAGCGCGGTCCATTTGAGCAGGCGCGCGTAGCGGTCGTACGGCACGAGGATCTGCAGCAGGGCCGATGCGCCGCCGAGGCACACGACGTAGAGTTCTTGCGGGCCGCGCAGCAGGAGCTTGACCGCTGCGCCCATCGCCGACAGGTCGGCCGCGATGTTGATCACGTTCGCGACGATCAGCAGCACGACGGTGACGTAGAGCAGCCACGGCGGATAGTGCGTGCGCATGTTCGACGCGAGGCCCTTGCCCGTCACGCGGCCGATGCGCGCGCTGATCAGCTGAATCGCCGTCATGAGCGGATACGTCAGCAGGAGCGCCCACAGCAATTCGAAGCCGAACTGCGCGCCCGCCTGCGAGTACGTGCCGATGCCGGACGGATCGTCGTCTGCTGCACCGGTGACGAGGCCCGGCCCGAGGCGGCGGAGCCACGTTGCGGCACGCGGACGCTGCTCCGCGGAATCGAGGGGCTCGTTGTCGTTCATGATCGCGACTCGTGGGGAGGGGGCAATCGAGTCGCAATTGGCATGCCCAGGAGGAAGGGGCGGCTGGGGCGGGCGGGTTACGGGATGCGGCCGCCAGACGCGGTGCAACCGAACGCAACTTGACGCGATGGAAAACCGGCTCGGCTAACGGGCGGGAAGCGGCGGTACGAAAGGGAGCGCACGACGTGCTCGCGTGCTCGTGACGGGGGGAACCCGGTAGGAGAAGCGATGGACGGTGCCGAGCGATTCGCGCAAGTCGCTATCGCTGCGACGTGCGTGACGTGTCGCGGCGAACGCTCATCGGTCGCCGCGATCGTCGGATGGTTGGCGTATTCGTACTGCCGCTACCGGCGAGCCAATGCCGCCGGTGGCAAGCGAAAGAACCTCGGAAGGCGCCACGGATCACAGTTGGCGCCCAGGCGCCGCGACACGCATGCGACCGGCGCGGCGCCCGGTCGGCCTCAACGGGCCGCCACCGCGGCGTCCTGATTACCGCGCCCGGACACGAGGCAGCTCGACATGAACGCTTCGCTCTGGCTGTCGGCCGCCGCGCTGCCGAAGCCCTTGCCGAGCGCGGCGTATTTCACCTGCTCGGCGCCCTGCGAGCAGGCGGTCGGGCTGGCATCGCGGCCTTGCGCGTGCAGCAGTGCGCGATCGCCGATCAGATAGACCAGCAGCGCGAAAAAAGCGATGTGTACGACTCGTCTCATGGTTCGTCTCCTCGTCGCTCAAGCGTAACGCGGAGACGTTTCTCGAAGCACTTGGGGCTTCCCCCGGTAAACGTCTGCAGAAATGACGATAAGCCCGGCTGATCGCGTCCCGTTTTTACCGTGCGGACGACGAAAAGGCACGTTGGCCGCCCGCACCGCCGCGCGATTGACGCGAGCTTGACGAATGTCAGACGGCGGGCAGGGCGAGACGGTCGTGCCGGCGGTCAGAGCGATAGCATGAATGCATGTTTCAACGGAACGCGATGCGCGGCAGGCGATGGGCGCCGCGGCTCCGAATGCAGCGGGTACGTATTGAACATCGCTATCGAATTAGTGAGGAATCCAAATGCTTAACGTATCGTCCGTCCTGATCAGTCTCGCGCCGATGTGGGCGATTCTGCTGGTTGCATCGTCAGCCGCGACCTATCTCGTGTTCTGGCGCAAGGTCATCAAGTAAGCGGCGACCGCCGCACCGCGTGCCGCTCATCTGACCGCCGTCACCGGCACGTTCGAAATCCGCACGAGGCGGCCCATCATGCTGCGACCGAACATCGACAGCATCTGATGAAACGGATCGTGCCGCGGCGCGACGACGACGATTTCGTCGCAGCCCGTCTCGGCCGCAACGGCCGCGATCGTGTCGGCCACCGGCCCGACCTTCTTCACGACGCTGTATCGGACGCCGGCTTCCCGCAGCACCCGCTCGGCCGTCGCCAGATCGTCGCACGCGAACTGGTCCTCGATCGAGCGCAGTCGCGACAGCGAGTGAAATGCCTCGAGCCGCGTCGCTTCGAGCGGCGGCTGGACGTTGATCAGCACGATTTCCGACGCGCAGCGTTCGCGATACAGGAAGGTCGCATGGCGGACCGCCTGCAGCGAACGCGGCGAATGACCGACCGGAACCAGCAGTTTGAGCATGGGAGATGCTCCGGAATCGAGATGTTTGCAGCGTAGCGCGGCGCCGGATCGCCCGACCTAAAGAGATCGGGCGGCCGCGTAAAAATGTCGTCAACGTCCGCCGCGCCTATTAGAAATATAAGAAATTTAAGTTTATGCGCATAAACGTTTTCACTGACCGGCCGGGCGGTGGCCCGGGGCGGGCCGTCGAGTGGCGCACCACGCCGATTTAGTCGGATCCTCAATGAATCGCGGCGGAAAATATCGGAGGTCAGCGATCCGGCGTCGCGTAGAGTAGTGCATCGGCCGCGGCGCGGCCTTCTCCCGGGCTGTCCAGGCCGTTCGGGACGGACCGCCGCCACGCTGCGGCCCGCCATTCCATTCCGATTCCAGGAGACCTCGCATGCCGCATGGCGCCCCGCAGCTTCTCGCACCCGCTTCCATCACCGTCGACCCGATCGTGCGCCTGTCGGCCGGCGAACTCGCGTCGGCGATCCGCGGCAAGGCGGTCTCGTGCGTCGAGACGATGCGTGCGTATCTCGATCACATCGAGCGCGTGAACGGCGCGGTGAACGCGTTGATTTCGCTGCGCGATCGCGCCACGCTGCTCGCCGAAGCGGCGCAGAAGGACGCGGCACTCGCCCGCGGCGAGTACCACGGCTGGCTGCACGGAATGCCGCAGGCGCCGAAGGATCTCGCGATGACGAAAGGGCTGCGCACGACCTACGGCTCGCCGATCTTCCGCGATCACGTGCCGCAGGCCGATTCGGTCGGCGTCGGCCGGATGCGCGCGGCGGGCGCGATCTTCATCGGCAAGACCAACACGCCGGAGTTCGGCCTCGGCTCGCATACGTTCAACGAAATCCACGGCGCGACGCGCAATCCGTACGACCTGACGAAGAGCGCGGGCGGCAGCAGCGGCGGCACGGCGGCGGCGCTGGCCGCGCGCATGCTGCCGGTCGCGGACGGCAGCGACTTCGGTGGCTCGCTGCGCAATCCGGCCGCGTTCTGCAACATCTACGGCTTGCGTCCGTCGCAGGGCCGCGTGCCGCGCTGGCCAGGCGTCGACGTGTTCATGCAGCAGCTCGGCATCGAAGGGCCGATGGGCCGCACGGTCGGCGACGTCGCGCAGCTGCTCGCGATCCAGGCCGGCTACGACCCGAACGATCCGCTGTCGCTCGCGGAAGATCCGGCCGTGTTCGCGAAGCCGCTCGACACGGACCTGCGCGGCAAGCGCATCGCGTGGGTCGGCGACTGGAACGGCTATCTCGCGACCGAGCCGGGCGTGCTCGCGCAGTGCGAACAGGGCCTCGCGACGCTGCGCGAGATCGGCTGCGACGTCGATGCCGCGCTGCCGGCGTTCGCACCGGAGCGCATCTGGCGGCTGTGGCTCGCGCATCGGCACCTGCTGTCCGGCGGCGGGCTGCTCGCGCACTATCGCGACCCGGCACGGCGTGCGCTGCTGAAGCCCGAGGCGATCTACGAGGTCGAAGGGCTGCTCGCGATGCAGGGGGCCGAGGTGTTCGACGCGAGCGTCGAGCGCACCGCGTGGCACCAGGCCGTGCTGGGCTTCTTCGATCGCTACGACTTCATCGCCGCGCCGACCGCGCAGGTGTTCCCGTTCGACGTCGAGCAGCGCTGGCCGAAGGAAATCGCGGGCCGCGCGATGGATACCTACCACCGCTGGATGGAAACGGTCGTGCCGTGGACGCTGGCCGGCTGCCCGGTGATCAGCGTGCCGGTGGGCTTCAACGATGCGGGGTTGCCGATGGGGATGCAGCTGATCGGCCGACCGCGCGCGGATCTCGCCGTGCTGCAGCTCGCGCGCGGCTACGAGCAGGCGGCCGACTGGGTCGACCGGCGGCTGCCGGGCTGGATGGCTGCGTAATGCGACGGCCGGCGGGCCGGTGACACACGCCGAACGCAAGTGACGAACCGGGCGGCCGCGTGCCGCCCGGTTCGTTTCCACACCTCGAAACGCGCTGGCTAATCCTGCCATTCGTGCGCCGGGCATCACGCTGTGCACAACAGCGCCGGCCGACACCGGCGCAGCGCCGGCGCATACCGGGCGTCGCCGGGATTGCCGCGATGCAGGAACGAATCGCGGCGCCAGCCCTATATCGCGCGGCAAATCCGGATGAATCCGCGCGCCGGGCGACGGTCGTGCCGGGCGATTTCGTATCGATGTGTTTCAGTCGTTGCGGCGGCGCGCGGCGCGCTTCGACAATATCGGCCTCAAACATATTCGGGCACGAGGGAAACACATGAAGCACATTCGCGCGACGGGCAAGCACCTGGCATCGGCGGGCATCGCCTTCGGCATCATGCTCGGCGTGAACGGCACCGCCCATGCACAACTCGACCTCCAGTCGATCGGCACGGCGCTGCTCGGCGGCGGGCAACAGCAGGCCGCACCCGCGCAGGGCGGCGTCGCGCAGTTGATGCAGGCGTACGTCGGCGCGAACCAGCAGGTGCTGGTCGGGCAGTCGTCGCTCGCGTCGGCGATGGGGCTCACCGGCGCGGCCGGTCAGGCGCAGCAGGCCGCCGGCCTGCTCGGCGGCGGCAATGCGCTGACGCCGGCCGCGCTGTCGCAGATGGGCGGCGCGCAGCAGTCGGTGTCGCAGGCGCTCGGCCAGGCGTTCGCGAGCGGCGGGGCGTCGCACGGCCCGATCGACAAGCAGGCGTTCAGCAACGGTCTGGCATCGCTCGGCCAGGGTCTGACGCAGTACTCGCAGCTGCAGTCGGGGCTCGGTAATCTCGGTTCGACCAGCGCGGCATCGCTGCTGCAGTCGGGCCTGAATCCGCAGAACATGCAGGCCGCGTCGTATATCGCGCAAAGCGCGCCGGGCCAGTTGCAGTCGCTCGCGTCGACGCTCAGCCAGGCCGTGCAGTTCGCGACGAGCCAGGGCATTGCGGTGCCGTCGGTCGCGTCGTCCGCGCTGAAGCTGCTGCCGTAACGCGGCCGCACCCGCTGCGGCGCCGGCCGCGCGCGCGGCGATCCGGGATGGCCCCGCGCAACATGGGGATATCGCTCGATGCTATCGTGGCGTGTTCCCCGTTTCCGGTGCCGGTTCATGACTGACTCGTTCGACCTCTCGCGCTACTTCGCCCGCATCGGCTACGACGGCCCGGCCGAGCCGACGCTCGACGTGCTGCGACGGCTGCACCTGCTGCAGCCGCAGGCCATTCCGTTCGAAAACCTCAATCCGCTGACCGGCGCGCGCGTCGCGCTCGACCTGCCCGCGATCGTCGACAAGGTGGTCGGGCGCCGCCGTGGCGGCTACTGCTTCGAACTCAACAAGCTCTTCTACACCGCGCTCACGACGATCGGCTTTCGCGTGACGCCGCTGATCGCGCGCGTGCGCTGGATGCGGCCGCCCGAGCTCGTCACCGCGCAGACCCACATGCTGCTGCGCATCGATCTCGACGGCGCGGCGTGGCTCGCCGACATCGGCTTCGGCAGCGCGACGCTCACCGCGCCGCTGCGCTTCGTGCCGGGCGAGCGGCAGCTGACGCCGCATGGGGCGTTTCGCGTCGTCGACGCGCCGGTCGACGGCGAATTCGACATGCAGTTCCAGATCCCCGACGGCTGGCAGACGACCTACCGCTTTTCGCTGAAGCCGGCCGAGTGGATCGATTACGACGCCGCGAACTGGTTCACGTCGACCTATCCCGAGTCGATCTTCGTCAACGACCTGATCGCCTGCCGCGTGCTGCCGGACGGCCGGGCGGCGCTGTTCAACACCGTGCTGACGCTGCGCGACGCGGCGGGCGCGGGGCGCACCGTCACGTTCGACGACGCGGCCGCGTGGGGCGCGTGCCTGCGCGACACGATCGGCATCGATACGACCGGCTTCGACCTCGACGCGTTGTTCGCGCGGGTGGCGGCGCGGGCGAACACGATGTAATGCGTCGCGGGCCGCGACATGAGCGTACGCAATCCCGACGGCCGTGCGTGGCGCCTGCGGGCGCCGCACCAGCCGCGCGCATGAGGACGAGACGATGACCGACCTTCATCCGGACGCCCCTGACAGCACCGCCGCGCGCGTCGCGCTGTGGCGCGCGCTGCACGTCGAGCTCGATGCGCCGCCGCACGTGCTCGTGGACGAAATCGGACTGCGCCTGCTCGCGCCGGCGCCCGGCTGGCAGCAGCGCGGCGACATGGATCCGCAGTTCACGCGGCCGTTTCGCGCGTCGATCGTCGCGCGGGCGCGCTTCATCGAGGATCTCGTCGTCGAGCAGGCCGCGCGGGGCGTGAGCCAGTACGTGATCCTCGGCGCGGGCCTCGACAGCTTCGCGCAGCGCCGGCCCGAGATGGCGTCGCGCCTGACCGTCTTCGAGGTCGATCCGCCCGTGCCGCAGGCGTGGAAGCGCCGCCGGCTGACCGAGCTCGGCTTCGGCGTGCCGGACTGGCTGCGGTTCGTGCCGGTCGATTTCGAAGCGAAGCAGTCGTGGCGCGACGCGCTCGTGCGCGCGGGCTTCGATGCAGGCAAGCCGGCGGTCGTCGTGTCCACCGGCGTCAGCATGTACCTGACGCGCGACGCGAACGCGGCGGCGCTGCGCGAAGTCGCGTCGCTCGCGCCGGGCTCGACGTTCGCGATGACGTTCCTGCTGCCGCTCGAGCATGCCGATCCGGACGTGCGCCCGGGGCTCGAAATGGCCGCGAAGGGCGCGCGCGCGAGCGGCACGCCGTTCATCAGCTTCTTCATGCCGGCGGAGATCCGCGCGCTCGCGACCGGGGCCGGCTTCGCGCGGGCCGAGCATGTGTCGGCCGCGGAACTCACGCGCCGCTACTTCGCCGATCGGACCGACGGCCTGCGCCCGCCGGACAACGCGGAAGAGCTGCTGGTCGCGACGGTGTGACGTCGCGACCTTCCATCACGCGCGTTCGAGCACGGCCATCTCGCGCACGATCACGAGCAGCACCGCGAGGCTCGCGCCGCCCGAGGCGCGCAGGTCGGCGAGCAGGTGCTCGTAGCGTTGCAGCGCGGCTTCGCGGCGTTCGCGCCACGCGTGGACGATCGTCTCGGGCGCCGTCGAGTCGGCCGATTCCGCGAGCGCGCTGGTGGCGAGCGTGCGCTTGAGCCGCGCGACTTCCGCGAGCGCGGCCGCGCGCGCCAGCATGTCCCAGTGCGTCGGGGTCGGCAGCGAGGCCGCGCGTTCGCCGATCCACCCGTAGTTCAACAGCGTGCCGAGCGAGAAGTAGACGCCCGCGACCAGCTCGAGGCTGCGATCGCAGGTCGCGGCCACTTCGGCGATGTCGAGCAGCGCGGCCGAGATGTCGCCGCTCGCGACGCGTACCGCGAGCGCGCTCTCGACGCCGGCTTCGACCAGCGCGCGCTGCCGCTCGGACAGCGCCTCCAGATCGGCGGTTGGCAGCAACGACGGCAATTGCGGCGCGATGCGCTGCACCGCGTCGCGGCACCGCGCGATCAGGCCGGCGACGCCGCCGTCGGCCACCGTGCCCGACTGCAACTGCCGCAGGAACCACAGCGCCGCGCGCTCCAGCAGCCGCGCGACGTCGACGAACATGCGCGCCTGCACGTCGTCGGCGACGCGGTTGTCGAGCGCGTCGATGTCGCGCCACACCGCGTCGAGATCGAACACGTCGCGCGCCATGATGCAGGCGCGCACGATGTCGCCCGGCTTCGCGTCGGTTTCCTCCATCAGCCGGTGCACGAACGCGCAGCCGACCCGGTTGACGAGCGCGTTGGTCAGGTGCGTCGCGAGAATCTCGCGGCGCAGCGGGTGGCGCTGCATCGGTTCGCTGAAGCGCTGTTGCAGCGGCTTCGGGAAATAGTCGACGAGCATCGCGGCGACGAGCGGATCCTCGGGCACGTCGGATTCGAGCAGCGCGTCGTACAGCCACATCTTGCTGTACGCGAGCAGCACCGCGCGCTCAGGCGACGTGAGGCCCTGTTTCGCGGCCTGCCGTTCGGCGATCTCGTCGTCGGTCGGCAGGAACTCGATCACGCGGTTCAGGCGGCCCGCGCGTTCGAGCCAGCGCATCAGGCGCGCCTCGGCGTCGAGCAGCTCGACGCCGTAGCGGCCCGCGATCGACAGCGCCTGCGTCTGGTAGTAGTTGTCGCGCAGCACGAGCAGCCCGACTTCGTCGGTCATTTCCGCGAGCAGGGCATTGCGCTGCTTCTCGGTCATCTCGCCGTCGCCGACGACGAGCCCGAGCAGGATCTTGATGTTGACTTCGTGATCCGAACAATCGACGCCGGCCGAGTTGTCGATCGCGTCGGTGTTGATGCGCCCGCCGCGCTGCGCGAACTCGATGCGGCCGAACTGCGTGCAGCCGAGGTTGCCGCCTTCGCCGACGACCTTGCAGCGCAGGTCCGCGCCGTTCACGCGTACCGCGTCGTTCGCGCGATCGCCGACCTGCTGGTGGGTTTCGCGCGCGGCCTTCACGTAGGTGCCGATGCCGCCGTTGTACAGCAGGTCGACCGGCGCCTGCAGGATCGCGCGGATCAGCTCGGTCGGCGGCAGCGCCTGCGCGTCGATGCCGAGCGCGGCCTGCACGGCCGGCGACAGCGGGATCGTCTTCGCGGTGCGCGGGTAGACGCCGCCGCCCGCCGAGATCACCGACGTGTCGTAGTCGGCCCAGCTCGAGCGTTCGAGCGCGAACATCCGCTGGCGCTCCGCGAAGCTCGTCGCCGGGTCGGGGTTCGGGTCGAGGAACACGTGGCGATGATCGAACGCCGCGACGAGCCGGATATGCGGCGACAGCAGCATCCCGTTGCCGAACACGTCGCCCGACATGTCGCCGACGCCGACCACCGTGAAGTCGGTCGTCTGCGTATCGATGCCCATCTCGCGGAAGTGCCGCTTCACCGATTCCCACGCGCCGCGCGCGGTGATCGCCATCTTCTTGTGGTCGTAGCCGACCGAGCCGCCGGACGCGAACGCGTCGTCGAGCCAGAAACCGTATTCGTGCGAGATCGCGTTCGCGTAGTCGGAGAAGGTGGCCGTGCCCTTGTCGGCCGCGACGACGAGATACGGATCGTCGGGGTCGTGGCGCACCACGTCGGGCGGCGGCACGATCGCGTTGCCGGCGAGATTGTCGGTCAGGTCGAGCAGGCCGCGCAGGAAGGTCTGGTAGCACGCGATGCCTTCGCGCATCCACGCTTCGCGATCGCTCGGCGGCGGCGGGTTCTTCACGACGAAGCCGCCTTTCGAGCCGACCGGCACGATCACGACGTTCTTCACCATCTGCGCCTTCATCAGCCCGAGCACCTCGGTGCGGAAATCCTCGCGACGGTCGGACCAGCGCAGCCCGCCGCGCGCGACGCGCCCGCCGCGCAGGTGCACGCCCTCGACGCGCGGCGAGTACACCCAGATCTCGAACATCGGCTTCGGCTCGGGCAGGCCGGGCACCTTCGCCGGATTGAACTTGAACGACAGGTACGGCTTCGATTCGCCGTTCGCGTCGTGCAGGAAATAGTTGGTGCGCTCGGTCGCGTTGATCACGCCGAGAAACTGGCGCAGGATCCGGTCCTCGTCGAGGTTCGGCACCTGGTCGAGCGCCGTCTCGATCGCCTTCAGCAGGCGTTCGGCCTGCACGTCGCGCGTGCCGCCCGTGGCCGGGTCGAAGCGCACCAGGAACAGCTCGACGAGCTGCCTTGCGATCGCCGGGTTGCCGGTCAGCGCGCGCTCGATATAGGCGTCGCTGAACGTCGAGCCGACCTGTCGCAGGTATTTCGCATACGCGCGCAGGATCGTGACTTCGCGCGCGCTCAGGTGCGCGCGCAGCACGAGGCGGTTGAAGTCGTCGTTCTCGATCCGGCCGCTCCAGATCCGGTCGAACGCATCCTCGAACAGGCCTTTCACACGCTCGATGTCGAACTCGGTATCGTCGGCGAGTTCGAGGCCGAAGTCGTGCACCCAGGCGGGCGCGGCATCCTGCGTCTGGATCCGGTACGGCCGCTCCTCGTCGACGCGCACGCCGAGATGCTCGAGCATCGGCAGGCTGCGCGACAGCGCGATCGGGTCGCCCGCGCGATACACCTTGAAGCGGAACGCGCGCGCGTCGGCCTCGATCGGTCGGTACAGGTTCATCGCCAGCTGGCCCGACGCCTTCACGCGCTCGATCAGCTCGATGTCGCGCACGGCCGTGCGCGCCGGATAGTCGTCGCGATAGCCGGCCGGGAACGAGTCCGCATAGTGTTGCAGCAGGCGGTTGCCTTGTTCTTCGCCGAACGCGTCGAGCAGCGCGTCGGCGAGATCGTCCTGCCAGCGGCGTGCCACCTGCACGAGCCGCGTTTCGAGTTCGCGCGTGTCGACGTCGGGCATCGTGCCCGGTTCCGCATGGACGACGAAATGAATCCGCGCGATCGCCGATTCCGACAGCAGCGGCGTGAACTCGACGTTCACGCCGTTGTACGCATCGACGAGCAGCTTCGCGATGCGGCGGCGCAGGTCGGTGTTGTACTTGTCGCGCGGCACGAACGCGAGGCACGACACGAAGCGGTCGAAGCGGTCGCGCCGTACGAACAGGCGCGTGCGCTGGTGTTCCTGCAGGCGCAGGATGCCCAACGCGATGTCGTAGAGCTGGTCTTCGTCGGCCTGGAACAGTTCGTCGCGCGGATAGGTTTCGAGCACCGTCACCAGCGACTTGCCGAGATGCCCCTTCGGCAGGAAGCCCGCGCGCCGCACGATGTTCGCGCATTTGCGGCGCACGATCGGTATCTCGGTGTACGAACCGAAATAGGACGTCGACGTGTAGAGTCCGATGAAGCGCCGTTCGCCGGTCACCTTGCCGTCGGCGCCGACGAGTTTCACGCCGACGTAGTCGAGATAGCCGGGCCGGTGCACGGTCGCGCGCGAGTTCGCTTTCGTCAGGAAGATCGGCCAGGGGCCGGTGATGATCTCGGCGGCGGCCGGCGGCAGCGGCGTCACGTCCGGCGCACCGGGCGCGCGCAGCGATTCGCGCAGCAGGCCGCAGCCGGAGCCTTCGACGCCGCGCAGGCCGAAACCCGTGCCGTCCGACACGAGCGCGTAGTCGCGCTGGCCGAGGAAGGTGAAGTGGTCGGCGACCATCCATTCGAGGAACGCGCGCGCCTCGATGTCTTCCGCGGTGGATTCGCGGGCCTTCATGTCCTTGATCGTCGCGCGCGCGATGTCGACGATCTTCGGCCAGTCCTCCACCGATGCGCGCACGTCGCCGAGCACGCGCGCGATGTCGTTGCGCAGCGTGTTGAGCAGCGCGGCGTCGCCGCAGCGGTCGACTTCGAAGTGGATGAACGACGCGAGCTGCGACTGGCCGTCGCCGGCCGTCGCGCCGCCGGCGTCGACGCGCTCGATCGCGCCGTCGCCGCCGCGCCAGATGCGGAACACCGGGTGCAGCGCCGAGTGCAGCGCGAGCCCGAGGCGGTTGACGGCCATCGTCACCGAGTCGACGAGGAACGGCATGTCGTCGTTGACGATCTCGATCACCGTGTGGTCGGAGTGCCAGCCGTGCTGTTCGAGGATCGGGTTGTACACGCGCAGCCGCTCGCTGCCGGGCACGAATTTCTGGGCGGTCTGCCAGTGCGCCATCGCGGCGCCGTAGAGGTCGGCGATGCCGCGATTCTGCAGATCATCGGCGTCGACGAAATCGTAGTAATGACGCAGGAACGGTTCGACGATCCGGAACGTGGCTTCGGGCAGGCGCCCGCGCGCGAATTCGACGACATCGGAGAGCAGGTGTGCGACGACTTCTTCGTTCTTCGCTTCCATGGCGGTCTCCTGGTCGGGTGGCCATTGGCTGCTGCGTCTGTGCCGCATTATATGCGCCGATTGCGTGACAACGCGATGTGCGGGCGCACAACGCGGCGCAGGGAATGAAGGCCGCGTGCGACGCCGGTCGCCGGCGTCGCAGTGGCGGGTCAGGCGAGGTCCGGCGGCTTCAGGTCGGGGTGCCGCGCGTAGAGCGGATTCATGAAATCGAGCAGCATCGTGGTCAGCAGTTGCGACACGAATTCGCGGTAGGCGACGAATTCCGAATCCGGACACGACGCCTTGACGGTCAGCAGGGAGCGATCCAGATCGGCTCCCATTTGCAAGATCATGTCGTTAAGGGCACTTGCGATTTGGTTGTCAGAGATCACTTTTTTGCCTTTTTAGCATCCCGCCAACGCGTTACAACTGTTGACGCAGAGATGACAAACTGGCGCCAAGTGGCATGCGTCCAAGGGCCGGACGCACACCAATCCCGGGGCGCGTCAGCGTTCGTCGCTCCACAGCTTGCCGCCCGTCGCCCAGTTCTCTTTCTTCACGTCGGCGAGGATGATGTCGACCGAGCCCGGGTCGCAGCCGAGCGTCTCGCACGTGACGCGCGTGATCGCTTCGACGAATGCGCGCTTCTGCTCGACCGTGCGGCCTTCGAACAACTGGATATTGAAAGTCGGCATGACTGGATGCTCCGATGGTTGGGGGTAGGGAAGTCGGGACGCGAGCGGCGTCAGTCGCGATACGACGGATCGATCCGGTCGAGGCGGCGCAGCAGCGCCGGCCATTCCAGTTCGCCCTCGATCGCGCCGCCGTCGCGCAACTGCGCGGCGGTGCGCTCGGCGACGGCCGGCTCGGGCAGCACGAGCGGCCCGCCGCCTGCCTGCGCGCGCACCTGGATGTCGCAGGCCTTGATCAGCGTATCCATCAGCACATATGCCTCGGCGACGGTCCGGCCGACCGTCAGCGTGCCATGGTTGCGCAGCAGCATCGCGGATTTCGCGCCGAGGCTGGCGGTCAGCCGTGTGCCTTCGGCCGGCGAGAACGCGAGCGCCTCGTAGTCGTGGTACGCGAGGTCGCCGTGAAACCGCAGCGCGTGCTGCGACGCGGGCAGCAGGCCGTCGCGCTGGATCGACACGGCGATGCCGGCCGTATTGTGCAGGTGCATCACGCAGACGGCGTCCGGCCGCGCGGCGTGCACGGCCGCGTGCAGTGCAAAACCGGTCACGTTGACTGCGTATTCGCTCTCGCCGATCCGGTTGCCGGCCAGGTCGATCTTCACGAGATTCGATGCGCGAACCTCGTCGAACGCGAGGCCGAACGGGTTGATCAGGAAATGCCCGGGTTCGCTGGGCACGGTCGCGGAAAGATGCGTGTAGATCAGGTCGTCCCAGCCGTTCAGCGCGACGAGGCGATAGGCGGCGGCGAGATCGACGCGCAACCGGCGCTCGGCGTCCGAGATCGGGCCGCCGGGCTTCACGGTGTCAGGACGGTGTGCGAATGACGACATCGGGTTCTCCGAGGGTGAAGCGGCGCGCGACGATCACCGTGATCCACGCAGCGATCGCGAACGGGGCCGTGAACGCGGGGAGGCCCGCGCGCGTCGCGAGCCACTGGATCAGCGCGGCGAGCGCGGCGGCCGTGAACGCCGCGCGCGGCCCGCGCGGCATCAGCGCGAGTGCGGCGAGCGCGCCGTTGAAGCCGAGCAGGCCGTCGGCGCACGACGCGCCGTTCGCGCCGGCCGCGATCAGCAGCACGGTCGACACGATCGTGCCGCCGAGCGCGAACGCAGCCGCGCGGCGCGACGCGACGGCGAGGCCGGCGACGATCAGCGCGCCGGCCCACGGGCCTTGCGCAAAGGTGGTTTGCGCGACGCCCGACAGCAGCGCGTCGGCGATGGAAGGAAGTGTCAGCGGCGCACCGGCTGTCGCGTCGCCCGCATGCTGCGGCGCGACAAACGGCAGCCACAGCGCGGTGACGGCGAGGCACGGGCTCGAATACGGGCACTGGCGCCAGCGGGCGAGCGGCACACGCATCGCGCGTTGCACGAGCGCCGCGCCGATCGCGGCCAGCGGTACCAGCGCGATGGCGGCGCGCGAAGCTGGCGCGAACAGCACGGCGATCAGCGCGGCGAGCGCGCCGTTGAAGCCGTGCAGCCCCTGTTCGACGTCGCGGCGCTCGGCACCCGTCAGCACCGCCGTCATGCTGGCGGCGGCCGAGCCGACCAGCGCCGCGGACGCGAGCCGCAGGTCGGTCAGCGCCAGCGCGGCGAGCAGCAGCGCGCCGGTGACGGCATGCGCCTGCAGGACGATCTGCCCGATGCCGCGCAGCAGGATGCGCAGGTCGATCGACGGCGAGGCGGGGCGGGCGGTGGGCATGGCGGCGGTGGAACAGGACGAGCCGCGAGCATAGGACACAATGCCGTGCACCGGAATAGGGAATTCTGGATAGTCAGGATTTGTGGCGCATGCCCTGAGTTGGGGCGGGGCGCGAGTTTCGGCGTCTTGTCTGCCCGGGGCAATGGCGCTTTCGCGGGATTGCCGGGCCCGGAAGCGAAATTTTGGCCGCAGCCGGATTTTTCGTGCGTATGCTGACGCGTCGGCGTTTTCGGGAAGGAACGAATGCGTGAACTGCGCTGGGCGTCGCTCGAGGGCGACGGAATCGAACACCTGACGTTCGACCGGGGGGACGCCGGCATCGTCGTCGAAAGTGCCGTGGTCGGCCAGCGGTACGGCCGCGCGTACGGGCTTGCGTACCGGGTCGAGTGCGATCCGCAATGGCGGGTCAGGTATGCGGTGCTCAAGGTGATGGGCGGCGGCACGCTGGAATTGCACGGCGACGGGGCCGGGCACTGGCGCGACGGTTCAGGCAGCGCGCTGCCGGAGCTGGATGGCTGCGTCGACATCGACATCGCGGCGACGCCGTTCACGAACGCGCTGCCGATCGGCCGCCTCGGCCTCGCTCGCGGCGAGCGGCGACCGATCGACGTCGCATACATCTCGACGCCGGACCTGAAGGTGACGCCGGTCAAGCAGGCATACGCGTGCATCGAGCCGGGCCGGCGCTACCGCTACGAAGGCATCTTCCGGAATTTCACGGCCGAGATGGACGTCGACGCCGACGGGCTCGTGATCGACTACGAAACGCTGTTCAAGCGCCTGCCGCCGTTGCGCTGAACCGCCGCTCGCGGTGCCGCGGGTGCTGCCGCGACCGCCGGTCGTTCATGCGTCGAGGCAAACCGGTCGATCCGCGCCGCGATCAGGTCGGGATTGCGCAGCACGACCCAGTGCCCGCCGTCGATTTTCTCGCGCACGTGCTCGCCGAGCCAGCGCTCGAGATCGACCGACATTTCGGGCGTCACGTAGCGGTCGTGCACCGGCACGAGGATCTGCACCGGCGCCTGCGCATACCGCTCGCGCGGCTTTCTCGCCCGCGCGAGGAAATTCGCGCGGTAGAGCTGCAACCCGTTCAGCGCGTTCTTCAATTGCGCGGGATCGCGCTCGGGCCGCACGCGTTCGGTCAACTGCAGCCAGCGCGGCCACAGTGCGGCGCCGCCGAGGCGCCACACCAGCGACGGCACGACCGGCAGGTGGAAGAACGCGATGTACCACGATTTCAGGCTCTGCCTGAGCCGCATCTTCGCGTGGAACACGTGGTCGAGGCACGGGCCGGAGATCGACGTGTACGACGCGATCCGGCCGCGCAACGCAGGGTCGGTCACGGCCTCCCAGCACTGGATCGACCCCCAGTCGTGACCGACCAGATGGAACGGCCGCGCGCCGCAGGTCGCGTCGGCGACGGCCTTCAGATCGTCGGCGAGCCGCGCCAGCGTGTAGTCCGCGCGGCGGCGCGGCGCATCGGATGCGCCGGCGCCGCGCACGTCGTACGCGATCACGCGGTAGCGCTTCGCGAGCCGCGCGCGGACCGGCGCCCACACGGCCGACGAATCGGGATAGCCGTGCACGAGGATCAGCGGCGGCGCGCGGCGCGGGCCGCTGACATGGACGGCGAGTTTCACGTCGCCGGAGCGGACGGTCAGCATCTCGTGCGTGCGCGCCATGACGTCATGCCTGCGGAACCGGATGCAGCGGCACGCGGCGCGGGGCGGCCTGGGCCGCATGGCGCGCGTTGGTCGCGTCGATGTTCGCGAGCAGCGTGTCGAGCCCTTGCAGGTACTGATGGTTGTCGTGGTCCCACGGATGGAAGCCCGGACGGAAGTAGTCGAGCCATTCGCGCGCGATGCTCGGGAACACGCCGGTCCGCGGGCTGTACAGATACTTCACGAGCCGCCACATGCCGCCGAACCCGCCGTGCCGGCGACGATGCGACAGCATCAGCCGCACGTGGAAGTCGAACACGATCGTCCAGAACATCAGGGTCGTGAGCAGCATCGTGCTGGTGCGCAGCAGGTAGCTGCCGAGGCCGGGCTTCATCACCGCGTTCCAAACGTCGTACGACACCGCCTTGTGCTCGGTTTCCTCCATCGCGTGCCACATCCACATCTGCTGATAGCCTTCGACCGACCCGTCGATCCGGTGCTCGTGGCCCGACAGCAGCTGGTTCGCGAGGATCGCCGTGTAGTGCTCGAGCGCGATCGTGATCGCGAGCTGCATCGAGTGCGGCAGCGTCTTCTTGAAGAAGCCGAGGATCGTCCAGAGCCGCTTGTCGAGCTTGTGCGCGGGCAGGCCGGACGACTGCAGCAGGTCGTTGTACTCGATGTGCTCGCGCGTGTGCATCGCTTCCTGGCCGATGAAGCCGAGCACCTGCTTCTTCAGCTCCGGATCCTCGATGCGGTCGCGGTAGTGGCGCACCGAATCCATGAAAAAGCGCTCGCCGGCCGGGAACAGCAGCGACAGCGCGTTCATGAAGTGCGTGACCGGCACGCCCTGGACGTGCCAGTCCTTCGCGCGTTCGGGCGGCAGCGCGAAACGGATGTCGCGCCGCACCGGCATCATGTTCGGGGTCATCATGATTGTTCTCCTCCCTGATTGCCTGCGTTGTTGTAGGTGGCGTGAAGCGGCGCGGCGGCCGGCGTGCCGTAGCGGGCGGCCGCGCGGCGGGCCTTCGCGGCCTCGCGGCGCGTCGTGAGCACGACGAGCGCCTGGTACGCGGCCGGCAGGATGCGCGCCATCCAGTCCGCGGCCTTCGCGTCGCGGCCGATCAGCACACGCCGCTTGTTGCGGCGCACGCCGGCGAGGATCGTGCGCGCGGCGTCGTCGGCGGTCGTGATGAAGAACTTCTCGAAGCTGTCCTTGCCTTGCTGCTCGCTCTCGACGATGAAGCCGACCATGTTCTTCGCGACGCGGCTCGACTGCGCGATGTTGGTGCGGATGCCGCCCGGGTGCACGCAGGTGGCCGACACGCCGCACTTCATCATGTCCAGTTCCTGGCGCAGCGATTCGGTGAAGCCGCGCACCGCGAACTTGGTCGCGTTGTAGCCGCTCATGCCCGGCTGCGCGAAGATCCCGAAGATGCTGGACGTGTTGATCACGTGACCGTCGGCGCTCGCCTTCAGGTGCGGCAGGAACGCCTTCGTGCCATGCACGACGCCCCAGAAGTTGATGTTCACGATCCACTCGAGATCGCCGTATTCCATCCCTTCGATCGTGCTCGACAGCGCGACGCCCGCGTTGTTGAAGATCAGGTTGACCTTGCCGTGTTCCTGCGCGGTATCGTCCGCCCACGCGAACATCGCGTCGCGGTCGCCGACGTCGAGCACGCGCGTCGACACGCGCACGTTCGGCGCGATCGCGCGGACGATCCGCTCGGTTTCGGCGAGGCCGACGCCGTTCTTGTCGGCGAGCGACACGTGGCAGCCGGCCTGTGCGAGCTGGACCGCGAGCGAGCGGCCCATGCCCGAGCCGGCGCCCGTGATCGCGGCGACCTTGTTGGCGAAATCTCTCATGTCGTTGGCTCCTTGTCTGGCTCAGGCCGCTTCGGCGGACGTGGAAGCGGAAGCGGCGGACGCGGCGGGCGCGGCGACGGGCCGCCCGCTCGTGTCGTGGTGCGGCGCGCGATACGCGTGGTAATCGGCGATCGAGAAGTGCGCGGTCGCCTGGCGGAAGCGCCAGGTGAAGCCTGGCCACAGCGTCGTGTTCTTGCCGGTGCGCGGGTCGAGGTACCAGCTCTTGCAGCCGCCCGTCGACCAGATCGCCTTTTGGAGCCGGCCCTGCAGGTCGGTGTTGAACTGCGCCTCGACGAGCGGGCGCACCTCGATCGCATCCGCGCGTTCGCGCTGCATCGCGTTCAGCGCACCGAGGATGTATTCGATCTGCGACTCGATCATGAACACCATCGAGTTGTGGCCGAGGCCGGTGTTCGGGCCGACGATCATGAAGAAGTTCGGGTAGCCCGGCAGCGTCGTGCCGAGATACGCGTGCGCGCCGTCGCGCCACGCATCGACGATGTCGAGGCCGCCGCGGCCGATGATCGCGCCGCGCGGATACGGATCGGCGACCTGGAAGCCCGTGCCGTAGATCAGGCAGTCGACTTCATGACGCTTGCCGTCGGTCGTCACGACCGCGTCGGCTTCGATGCGCTCGATGCCGGTCGTGATCACGTCGACGTTCTTGCGCGACAGCGCCGGGTAGTAGTCGTTCGAGATCAGCACGCGCTTGCAGCCGAGCGTGTAGTCGGGCGTGACCGCACGGCGCAGCTCCGGATCGGGAACCTGCTTGCGGATATGGCGCAGCGCGAGCTTCTGCACGTTCTTCATCAGCGACGGATGGATCGCGAAGCCGAGCACGCGCGATTCGAGCATCCAGTAGATGCCGCTGCGCACCGCCTTCTGCGTGAACGGCAGCGTGCGGAACAGCCACTTCTCGAAGCCGTTCAGGTTGCGGTCGGGCTTCGGCATGATCCACGGCGGCGTGCGCTGGAACAGCGCGAGTGCCTTCACGCGCGGCGCGATCTGCGGCACGAACTGGATCGCGCTCGCGCCGGTGCCGATCACCGCGACGCGCTTGCCTTCGAGTGGGTAGTCGTGATCCCACTGCTGCGAATGGAACGCGCGGCCCTTGAAGGTCTCGACGCCGGGAATCGCCGGCAGCGCGGCGCGCGACAGCCCGCCCATCCCCGACACCAGCACGCGCGCCGACAGCCGCTTGCCGTTCGCGAACGTGAGGCGCCAGCGTCGTGCGGCCTCGTCGTATTCGGCGCGCTGCAGCTCATGGTTCAGGCGCAGGTGCGGGCCGACGCCGAAGCGCTGCACGCAGTCTTCCAGGTACGCGCGGATCTCCGGCTGGGGCGCGAACATGCGCGTCCAGCGCGGGTTCGGCGCGAACGAGAACGAATAGACGTGCGATTGCACGTCGCAGGCACACCCGGGGTAATGATTGTCGCGCCACGTGCCGCCGACCGATGCGGCCTTCTCGAGCACGACGAAGTCGGTCACGCCGGTCTGCCGCAGGCGAATGGCCATCCCGAGACCGGCGAAGCCGGTGCCGATGATGGCGATGTCGGTGGTTTCGTCCGGGCCGTCGTGGCCGGGCGGGCCGAAAGGCAACGTGCGAGCATTCATCCGGGTGTCTCCGATTTGGCTCATTTTTTAATGTTACATTGGTTGATGTAACGATAGTGGGTGAACCCGGAAACCGCAAGAGGCTAGAAGCGGCGCTCTAAGGGCCGGAAGCCGCGCGGGAAAAGGCTGAGCGGGGTTTGGAACGGTCTGCTTTCCGCATTGCGGAATGTGCGGAAACGGCCGTCGGCAGGGCTGGAGAGGCGGGAGACGAAGGCCGCCGACACGCGGCGACCTGTTTGAAACGCTATCAGGGACGGATCGGGCGGGCGGCCGTCTCATGGAAAACCCCGGCGACGATCGTGATCTGCGCGAGCGCGTAGAGGCCCCAGATCAGGTAGTCGATGCCGGGAAAGCCGCCGAGGAAGCGTCCGACGCCGATCAGCGTGTCGGAGCCGACGAAGATCAGGCTGCCGACGGCGACCAGCGGGCCGCGCGTGCGGGCCGCGAGCGCGAAGCTCGCCATCGCGCACAGCACGAGCATGTAGACGGCGACGGGTACGAGTAGTTCGCCCAGATGCGGAAGGAACGCTGCATAGAACGCCGGCGCGGCGATCCACAGCCCGATCAGTGCGAGGAAGCGCCAGTCGTGCGGCCGCGCGCGCCAGCGCACGAAGATCGCGCAGTAGCACAGGTGCGTGAGCAGGAACGCACCGAGGCCGAGGACGAACGACAGCGGCCACTCGGGCAGCGCGAGCAGCACGTCGCCGAGCACGGCCGTGACGAGCGCCGCGCACAGCCACGCGCGTTCGCGCGGTGCCGCGCAGGCGCTGCCGGCCGCGAGCAGCAGGATGCCCATCGCGGCTTTCGCGGCGGCCTGGCCGGGATAGGGCGCGGCGGCGAGCGACAGCCCGTACAGCAGCGCGGCGGCGATGGCGAGCGGCCAGAGCCGGCGATAGGGGGCGGGAAGCGTGGCGATCAAGGCGGGTGTCTCCGGGGTTGTCGTCGTCTGCGGTGGACGGCGCGCCGTCGGGGGCGCGGCTGCGGCCATTATCCGGAAGAAAGGGCGGGCGAAAACCGGCGAATCCTTCTAGGCGCGGCATGGCGACGGGGGCGACGGGGGCGGCGGTGCGGCGGCATGGGATCGGGCGATGCGGCGCCGGTGCGCCTGCCGCCGCGCTGATCGTTTCGATGCGTTTGCCCCGGTCGAACCGGGGCAACACGGCGGTTTCGGCTTGCTATCATCGCCGCGTATCGACGTTGTCCCGCCCGGCCGCGCTACAGGGTTCGCAGGCCGGCGCGACGGCCGCGCCCGGCGAGGGCATGCCGCCGCGTTTTCATTGAATCCGTGCCGAGTCCCGCCAGCGCACCCGATGCAGTGGCAGGGGCCGGTCCTCCTGACCAACAGGTTCGACATGACCGAACTGCTCCACGGCGACGGCGCGATCCGTCGCAGGACGCCATACGGCTCCTCGATCGAAAACACCTATGCGGGCGTGCTGTCGTTCATGCGTCGCAACTATTCGCGCGCGCTCGACGGCGTCGACGTCGCGATTTCCGGCGTGCCGCTCGACCTCGCGACGACCTATCGCTCGGGCGCGCGGCTCGGGCCGGCCGCGATCCGCGCGGCGAGCGTGCAGCTCGCGGAGCTCAAGCCGTATCCGTGGGGCTTCGATCCGTTCGAGGATCTCGCGGCCGTCGATTACGGCGATTGCTGGTTCGATGCGCACAACCCGTTGTCGATCAAGCCGGCGATCGTCGAGCATGCGCGCACGATCCTGCGCTCGGGCGCGAAGATGCTGACGCTCGGCGGCGATCACTACATCACGTATCCGCTGCTGGTCGCGCACGCGGAGCGCCATGGCAAGCCGTTGTCGCTGATCCACTTCGATGCGCACTGCGATACGTGGGCCGACGACGAGCCGGACAGCCTCAATCACGGCACGATGTTCTACAAGGCGGTGAAGGAAGGGCTGATCGATCCGGCGACGTCGGTGCAGGTCGGCATCCGTACGTGGAACGACGATTTCCTCGGGATCGAGCGGCTCGATGCCGCGTGGGTGCATGAGCATGGTCCGCGCGCGGCGGTGGAGCGGATTGTCGACATCGTCGGCGCGCGGCCCGCGTACCTGACGTTCGATATCGACTGTCTCGATCCGGCGTTCGCGCCCGGCACGGGGACGCCGGTCGCGGGCGGGTTGTCGTCCGCGCAGGCGCTCGCGATCGTGCGTGCGCTCGGGGCGGTGAATCTGGTCGGCGCGGATGTCGTCGAGGTTGCGCCTGCTTACGATCACGCGGACATTACCGCGATCGTCGCTGCGCATGTTGCGTGCGATTTGCTGTGTCTGTGGCGGCAGAAGAAGGTGGCGGGGCGTTGAGGTGGGGGTAGGCCGGCGGGCGCGGACATGCAATGCAAAAGGCTGGCGGGCCGGGTGGCCGCCGGCCTTTTTTCATGCGCTGCACGCAGCGTCGACGATCGATGGCGGTGGGGGGATTGCTCGCCGCGCGTTTCACGTGGATGGCGCTTCCCGACCCGAAGCGGACAGCCGCCTTTCTACAAAGCAGCCATTCGCTTCAGATGGGCCAAACGCCGCGCGAAAGTTTACAACTCTTTCGAATTGACGTGTGTGAAATGCAATGGGGTTAACGATTCCTTGAAAACTCCGCTGCCATTGCATCTAATTGCTACCAAACGCAACAATCAAAGCTTGGCGGGTTAGCATCATGAAGAAAATTGCCTTGCATTTGATGGACGCCGCATTGGTCTCGGCGGTTTTGTTTTTCTACTACGTTCGCGCATTTTACGGTCACGGTCGAGCACCAATATCCACCCAAATGGCTCATTGGCGAGACGCATGCTTCGCCTTGACACTTATCGCGATGTTTGTCATTCCATTTCGAATAAAAAAATCATATCCGAGTATATATAACTTCGCTACATTTAATGCAAAAAGAGAGAGAAGAAAAACAATATTCATTCCATTATTGACAATGATTACAATCATCATCGGCACGGTAGCAATAATTCGAATATTCATTGTGGCGGCGTCGTAAACAGGGGGGCGTTAATAGTTGCGAATACATCTTCATATCCGAGTCCACCGTGATCATACCTGCGCCTTATATGACAAGGCGCTACGCACAAAGCTATGCTATGACCCACGCCAACTCTTTTGGGGTTCGGCCATTAGACCGCGACGCATCAATCAACGACGATGTCTCCGGAATTTATAATAATCGCACTCTCGATGAATATCAGTGCGATACCTGCTAAAGCAGATGTCGCATGCCAATAGCTGTACTTCCAGATCGAGTGGGTGACCTCATGGCATGAGCCATGTGCGCAAACAAAGTAATGCAGATCGCGCACATAACCGTTCAGGGCGTCACCGCCCAAGTAGACAGCGGCGAACCAGAAAGCGAAGAAGTTGATAACGGCGAGCATGCCAGTGACATGTAGTATCCGTTTGGCACGCGTCGACATTTCTTTGATCTTTACAGTCATGACGAGCCTCACGACCACGCACTGGACCGGCGCCCGAGGCAGCGCCCGTATAGTCATAATCTAGACCTGTCGACTGCAAACGGCGTGTCGGGGTTTGCACTACGTGGTGGGTCATTCCCGCCACTCGAAGCCCAGAAGCTGGGGCGGAAACATTCGTCGCGCGGATCCCGAGCAACTGACCAAACGGCCAACTTCGCCAGCCGTGTCCGGCCCACTGGTAAACTCGGGCGGCCAAAGCAACTTTTCCCCGGTCACATGAGCACGCAACCCACCGCAGCACCTGCAACCGTCACCCCAATGATGCAGCAGTACCTGCGCTTTATCTGACAAGGCCTGACGCCCAAAGCTACGCCAAGTTCTACGTTCGCCCTTCGAGGATCGGCCGCTACCGCATCACAGCGAACATCAATTACAACTCCATGCCGGGTGGGGAGACGTTACTGCTCGCACAAGCGGGCAATCCGGCGCCGGAATGCGGCAATGAAGTTGCCGGTAATGGGCGACCCTGTGCGGCTGCCATGCGAGTATTCTCTTGCAGGCGCCATTTCTCATCGTCACACGTCTGCGACGGCTGAACTATCTGGTATGTCTGTCCGGTCTCCGGGTTCTGTGCCATCGCACCACGCTTGGTTTGGACGACTGGGTATGCCTGACCCGTCTGGGGGTCGATTGCGTACTGCTGCGCGTATGCCAGGCTTGCAACGAATGCAAGCGCCACCACAACTCCGATCGACTTCATTGGTGGTCTCCGTAGTTCTTAGCATTTTTGAGCCGCCATTGCGATGGCCCGATTAACTACGCACCCATCGACGGCCGAAATCAGCGAAATCCGCGTTGCCGCAACAATTTTCATCGACCATCGCCTGTTTTTTCACTCAAATGCAGAGCGGCGCGCCGACGCATAATTCCGCGCGAACGTCGGCAGCACATTGCTGACGTCCTTCCTGAATGCATCTGATTACTGCAAGCTCGCCGTACGCCATCACAGCGAAGAAGGGCGCCTCGCATTTTAATTAAATGCATCATTGATTGATGTGCGTGCATATTGTTCCACCGATGCCTTGCACGCAATGCATTCCACCGTCGTTTGAATCACCCGTTACCGAACCTGTTTTAACTGCCCTCTTCAGTTCGGGACCGTGGTTAACGCGATAAGAAATTTCGCTAAATACTCGCTTCTCGAAATTGCCATTCGAAAATGCTTCTTCTGTTTGGTATCGGTATGGGAAAAGATTGGATCCATTTCCCGTGCGCACCTGCATTGTGAAGCTTGTGTTTACTTTGACGGTCGTCTTTCCACCTTCCTGCGACGTTGCGAAAATATTAAACCTTGCGGCGCGGGCAGTTACTAGATCGGGAACCCCCATTACCGCACCGCGATACCCCTCGTTTGCGTCATTTGGGGAATAAGAAACGCCGCTTATGGCTATTAGACCGCTTACCTTTTCGAGTGTGGTGATCGGTAAATTTTGTTCTGCGATGCTATCGATTATTGCTGGCCATACCACGTCGAAAGGGGCGTCGAATGTTCGACTCTTTTCCACACGCATAGCAGTGGGAGCCCCGCCCTGTGTGACACAACCACATAACCCGACGAGAGCAAGCGCTGCCAGCGCGGTCTTGGTATTCATAGTTCACCCCGATTGCGTCATATATTGATTTCCCGCTCCTGTGCGTGGCGGAAACCTCGCCGGAGGGCGGGATCGTTTACTTCGAACACACACCGAATAATTCGGCTTAGGGACAGGCAGCACAGATTGTGCCAACCCTGAAGATCTGGGGAACGGCGCAACGCATCCATGGTGATTCTTGTGGTTTGCGTTTTTTTCCGTACAAATTGTTTCAGGCACGCAACATTACCGCCCGGAAAGTTCCGGGCGCATTGCAGAGCAAGTGATTGATTTTATTTATTTCTTGTGATCTATGAAGCCTTGCTCAACCCAAGACAATGCCGTTCGACGAGGTTGCATTTCTGTAACATCCTGCTCGGACATTACCCGGAGAGCGTTCCAAAACGAGTCCCCAATGGAGTTTTGATGGCTGGCCTACGGTAGCGGCATCTTCGCCAACCGACTGGCGGTTTTACTGGACCGAACCGATGTCCGACTGCCCAGGTGACAGCATAGACGAATGTCGCCTCCTGGCCGGCAGCAGCCGCTTGCCCTCCCCAGCACCTGGCCGGACGGCGAACTTCGATCGATCTCGTCCAGCCCACTGGTAAACTCGGGCAGCCAAAGCAACTTTTCCCGGTCACATGAGCACGCAATCTGCAGCAGCACCTGCAACCGTCACCCCAATGATGCAGCAGTACCTGCGCATTATTTGACAAGACCCGGCACGCAAATTTACGCCAAGATCTACGCCTGCCCTTTCAGAGACGGGCCGTTAGCGACCCACTTCTGTCAGTCCGTCACGCCATTGGTTGGACGCCTATTGATATAAGATGGGTGAGCAATGGGCATGAGATGTCAAATTGCGATTGACTTCCAACGATCTAGTAATGCATGAGGGGATCTTCTTTGATCACGACAGCCTTACAAGAATACCTTACCCAATTTGCGGCATCGTGGCAGAGCCCAACACTGGATCCCAAGTCGTTTGGCATGCTCAAGTATTCAACACCCTTGCGTCCTGACCACTATCTGGCGTTCGCAGAGAAGGATCTGCGTCTCGGCGGCCCGCGTGGTCTTGTGAACAGTCTGGCAAATTCCAAGCGAGCGATCGATTGCCAGATTTTTGGCCTGCTGTGTGCACTGGGACTTCCGGAGCCCCGTAACTTTCCGGACAGGCTTGAGAAGCTCAAAGCATTGGGCCTGTTGGCCCCCCGAGTGGTAAAAAAGATTGCGCAATTGCGGAATGTCCTAGAACATCAATACTACAAGCCGACATTAGAAGAAGCTGAAGACGCGCTAGACATCGCAGCGCTATTCCTTGGAACGTTGCGCCCATACTTCGCCGGCGGCTCATACATGGAGAACGCGTGGCTAGCAGACGAGGCTTCTGTTAATCCTCGCGGTCAGATAATACGGACCCGCACACACACGACATGGAGTCATGCGAACGAACCTCGCTTTACGTATGCACGGGGAATATTTGTCGTTTCCGAAACTGGAGCCAAATCGATTGAACTTGCTCTTATCCACGACAATGTTGAGATCGCCAATGTGCATATGTGGCCGAGCGACGCAAGCTATGTCGAACTCCAAGGGCTTTTACTGAGGTCCTTGCTCGAAGACCTTCCGTATTCGAAAGCTGGTGCCCGGCGCTTTCTAAAGGTTCTAAAGTTGGCGACGGCACATGCTGAACCAAACGTTTAAAGCTCTGTTAAAACATAGCTGGTTGAACGTATTGGCTTGGACAAGCGACGACTTTACCTGCAACAGCGGCCGCTCACCCATGCGCGACTGAGCGTCTCTTTTTGGCCGAACTCGGCCGGCCGCCACCCGGCGCCCGCGACCGACGCAGATCGACCCATTACCGACCATCGATCAGTCGCCACCTCAACGGCCGCTCTCAGGAGAGCACCGGCCGACGGTCACAGATGCCCCCAGGTCGGCAATCCCTTACCGCGACCGGCGTGCACGTCGTCGACCGGGCACGCGGCCGGCCTGTCATGTCGCCACCAACACGGCGAGCTGCATGCGTCAATGCATGGGCGTCAGCGCGCCGTGCTGCGTCATTCACTGCGGTTAGCGCAGCGCTCGGAAACTCACACGAAGCTCTTCCGATAGTGCCTGAGGCTGCTCCCACGCTGCAAAGTGCCCACCTTTCGACAAACGATTGAAGTGAACCAGCCTGGGATAGGCGGCTTCCGCCCAACTCTGCGGCGCAGCGTAGATCTCGTCGGGAAAAACGCTGACGGCCACCGGAATCGCAACATGTTTCGGGGCAAAGAAGCTCAGCTTGCTCTCCCAGTACAATCGCGCCGATGAGACGGCCGTGTTCGTCAGCCAGTACAACGTGACGTTGTCGAGAACGTCGTCCCGTGTCAGCCCTTCAGACTCGCCATTGAATACGCGTGTAATGAGTGCGAGGCCCGAGGCGTCGTGGTCCAGCATCCACGCTGCGAGCCCGACGGGCGAATCTTCGATCGCATACAACGTCTGCGGTCGGTTTGCCATTTCCTGCGCATAACCGAGCCCGTGCTTGTAGAAGAAATCGAGCTGGTCGAACGCGTGTTTTTCATCGGATGAGAGTCCGGACGGTGCCGGATCGCCGAATTTCAGTGCCGTCGCGATGTTGTCCGGCACGGTTGCCGGCATGTTGGTGTGGATGCCGAGCAGCCCCGGTGGCTTCAGCAGGGCCATTTGCTCCGTGACCGCGTTTCCCCAGTCACCGCCTTGCGCGACGTATCGCTCGTACCCGAGACGTTGCATCAGAGCGACCCACGCGCGAGCGATGCGCTGCGGATCCCAGCCAGTCGTCGTTGGTTTGCCCGAGAAACCATACCCGGGCAACGAGGGAATCACGACGTTGAAAGCATCCGACAGCGACCCGCCATGCGCTGTCGGATTAGTGAGTGGATCGATAATTTTCAACTGTTCGACGATCGAACCCGGTCAGCCGTGCGTGACAATGATCGGTAGCGCGTTTTGATGTTTCGACCGCACATGAATGAAGTGAATGTCGAGCCCGTCGATCTCGGTAACGAATTGTGGCAACGCGTTGAGCCTTGCCTCGATCTTGCGCCAGTCGTATCTCGTCGCCCAGTAGTCGGCGAGCTTTTGCATCGTTGCAAGCTGCACACCCTGCGAAGCATCGTGCACGGTCTCGCGCTCGGGCCACCGAGTTGCCTTGATGCGTCGCCGCAATTCGACGAGCCGAGACTCCGGCGCATGCACGTGCAACGGCCGGATCGCGGTTTCGTCGCCGCCGGCCGACGTGGCGATGTCGCCGACGGGTCGATCCGCCCCGGCGAAAGCGGCCGCATTGAACGAGCCTGCCACGGCGGCTGCCACTGCGACGCCCATGAAATGACGGCGCGATGCGGTCGTCGGAGAACCATCAATTGACATACAAACTCCAGTGTTCAGTACAGAAAGTCGGTGAATCAACCAACACGACGAGTGCTTTTATCGATCGCCCTATACATCAGTACTGCTTATTGATATGAACCAAAGATACAGACTCGTCTGCCACGTTTATGCGAGATACCCTGTTACGCCATCCCAAAGCAGTTTCACCGCGGCCACCACCAGCAGTCCGTAGCAGGCTCGATAAACCTGACGTTGATCCAGTTTCGCGTGAAGTCGCCAACCGGTCACGATACCAGCAGGAATTGCGCAGAGGCAGACCGCCATCACGATCCAGACATTGCCGGTCGGCCTGGCCAGCAGCAGCCATGGCACTGCCTTGGTCGCGTTCCCCACGGTAAAGAACATGCTCGTCGTCCCCGCGTACACTTCCTTGCTGAGGCCAAGAGGCAGCAGATACATTGCGAGCGGCGGGCCGCCCGAATGCGCGACCATCGTGGTCACGCCCGAGGCGAGACCCGCTGTGATCGCCTTTGGCCTGGAACGCGGACGGACCGTCAACGCTGCGCCTCCGACCAACCATAGTCCGACGAAGATCAGCGTAATCGCCGCCATCACAATTGCAATCGCGCGGTGGTCGAGCAGTCGGAAGGTCAGATAGCCGGCGCCGATCCCGGTCACCAGTCCCGGCAAAAGCAGCAACAGGTCCGGCTTCGACCATGTCGAAGGCTTCCAGTAGCGCAATGCGAACAGGTCCATTGCGATGAACAACGGAGCGAGCATTCCGCCCGCGGTAACCGGATCCATCACCAACGACAGCAGTGGAATACCGACGATCGAAAAGCCGCCGCCGAACGCCCCTTTCATGAACGAGATCACGAACACACCCGCAAAGGCGATCAGTATCGTCATGAATGTCAGTTGCAGATCCATGCCGGTCGACGAGATCATCCCGATGACCTCGCGCGATCGACGTCACACCCGCCCAACAGGTGTGAAGGTCCCGTCGTCCTTCCCGCATGCGCGGGGCGGGCGGCAAACGAAGCGGTGAAAGGCATATTGCATCTCCATGAATGCTCCGAGGTCAATGCGACGCCTGCGCGGATTTCGTCGAAACAAGGCGCGTGCAGATAGGCCGTGGAAGCGTTGCAATCCCGGTACAATCTGGGGTGAAGACAGAATGCACCGGATGATATATCGGTGCAATAAATACATTGATCTCGGTGCAATATTCATTGAACTCGGTGCATTGAATGTCAAAGTCGGAATACCTGAAGTTGGCCGACGCGATCGCCGCGGACATTGCTGACGGAACGCTCAGGCCGGGCGACCGGCTTCCTCCGCAGCGGAATTTCGCGGACCAGCGCAAGATCGCCGTGTCGACGGCCAGCAGGGTCTATGCAGAGTTGTTGCGACGAGGGCTCGCCGTCGGTGAGGTAGGGAGAGGAACGTTCGTTTCGGGCGACGCAAGGCGCGGAGCGGCGGCGCCAAGCGAACCGCGGGACGTCCGGATCGATCTGGAGTTCAATTACCCGATACTTCCCGACCAAGCGACACTCATCGCGAGAAGCCTGAGCGGGCTTGAAAGGGCTACCGAACTCGCGAGCGCCCTGAGTCAGGCAACAAGCAGTGGAACGCCCGCTCTGAGGAACGTCGCGGCCGCATGCCTGACACGCGACGGTTGGGCGCCTTCTCCTGAGCAATTGGTCTTCACGGGGAATGGACGACAAAGCATTGCCGCCGCGGTCGGCGCCATTGTTCCGACGGGCGGGCGCTGCGGCGTCGAATCCCTGACCTACCCGTTTATCAAAGGTATCGCGGTTCGGCTCGGTATCACATTGGTTCCACTCGCGATGGACGAAGGCGGCGTGCGCCCCGACGCCATACTCAAAGCGCACCGGGAGGCAAATCTTTCGGCGATCTATATTCAGCCCGCAATCCAGAATCCGTTGGGCATGACGATGAATGCTGCGCGACGAGAAGATCTTTTGCGTGTCGCAGAAAAGCTCGGCATTCCGATCATCGAGGACAATGTGTACGGTTTCCTCGACGACGAGCCGCCGCTTGCGGCGCTTTCACCCGAGAATTGCGTTGTGATCGACAGCCTGTCGAAGAAGGTAGCGCCGGGATTGACGCTGGGATTCGTCGTGGCGCCGCGTAGGTTACGTGAAACCGTGATGGCGTCGGTGCGCTCGGGCGGATGGACGGCATCGGGATTTGCCTTTGCGGCCACGCAGCGCTTGATGAGCGACGGTACGGTTGCCGAACTCGCACGACTGAAACGCCTCGACGCCGTGGCCCGTCAGAAGCTGGCCGCCGACCGTCTGTCGGATTTCGACATTCAGACGAACGGAAAGTGCTTTCATCTGTGGTTGAAGCTTCCAGCCCATTGGCGCTCGCAGGCGTTAGTCGCAGCCGCAGCCCGACGAGGCATCGCGTTGACGCCGTCGACCACCTTCGCGGCCTCGCCAGGCCACGCGCCGAACGCCGTCAGGCTTGCGCTTGCTGCGCCAACCATGGGGCAGCTCGATGCGGGTCTGCTCACACTGAGCGGAATCCTGAATTCAAGAGAAGAGGATTTCGCGTCGACCGAATAAAGTCTGCGACCAGACTTCGAATTGGCATGTGCGAATGACGCTTGTTGGCCGAACCCGGAAGTACGAGTCCGGCCCGTCAGCGAGGTATTGTCACGATGACCGAACTTCTGCAATTGCCCCGCCGGGCTACGCGCAGAAGAAGATTTCGGCAGGGATGTGCAGCTACGGTCGACCCAAATACGTCGTTGACAGAGTGCCGTCGTTCGACGGTCCGCACGCGAAGGTCAATTGACCGCATGGAAGCGATGTGTGAATGGCGGTTCGAAGTGCGGGCAGATGGCCGAACGCCGCCAGCGCGCCCGACGTTCCCCGAAAATTCGAACGGAACCAAAAAAGGCCGACGGGCAGGGTACCCGTCAGCCTGTTCGAAACGAGTGCGAACCGTGCGTTACTTCGCCGCGAGCGCGCTCGCCACGCCCTTGTCGGTCCACGCGTTATCGGCCACGTTCAGCTTCTGCGGAATCAGCTTCGCCGCATAGAACGCATCGGCCACCCCCTGCTGAACCGCGACGATCTTCTCATCGACCGGCACCGCGCCGAACGGCACACGCTTGATCCACGTTTCCACGAGCGGCTGCGGCAGGCCGACCTTCGGCGCGATCAGTGCGGCCGTCTCGGCCGGGTGCCCGTTGACCCACAGGCCCGTCTCGCGCAATTGCTTCAGGATCGTGCCGACCACGTCGGCATGTTGCTCCGCGAAGCCACGCGTTGCCTCGTAGAAGTTGTTCGCGGGCGTGAGGCCCGTGTAGTCGGACAGCGTGCGGATCTTCAGCGAATTCTGCGCGGCCGCGTAGTACGGATCCCACACGGCCCACGCGTCGACGTTGCCGCTCTCGAACGCGGCGCGCGCGTCGGCGGGCGGCAGGTACACCGGGTGAATTTCGTCGTAGCGTACGCCGGCCTTTTTCAGCGCTTCGAGCAACAGGTAGTTCGCGCTCGAACCCTTCTGCAGCGCGACCTTCTTGCCGCGCAGGTCGGCGAGCGAGCGGACCGGCGAATCGGCCTTCACGAACACGGCCTCGTTGTGCGGCGACGGCGGTTCCGCGGCGACGTACACGAAGCGCACGCCGGCCGCCTGCGCGAACACCGGCGGCGGCGCGCCCGTATAGCCGAAGTCGATGCTGTTCGCGTTCAGTGCCTCGAGCAGTTGCGGGCCGGCCGGGAATTCGAACCACTGGACGGTGTAGCCGAGCGGCTTGAGCCGCGTCTCGAGCGAGCCCTGCGTCTTGACGACCGACAGCAGGCCGGCCTTCTGGTAGCCGATGCGCACGACCTTGTCGGCGCTGCCTTGCGCGAAGGCCGATGTGGCGGCGACGGCGACGAGCGCCGTCGCGGCGGTGCGGGTGATCCAGCGGGTGAAACGAATCATCGAACGGACTCCATGCGAAACGTCTTCGGGGAGCGGCGTGTGCCGCTCGGTTGGAAGAATCGTCGCATGGGCGGTCGGGCCCGCAAACCAAGCAATGCCGATATGAATATGACGGCGGCGGTCCTATGCTTTGTCGCCGTCGTCTTGCGGGCCGGACCTATCGGACCTATCCGACGTGCCGGCCTGGCGTGCCGCTTCGTCACTGAGTTTCCTGTCGAGGATCGTCGCGACGCGACCGCCCAGATACGCACTGGCGGCGTTCTCGAGCGCGCGGTTCGTCTCGCCCTCGACGAACACGGCTGCGAGCGGGCGCAGGCGCCAGATCGCATCGACGAGCGCGGGCACGTCGGTGACGGGCGGCAGCGTGCCTTCGTCATAGCGGTCGAGCCGCTTCACGACGAGATCGACGAGCAGCCGCGCGATCGCGTCGAAGTGCGGCCGCGCGAGGCTGATCACGTCGAGCAGCTCGCGCGGCGGGATGCCTTCCTTCGTCATCGCGGCTGCCGCCTCGAGCAGCGCGGGGCTTTTCGCGACGAACGACAGGCCGCGCCGTTCGAGCAGGCCGAGTTCGGTCACGCGCGACAGTTGCGACGCCGTCTGCGGGCCGAACATCTGCGCGAGTTGCGCGAGCGAATAGGTTTTCGGCAGTTCGTGCGACCAGCGGCCGCCGATCGCGTTTTCCAGGCCGAGGATCGAGCGCAGGTCGTGACCCTCGTCGATCGCCATGATCAGGTCCTGGATGTTCGACAGCGTGTAGCCGCGCGCGAGCAGGTGGTTGATCAGCTTCAGGCGCGCGACGTGCGTGTCGTCGTAGATGCCGACGCGCCCGCGCTTCTCGGGCGGCGCGAGCAGCCCGCGATCCTGGTACGCGCGGACGTTGCGCACGGTCGTGTCGGACACGCGAGCGAGTTCATCGACCGTGTACTCGTTGCGGGAATCCGGCGCGGCCTCGTCTGGCATGGTTGGAGTCTGTTTTGACATGCGGCCATTCTAGCGCGACGCGACAGGCTCGGGCGCGGCGGGGAGCGTGCGTGCGCCGTCGCCGAGCGCGCGCTGCATCAGCGCGGTGTCGATCCAGCGGCCGTGCTTGAAACCGACCGCCTTCAGCACGCCGGCCGGCTCGAAACCGAACGCGCGGTGCAGCGACGTCGACCCGCCGGTGCCGCCGTCGGCGATCACCGCGATCATCTGCCGCCACGGGCCGGTTTCGCAGCGCGCGATCAGTGCCGCGAGCAGCGCGCGGCCGATGCCGCGGCCGCGCTGCGCGTCGTCGATGTAGATCGAATCCTCGATCGTGTGGCGGTACGCGCTGCGCGTGCGATACGGCGTTGCGTACGCGTAGCCGGCGATGCGGCCGTCGCATTCCGCGACGAGATAGGGCAGCCCGTGACGCAGCACTGCGTCGCGGCGCGCGCGCAGTTCGTCGACGTCGGGCGGCGCCTCCTCGAACGACGCGACGCTGTGGCGCACGTGGTGCGCGTAGATCGCGTGAATGGCGTCGAGATCGGCATCGGTCGCGTTGCGGACGACGCAGGCGGCGGGGGTGGCGGACATGGCAACGGGCGGAGGCATGGGCAAACCCTTACTATGCGGGCGATTGCCCGGCGCGTAAAGCGACGGCCGGGCGACGGCCGGACGTCGCGCGTCGTCGCATTCAGTTCGGCAGCCGCTTCCTCTGCGTATCGCGCGGCAACTCGTTGAAGCGGGCGAAGTAATAGCCCGAAAAGCGGCCGAGGTGGCCGAAACCGAACGTCAGCGCCGTATCGGTAATGCTGGCCATCGGGTCGGTCAGCAGTTGCACGCGGGCGGCGTCGAGCCGGATGTTGCGCAGCAGTTCCATCGGGGTTGCGCCGTGGTAGCGGCGGCACAGCACGTTCAGCGTCCGGAAGCTGACGCCGGCTGCCCTGGCGAGATCCTCGAGCGAAATGGGCGCGCAGAGTCGCGCATGGATGAATTCGAGGAGCGCGTCCATTTGCCGGATGCCGCCCGGGGATCCGGATGTCACCGGTGGGTTGCACGCTTCCGGTGACGCGAGGGCATTCCCGGTTGCCGACGGCGGCGGGCAATGTACGAGCAGGAATAACGCGAGGCTGCGTTCGAAGTGGTCGCGCCACTCGGCCCGAATGCCGCCGTCGCCGGCCAGCGCGAGGACGTTGAGCAGCGACTGTGCGATCAGGTCCCATTGCGAGGCCAGTGCAGGCGGCAACAGAAATCCCGGCGCGAGGGCGGGCGGTCCGTCGTCGGGCGGGTGGCCGGAAACCGGCCGCAGCAGCGCATCGGGGACCTTGACGATCAGTTGCCGGGTGCCGGGCCGCCAGCGCAGGCGCACGCGCGTCCTGGGCGCGAGCACGGCGGTCCGTCCTTCGAGCACGTCCATCACATGTCCGTCGCAGTCGATTTCGGCGCCGCCGGCGAGCGACGTGTGGACGAGCGAAAAGCCGTCGAACGGGCGCGGCACGACCTCGACTTCGGCGCCGTACTGCAGCGCGTAGACGCTCAGACGATTCAGTCGCCCCTTGAAAAGCGCAGCGTCGGGCACGCCGTGCTTCCAGCGCAGCACATGCTCGGCCAGTTCCGCCGAAACCTGCTCGTGCGCATCCGTGCGCGATCCGGATCGGAACAGGCAATTCCGGTACAGCGCGGACAGCACGTCCGCATTCGGCGTGAGGGGCATGGGGCGTCTCCTGTGCGGCATTTCCGTGCAGTGCATCCGGCTGGGCCGCGGATGCGCGTCGTGCCGCATCGGTTTTTCTTGCGTGCGCGAAATCTCCTGAATGGATGATATTGATCTTCGTCAGGCTTGTCTAAGGTATCGCACGGGGTTGCAAGAATCGGACAGTCCTGTCCCCGCTCAGGAAAAATCCGGATAGCGCCCGGCGTGAGAAAAAAACGGATTGAATTCGTGCGCGGCCTGCAAATTCCGGATAGTGGGAATCATTGTGGCTTCCTACACTGCGTCGACGTTCGACCGGAAGCCGGTGCATCTCGTAAATAAATTCGGATAACTACTAAATATGCGGGCCGGCCGATCGTACTGATTCGAAGCCTCCCCACTGGAAAAGGAAGGAACTCCATGCGTCAAATCAATCTGCAGGCGCTCTCGGACGATGCGCGGCTGGGCCCGCTGCACGGTGTCGTGCTGTTCTGGTGCGCGCTGATCATCGTGTTCGACGGCTACGATCTCGCGGTGGCCGGCATCGCGCTGCCGGCGATCATGAAGAACATGGGCGTCAGCCCCGCGCATGCCGGCTTCATGGTGAGTTCGGCGCTGTTCGGCATGATGTTCGGCAACATCGTGTTCGGGACCGTCGCCGAGCGGATCGGGCGCCGGCGGGCCATCGCGGCCTGCCTGACGCTGTTCAGCGTCTTTACCGCGGCGGCCGGGCTGGCGCCGACGCCCGCGTTGTTCGGCGCCGCCCGCTTTCTGGCGGGGATCGGCATCGGCGGCGTGATGCCGAACGTGATCGCCCACATGACCGAGTACGCGCCGCGCCGCATGCGCAGCACGCTGGTGACGCTGATGTTCAGTGGCTATTCGGTGGGCGGCATGCTGGCGGCCGTGATGGGCAAGGGGATGATCGAGGCGTACGGATGGCGGTCGGTGTTCGTCGCCGCGGGCGCGCCGGTGCTGCTTGTCCCGCTGCTCATGAAATGGATGCCGGAATCGATGTCGTTCCTGATCAGGCGCGGCAGGACGGACGAGCTCGCGCGCATCGCGTGCCGGCTCGATCCCGCTTACCGGCCCCGACCGGACGACTGCCATGTCTTGCCGCGGGAGGAACAGGCGGGCAACGCGCCGGTGCGCCGGCTGTTCGACGACGGTCGCGGGTTCAGCACGGTCATGTTCTGGATTGCCTGCTTCATGTGCCTGTTCATGGTGTACGCGCTCAGTTCGTGGCTGACCCGGCTGATGGCCGGGGCGGGCTACAGCCTCGGTTCCGCGTTGACGTTCGTGCTGGTGCTGAACGCTGGCGCGATGGTCGGCGCGATCGGCGGCGGCTGGCTGGCCGATCGCTTTCCGATCAAGACGGTGCTCGTTTCGATGTATCTGCTCGCGGCGATCTCGATCACGCTGCTCGGCTACAGGATGCCGACTGCGCTGCTGTTCGTGCTGGTCGGGCTGGCCGGCGCGTCGACCATCGGCACGCAGATCGTCAACTGCGCGTATGCGGGGCAGTTCTACCCGGTCGCGATCCGCTCGACCGGCATCGGCTGGACGCTGGGCATCGGCCGCGGCGGGGCGATCCTGGCGCCGATCGTCATCGGCGTGCTGGTCGGCATCGATCTGCCGCTGGAGCGCAACTTCATGGCGATCGGGCTGCCCGCGCTGGCGGCGGCGCTCGCGGTCGGCCTGATCGATCATCGACGCTCGGCTTCGCATCGAGATCAGGCGGGCAGCCCCGGCGAACGGCAGCAGGCATATGTCAAGCAATCCTGAGCAGTGCGCCGGCGCAAATGCGGCACGACGGGGCGCTGCGTCGTGTGGCGCATGGAAAGCCCCGGTCATGCGGACCGGTTCCGCTGAGAGGCGGACGGTTGCGAAGCGGCGAGCGCTTGCATGGGCGCTGATGGCGGCATCCGGCATCGCGCATGCGCAAGGCGGCACGACGTTGTACGGCATTGTCGATACTGGCGTTTCCTATTACAACCGCGCGGCGAAGGGCGGATCGACGGTGGACATGCCGCACCTGACGGGCGCAATGCCGTCGCGGTGGGGCGTGAAGGGTGTCGAGGAGTTCGGCGGCGGATACCGGGTGTTCTTCGTGCTGGAAAGCGGCTTCCAGCCCGGCACGGGCCGGCTCGGTGGCGGCGGGCGATTGTTCGGCCGGCAGGCGAACGTCGGGCTGGGCGGCGCCTATGGAACGCTCACGCTCGGCAGGCAGATGAACATGACGGCCCATGCGCTCGCCAACGCCGACGTGATCGGGCCGTCGATCCATTCCCCGAGCAACTTCGACGCGTATCTGCCGAATGCTCGAAGCGACAATGCGATCGGCTACCTGGGCAAGTTCGGCCGATTCACGATCGGCGGCACCTACAGCTTCGGGCGCGACGCCGCCGGGCCGGCCGGCCCCTCCGCCACCGGCTGCGCGGGGCAGGTGCCCGGCAATCCGCTCGCGTGCCGGCAATATACGGCGCTGGTCGCATACGACACGCCGCGTTTCGGTTTCGCCGCGTCCGGCGATGTCAAGCGCGGCGGACCGGGCACGGCGGCGCCGCTAGGCAGCAGCGCCCATACGAGCACGCACACCGTCGTCGACGGCTACGCGGTGGTGGGGCGAGCGAAGCTCGGCGCGGGGTGGATACGAAACAACGTCGCGGCCTCGGCCCATGTGCAGACCGATATCCTGTTCGCCGGCGTGACCTACGCGCGGACGCCGGCGGTATCGTTCGACGCGCAAGGCACGCGCTACCTGCAACGCGGGTCGGCGCGCAATACCGGCGCGAGCGCGACCCTGCTGGTCGGGCGTGCCAGTTACCTGCTGTCGAAGCGCACGCGCGTCTATACGTCGGTCGGCTACATGCTGAACGGCCCGACGGCGGCCAAGGCCGTCGCCGCCGGCGGGACGGTCGACGCGGGGCGTGACCAGTTGGGAATCATGGCCGGGTTGCAGCAGAAGTTCTGACGGGGCCGGGGCGTCAGAGCCGCCCGTCGGCCGCATGCACCGCGTCGGCGATTGCATCCGCGACGCGTTGCACGCGCGGCGACCGGCGCACGTCAGGATGAACGACGAGCCAGATTTCGCGCTCGATGTCGCAGCGTGGTGCGGCAGTGAGTTCGACGAGCGCCGCGGGGGCGGCTGCGTCGGTTGCCGCGGCGGCACGGGCGGGTTGGTGGGCGTTGGCGCGGGCACCGGCCGCGTCGCGGGGACCGCCGGTTTCGGATTCGCCGGGCGACCGGGACGCTGCCGGCAGGGCGTCGAGTGCTGGATCGTCGACGAGAAAGCGCGGCAGCAACGCGATTCCCGCACCGGCCACGCACGCACGATGCAGCGCGGCCAGGTCGTTGGCGACGAACGCGAAGCGGCGCCCGGCCGCGAAGCGCTCGAGCCATTGCTGCTGCGGCATTTGCGCGAGCGCGTCGTCGTAACCGAGGAATGCCCAGGTGTCGGGCGGCGCGGCGGCCCAGTCGGGCGCCGCGCACAGCGCGAAGCGCATCGTGCCGAGCCGGCGCGCGGCCAGCCCCGGCTCGTTCGGTCGTGACAAGCGCACGGCGAGGTCGGCTTCGCGCGCATACAGGTTGGCCGCGTGCATTTCGCCCATCAGGTCGATCCGCAGCGCGGGCCACGCGCGCTGCGCGCGGGCGAGCCGCGGCGCGAGGAAGTGGCTCGCGAACACCGGCGACGCGGACACGCGCACCACCCCGTCCAGCGCCGCCGCCCCCTGCGCGGCGCGCGCGAACGCATGTACGTCGGTTTCGACGCGCGCCGCATGTTCGGCGAGATGCAGCCCTTCGTCGGTCGGCGGCCAGCCGCGCGGCAGCCGGTCGAACAGCCGGATGCCGAGCGCGGACTCCAGCGCGTCGATGCGCCGGGCAACCGTCGAATGCTGGACCTGCAGCGTCCGCGCCGCGGCCGACAGGCTGCCGCCGCGCATCACCGCGAGGAAATAGCGGAGGTCGTCCCAGCTCATCGGCGGCGCGGACACTGCCGTTGGTTCGGTCGAATTTTGCACAGTAGATGGGCGCATAACGGGAATTTCGTTCGATTATGCACGATGGGATGATCGTGTCACTTCATTCGATTGCGAGGAACGTCATGACCCAAACTGCCACCGCCACCCGGATCGGGATCGACCGCTACGGCGACGCCGGCGTGCTGCGCCGCGTCGATGCGCCCGTCGCGCCGCCCGGCGCCGGCGAGGTGCGGATTCGCCAGACCGCCGTCGGCGTGAATTTCGTCGACATTTATTTCAGGACCGGCGCGCACCCGTTGCCGGCATTGCCGGACGCGCTCGGCGTGGAGGCGGCCGGCGTGGTCGATGCGATCGGGCCCGGCGTGACGGCGCTCGTCCCGGGCCAGCGCGTTGCCTATGCGGGACTGCCGACCGGCAGCTATACGAGCCTGCGCACGCTGCCTGCCGAGCGCGTGGTGCCCGTGCCCGACGGCGTGAGCGACGACGCGGCCGCGGCCGGGCTGCTGAAGGGCATTACTGTTTACATGCTGCTGCACCGCGTGCGGCAGGTCGGCGCCGGCGAGACCGTGCTCGTGCATGCGGCGGCCGGCGGCGTCGGCTTGCTGGCGACGCAGTGGGCGCGCGCGCTCGGCGCACGGGTGATCGGCACGGTCGGCTCGGCCGCGAAGGCGGCGCTGGTGCGCGCGCACGGGGCGGAAGCGGTGGTCGATTATCGCGAGGCGGATTTCGTCGCGGCGGCCCGCGCGTTCGGCGGCGGCGCGGGTGTCGACTATGCGATCGACGGGATCGGCGGCGACGTGCTGACGCGTACGCTCGGCGCGGTCCGGCCGTTCGGGATGGTCGCGAGCATCGGCCAGGTCGCCGCGATCGGCGCGCGGCAGACGATCGATCTCGACGAACTCGGGCCGGCCCGCTCAATCGCGCTGGCGCGGCCGAGCGTGCTGGGTTTCATCGCGCGTGACGTGGCGGGGTATCGGGAAGCGGCGCGCGCGACGCTCGAGCGGCTCGCGGGCGGGATGCACGTGGAGATCGGCGCGCGGCTGCCGCTCGAACAGGCGGCCGACGCGCATCACTTGCTGGAGTCGCGGCAGACGACGGGCGGGGTGGTGCTGGTGCCGTGACGGCGGGCGGGGCGGCACGGCGATCGCAAATCGGGAGAACGGTCGCCTCGTGGCTTCGATCGGCCGGCGATCGCTGCCGCCGGCCTGCGAATCAGTTGTGCTTGCGCAGCGGCGCGCTCTCGACGAACCAGGCGAGCACGAACGCGATCGCGATCACGCCGGCCGCCGCGAGATACACCACATGCAGCGACCCGGCGAACGCATGCAGGTAAGCATCGCGCACCGCATCCGGCAACTGGTGCACGGCCGCCGGGCCGAGCGCGGGCGGCAGCTCGGTGCCGGCCGGCAGCGCCTGCACGATCCGCGACTGCAGACCGTGCGAGAACAGTGCGCCGAACGCGGCGACGCCGAGCGAACCGCCGATCGAGCGGAACAGCGTCGCGCCCGACGTCGCGACCCCCATGTGCCGGAATTCGACCGTGTTCTGCACCGCGAGCGTCAGCACCGGCATCACCATGCCGAGCCCGATCCCGAGCAGCGCCATGTACGCGTACATCGTGTGCAGCGGTGTGTCGAGCGACAGCGTCGACAGCAGCGCCATCGCGACACCGCCGATCAGCGTGCCCGCGATCGGAAACGGCCGATACGTGCCGAGCCGCGAGATCAGCCGACCGCTGACCACCGACATCGCGAGCATCCCGCCCATCATCGGCAGCAGCTGCATCCCGGCCTGCGACGGCGTCGAGCCTTTCACGACCTGCAGATAGAGCGGAATGAACGTGACCGAACCGAACAGCGCGATGCCGACGACGAAGCCGATCAGGCTCATCAGCACGAAGGTGCGCTGGCGGAACAGTTCGAGCGGCATGATCGGCTCGGCCGCGAGCCGCTCCTCGTAGATGAAGCCGCCGACCGCGACCACGCCGAGCACCAGCGTCATCCATAGTTGCGGCGACGACCACGGCAGCAGCGAACCGCCTTCGCTCGTGAACAGGATCACGCAGGTGAGGGCCGTCGCGAGGAACGCGGCGCCCATGTAGTCGATCCGGTGCTTCACGTGGGCGGTGTGCGGCCGGAACGCGATGCCGATCACCGCGAGCGCGACGCAACCGAGCGGCAGGTTGATCGTGAAGATCCAGCGCCACGACAGGTGTTCGACCAGGAAGCCGCCGAGCAGCGGCCCGACGATCGTCGCGAGGCCGTACACGCCGCCGAACATCCCCTGATAGCGCGCGCGACGGTCGGGCGGCACGAGATCGCCGATCGCGGCCATCGTGACGACCATCAGCCCGCCGCCGCCGAGCCCCTGCAGCGCGCGCAGCACGATCAGTTGCGTCATGTCCTGCGCGATGCCGCACAGCGCGGAGCCGGCGAGAAACAGCACGATCGCGGCCTGCAGCACGATCTTGCGGCCGTACAGGTCGCCGAGCTTGCCGTACAGCGGCAGCACGACCGTCGACGACAGCAGGTACGCGGTGACGACCCATGACAACTGGTCGAGGCCGCCGAGCTCGCCGACGATGGTCGGCAGCGCGGTCGACACGATCGTCTGGTCGAGCGCGGACAGCAGCATGACGAGCAGCAGCGCGGCGACGATCAGCCCGGTCGGCGCGTCGCGGCGGGCCGCGTCGGCGGCCGGCGGGGCAAGGAGGGTATCGGTTCTCATCGAGATATCTGCCGTGGCAGGGAATTGAGCGAAATATAGAGATAATTTGTTGCCTGGTCAATTTCTGCCGGGCCTCGATTTGTTGCATCGGTAACAGGAGATTGCCGGCCGGGAAAAATTGATCGCGATCAGCCCGACGGTGGGTCGGGCTCAAGTTTTTTGCAGGCAAACCGTAATCCAGAGTGCCGCGGACCGATTGCCGCGGCACCCTTTATCGCTCCCGTCCCGTCATGAACCTGAACGCCCTGTTTTCCCGTTTCTCGATCCGTACGCGGATTTTTTCCACGCTCGGGCTCGTCGCCGTGCTGCTCGTCGTGTCGGGCCTGATCGGCCTGACCGGCATGCAGCGCTCGAACCGCGCGCTCGACGAAGCCTATACGCGCGAGCTGGCCGCGAAGACCGCGCTGTCCGCCGCGAGCCTGAACCTGACGATCGTGCGCACCACGCTCGACCGCGCGATGCTGCATCCGGAGGCGCCGGAAGTGCCCGAGCTCGTCAACAAGGCCGAGGGCTATCTCGCGAAAGCCGACGCCGCGTGGCGCACCTACGCGACGATGCCGCACGACGGCGACGAAGGCCCGCTCGCGACCCGGCTCGACGCCGCGCGCCAGGCGCTGATCGGACAGGCGTTGAAGCCGATGATCGACGCGATCCGCGCGGGACGCCGCGACGACGCCGACCGCCTGCTGATGACGGTCGCGCCGCCGCTGTCGGTCGCGCTCACGCAGGCGACCGACGCGCTCGACGCGTACCAGGCCGCGCGCGGCAAGGACGTCTACGACACCGCGCAGACCTATTACGGCTGGATGCGCGCGGGCGCGATCGCCGGCATCGCGTTCGGTCTCGCCGCGTGTCTCGGCTGCGCGGTCGGCCTGCATTTCGCGATCACGCAACCGGTGAACCGCCTGCTGTCGCATTTCCGCCGCCTGTCGGACGGCGACCTGACGTCGGAAGTGCGCTGGTCGTCGCGTGACGAGATGGCCGAGCTGGTCAAGGGCGTGACGGGCATGCAGCGCAGCCTTGCCGATACGGTGCGCCAGGTCAGCCAGGGTTCCGAAGCGATCTCGACCGCGACGCACCAGATCGCGGCCGGCAACACCGACCTGTCGCAGCGTACCGAGGAGCAGGCGTCCGCGCTGCAGGAGACGGCCGCGAGCATGGAACAGCTGACGGCGACCGTGAAGCAGAACGCCGATCACGCGGTCGAGGCGCAGGCGTGCGCGGACAACGCGAGCGAGATCGCGACGCGCGGCGCGACGGTCGTCGGCGAGGTGATCGGCACGATGAACGAGATCGACCAGAGTTCGCAGAAGGTGGCCGACATCATCGGCACGATCGAGGGCATCGCGTTCCAGACCAACATCCTTGCGCTGAATGCGGCGGTCGAAGCCGCGCGTGCGGGCGAGCAGGGCCGCGGCTTCGCGGTGGTCGCGGGCGAGGTGCGCACGCTCGCGCAGCGCTCGGCGTCGGCCGCGAAGGAGATCCGCACGCTGATCGGCGAGTCGGTCGAGCGCGTCGCGACGGGGTCGCGGCTGGTCGGCGTGGCCGGCGCGACGATGCAGGACATCCAGCAGGCGATCGGCCGTGTGACGGGCATCATGACCGAGATTGCGGCCGCGTCGAACGAGCAGCGCGACGGGATCGAGCAGGTGAACCGCGCGGTGTCGCAGATGGATCAGGTGTCGCAGCAGAACGCGGCGCTGGTCGAGCAGGCGGCGGCGGCTGCGGCGTCGCTCGAGGAGCAGGCCGATGGGCTGCGGCGGGCGGTGGGGGCGTTTCGGGTGGCGTGACGCACGGTGCGGCGCGCGCAGTGGGAGCAGTGGGCGGGGTGGTCATCCAGCGCGCGCCCGCCACCCGCGTTCCGCCGCGTCATCCACCCGCAAGCTGCGCCGCCGAGCGAGCCGACGCGACGAGCAGCAGCTTCATCGTCGCGCGCGTCGCGCCGACGAACAGCTTGCGGGCCGCACGCGCGTCGAGCGTGTCGAAGTCGATCTCGGTGAGGATCACGCACGGCGCGGACTGCCCCTTGAAGCGGTAGATCGAATCGAGCAGCACGTCGCCTTCGCGATATTCAGGGTTGCCGAACAGGTCGTACTTGCCGGTGAAGCGCTTGACCCGGTGCGGGCCGAGCTGGTCGAGCCGCGCGAGCACCGAGCTTTCGCGGCCGCGATACGACAGCACCGCGATGTCCTGCTTGCGGAAGCCGAGCGACAGCGCGTGCGTGATCGCGCGCTTGGTCGCGTCGATGCACGCTTCGGCGAGTGCGTCGCCCGACGCGCGGTCTTCCCCGTATGACGACACCGACGGATCGGAACCGTCGAACGGGCTGCCCGAGCGCAGTTCGGCCGCGAGCGGCTCGACGCGGCCGACGACGTCGCGCACGAATTCGAGCAGGTCGCGCGGGCTGCGGTAGTTCGTCAGCGCCTTCAGCGTGACCCAGCCGGGCAGCGCGATGGGCTCGCGCAGATAGAGGTTCTGCAGCGGGTCTTCCAGCCACCACCACGCGGCGTCCGGCGCCAGCAGGCGCTCCAGTGCCGCCGCCCACGGCGCGTGGAAGTCCTGTCCCTCGTCGACGATCAGCACATCGAAGCGCCAGCGTTCCGGAATCGGCGCTTGCGCGAAGCGCGCCTCGAGCCGCTCGAACGCGCCGGGCGTGTCGAAGTCGGGCGTATAGCCGCCATCGCGGGCGACCCAGTCGCACAGCTGATGGTAGTTCGCGATCTTCGCGCCGGGCGGCGCGATGCGCGCGATGTAGTCGGCGAGCGGCCGGTTGAAACACACGTAGAGCACGCGCTTGCCGGCCGCGACCGCGTCGCGCATCGCCTGCACCGCGAGCTGCGTCTTGCCCGAACCCGCGGTGCCCGTCACGCGCAAGCGGAACGGCGTGAACTCGAGCTGGCGCGCCCACTCGGCAAGCCCGCCCGACAGCCGCGTGACGAGCGTGCCGGCTTGCCCGACGAGCGCGCTCGTGTCGGGCGTGAGCGCCAGTTCGTCCGCGAGGAAGTGATGCAGCTTCGCTGCGTTCGGCAGCGGCTCGTCGTGCTCGGGCAGGATCTGCAGGATCACCTGCGCGAGCTGCGCCTTGCGCGACGCATCGACGATGCGGTCGGCCGCGACGCCGGCGATCGCCGTCTCGCGGATCGCGTAGTCGGGGCAGTACAGCAGCGCCTCGACGCCATAGACGCCCGCGCCGAGCGCAGCGGTCAGCCGCCGGTGCAGCGTCTCCTGCGTGCGCGCGAGCTGGATCGGGACGTTGCGCTCCTTCTGCAGGTAGACCTTCACGAGCCCCTTCGGCGTTTCGCGCAGGAAGCCGGCCTTCTGCTCGATCAGCAGCACGCGGCCGGCCGGGCTCACGACGACGAACGCGGCTTCGCCGAACACCGAGAAACCCTGGTCGGCACGCGTCCAGTGCACGCCGTGATAGACGGTGTAGTTGTCCGGCAGCGCGTGTTCGAGGGCGGCAAGCGTCTCGCGCTCGCGTTCGGCCGCGCCGGTGGCGGCGAGGCTTTTCCAGTCGTCGGGAATGAGGCGGGCCATGAAGTCGGGCGGCGGATGCCGGTCGTGAACGGGGTCCGGCTATTGTACTGAGGAACCTGTTCACGACCGCCGCGCCGCAGGGGCGCCGGCCATGCGAAAGAGGTAGACGGCGTGCGGGAATTACCCGCGTGCGAGCCGCTTCGCGAGGTCGGCGCTGAGGATCGCCATGCGCGCGGGTTTTTCGTAGCAGACGACGTCGAATGCGCGGATCACTTCGCTGATGTCCGCTTCGCTCGCGCGGCCGGTGAGCAGGTCGCCCGTCAGCACGAAGATCGGCGCGCCCGGATTGTCGGACGTGCGCACCGCCTTGATCGCGGTGGCGGCCGTGCTGTCGTCGAACAGCCATTCGGTGACGACCGCGTCGAACGCCTGGCCCTGCAGCGCGTCGACGAACGGTGCGAGGCCGTCGAACGCGGCCGTCGAGAATCCCTGCCGCTCGAGATAGCGGCACAACTCGGTCGCGCTGACGCGATCGGGATCGATCACCGCGACGACGAGCTTGTCGCTCTCCGCGCGGCGCGGATAGATCTCGATCTTGTGCACGTCGTACGCGTTCTGATACAGCACGCCCGTATGGCGCAGCACGCGCCAGCGGCCGTTCTGTTCGTACGCGACGAACTCGGGGCGCGCGCCGGCTTCGAGCGGCGCGCCGATCCAGGCGGTGCACGGAATTTCGGCGACGCCGGCGTACAGGACGGCCTCCTGCGAATAGGCGCCGACCATGCCGGGGTCGAGCGTCTGCGCGCCGAACAGTTGAGCGGCGGGCTCGCCGTAGGCTTCGGCGACTTTCTTGATTTGCGCGAGCGTCCAGGGGCTGCTGCCGCGCAGCTTGCGGTGACCCTGCGAAAAGCTCAGGTCGAGGATGCGGCACAGCTCGGTGGTTTGCTGGCGCTTGCCGATGCCGTTGCGGGTCATCAGCTCGCGCACGCGCTCGGCAACCGCGAGGGAATCCGTGGTGATTGCTTCAGTGGTCATGCTACGGGAACGGATCGTGACGTTCAGAACGACGCCTTGCGGCAGTCTCGGCGGACAGTCTTCATGACGTCCAGGGGCGAGCCGACCGGCCACGCGCGGAAAAGATAACTTTACCGCAAAACGAGTGTCATTCCATGTCGCAATCGGTGCCTTTCTGTGAAAGGTGTGTCACGACGTTACGCTAGATCCGCAGGCGTGCGTCAGGCACCCCTGGCCCGTTCGCAACCTTCGGACGCGGATCGCGAGACGCCGGGACACGATTCCTCGCCGAGCGGCACGTAATCGCACCGCACTGCCGACGAAATGCACCAGAGCAGGGCGTGTCGGCGACCCGAAGCGCGGCATCGTGCCGCTGCGTCGGCGACAAATTTTTACATGGCGTCCGTGTCGGGCCAGCTGGCCCCGGATCTTACACGCGGATGGTTCGACGGCTTACTCTAATGAAACCGATGGGGATGCTCTGGTCGGGCACGCGCATGAACGCGGCGGAACCCCATGCTACGATTCGCCCGTCTCAAAATAGTGTTGAAGCGATGCAGAAGAAATTTGTGATGCGCGGGTACGAAATGAACTGCGAACCGCGCGTGACGGAGGACGGCAAATTTGCCGCCCAAGTCGAGGTCACGAAGCTGGGTTTCAGCCGCGAGGCCGCTTTCCGCAAGCTGGGCGAATTCGATACCGAAGCGGACGCCGTCGCCTACGCGAAAGCATTCTCCGAAGCCTGGTTGAGCCGCTACGCGTAGCGCGTCGTTTGCCCGGGCACGACGGGCGCCGGCTCGACCGGCCGGTGCATGCACCGTGAGCCATTGGGGCGCCGAACGGGCGCCCCCCATTCAAAGCGAAAATCACGAGTGACGCCCGGAGGCGCGGCGGGGTCGCGCGCACCTTCTCGCCTTTGCCGCGTGGCGCCGTTGCCGCATGGCGACGCGCCCGGATCGTCGCGCCCGGCAGAAAGGTTCGCGGAAGGCGATGGACAGCTGGCCCGCGATTGATTCCTGATGGTTTCGAATATCCGGGGAAGCGAGTAGATTCATCGCCCGGGTTGTGAGGTATCGTTCGATGCTCGATTGAAGGCAACGCAATTGGAGGCAGCGAATGGCCACTTTGTGCATGCAGATCGTCGTTCTCGGTAAAACTGTCCAGCTCATGTTGTCGTCGGAGCACCGTACCGCCAGGATTTACATCGTCGACGACGACGCAGGCAGCCATCCGCCCCGAACGATGAGCATCGAACAGTACGTCGACGCCGGCATGACGGACGACGAGATCGCACGGCATGTGCTCGAAGTCGTCACGATGTCGATCGAACAGCTCGCGCGGCTTCAGCCGTACAACCGCACGGCGCGCGCGCAAACGCGTCGGTTGAGCTATCCACACTGATCACCCCGATACCGGTTGCACCGGGATCGTCCCGGCGCGAACCGCGCCTTTCGATCTTCGATAACGTCCATGTATTGCGATGACCTCGCGGTCATCGCGCCTCGGCATTGATCACTGAAGCATGGCCTGCCCGACGCATTGCACGGGAAAGTATCGTCATGTCGTCATGGTCAGGAACACGAACGACATCGAAGAACCCTCGAAAAACGACCACCGAATTCGAATCGCCTTACGCCGGCATATACGTGAACGGCTCTCCGTCTTCCCGCTCGACGGACAGCAGCCGCTTGAGTTGATCGAGCGCGAACAACTGCTTGCCTTCCGCGGCCGCTTCGGCGATCGCGGCATCGACGAGTTTTCGCGCGCGCGCGAGGATCACGGATCGCTGACGCGCGATCTCGAGCACCATGCGTTGCTCGATGTTCTGCCGGCCCGATTGCCTGTCGCTCAGGTGACGCCAGCGATCGCGAAGCTCGGCCCAGGTGACGCGCTGGAATTGCGGAATCGTGCAGGGGAGCGTGCCGGCTTCCGCGGGTTCGGGCTGCGCGCGCAATGCACATCGCAGCGCTTCACGCGCGCGCCATTCATCGGAAAACGGTGCATACACGTCGCGCGAGCGGCCGATCGGATTCGCGCGCTCGATTTCCTTTTCGAGCAGGTAGGTCAGCCGTCTCAGTGCGGAACCGTGCGCGAGCATGGCCGGATCGAGCACGCGGATCCCGCGCGATGCATCCGCGACGTGCGCTTTCAGTTCCCACAGCGTCAGACGAAGGTGCTGCACCTCGAGGATCAGGCGCTGGACGTCGGCGTAGGTGCACTTCGTCCACCATTCGGTGAGGTCGTTCAGCTTCGGGGGATCGAATGGGGGAAGGATCATGTTACTGCTGAAGAAATACTGTATGGATATACAGTTTATCGCGCGGTAACATAGCGCCGTCAAGGCGAAAAAACAGGGACGGTCGACGGGCAACCGTCACCGATGGCGGGGCCGCGGCCGCGCACCGGATCGTTCATCGACATTCCCCCACGTTCGCCATCCCGATCCTCAATCCGGGCGCCTGTCCGGCGCATGCCATCGCGAACGCCGATGAGTGTGCCGGCGTATCGACGCCAACAGAGAACAATGACGACCACCTATCCGCTGCACGACGCATTGACGCACGCCGACACGGCGTTTCCGGCCGAAGCCGACATCGTGATCGCCGGCGCCGGCATCATGGGCTGCGCGGCCGCCTACTATCTCGGCCTGCGCGGCCTGAAGGCCGTCGTGCTCGACAAGTCGCGCATTGCCGGCCAGCAATCGACGCGCGCATGGGGCTTCGTGCGGCAGCAGGGCCGCGAGTCCGCCGAAGTGCCGCTGATGATGGCCGGCATGCGGATCTGGGAAGGGCTCGAGCAGGCGCTCGGCTTCGACCTCGAATGGCGGCAGGGCGGTTGCCTCTATATCGCCGACAACGACGATGACTGGGCGTCGTTCCAGGCGTGGCTCGCCGTTGCGCGCGAACACGGGCTCGACACGCGCACGCTGACGCGCGCGGAAATCGACGAACGCGTGACCGGGCTGTCGACGCAGGCGCGCACGCTCGGCGGGCTGTATACGGCGACCGACGGGCAGGCCGAACCGCGCCGCGTGGCCGCCGCGTTCGCGGCGCGCGCGACGCAAGCCGGCGCGCGTTTCTTCGAAGGCTTCGGCGTGACGGCGATCGAGACGGCCGGCGGCGCGGTCGTCGGCGTCGTGACCGAGCGCGGCACGATCCGCACGCGGCGCGTGATCTGCGCGGCCGGCGCGACCAGCTTCCGGCTGCTCGACGGCGTCGGCATCCGGCTGCCGCAGCAGGCCGTGCGCGGCACCTGCATGCGCACCAACGTGTTGCCCGACGTGTCCGCGTCGACGATCTGGGGGCACGGCCTCGGCATCCGGCAACGCAGCAACGGCGCGATCAATCTCGCCGACGACATGCAGGTCGACGTCGACCTGACGCTCGGCCATCTGCGCGGCCTGAGCCTGTTCTGGCCGGAATTCTGGTCGCAGCGCGAGAAGTTCCGGCTGCATCTGAATGGCGCCGCGTGGCGCGATGCCTGCGCGCGCATCGGCGGCGGAGGCGGCCCGATCGAGCCGCGCGATCCGCAGCCGCAGCCGAATCGCGCGCATGCGCCGCGCGCGCTCGCGAAGCTGAAGGCGATCTTCCCCGCGCTGAAGGACGCGCAGATCGTCGAGGCCTGGGCCGGCCTGATCGACGTGCTGCCCGACGGGATTCCGGTGATCGACGCTCCCGGCACGCCGTCCGGGCTCGCGATCGCGACCGGCTTCTGCGGGCACGGCTTCGCGATGGGGCCGATCGTCGGGCGGCTGCTGGCCGAATGGGTCGATACGGGCGCGCCGTCGCTCGACCTGGCGGCGTTCCGCGCCGGGCGTTTCGCCGACGGGACGATGGTGCGGCCGCGCAGCATGCTGTAGCGGACGGGCCCGCGTGTTCCCGTCGTAGAATCGAGCCCGCAATCTTCAGGAGATTCCCCGTTGGCAACGCCCTCCGACAAGCGCCGCTCGTTGCGCTCACGCCTGCGTCGTGCCCGCGATCCGTGGCAGGCGCCGCGTGCGCGCACGCTGTTCACGCGTCCCGCGACGTCGCCGCGGCGCACGCTGCTGTTCCGTCTCGGCGCGGTCGTGGTGCTGTGCATGCTCGCGTTTCTCGTGCTGTATCTCGATCGCGACGGCCTGCGCGATTCGACCAAGAGCACGCCGATGAATGTCGCCGATCTCGTGTACTTCACGATGGTCACGGTCGCGACGGTCGGCTACGGCGACATCGTGCCGGTCACCGCGCGCGCGCGTCTGATCGATGCGTTCTTCATCGTGCCGATCCGCATCGGCATCTGGTTCATCTTCCTGGGCACGGCGTATCAGTTCGTGATCCAGCGCGTCATCGAGGAATTCCGCATGAAACGCCTGCAGAAGCAACTGTCCGATCACATCGTCGTGTGCGGCTACGGCCTGTCGGGGTCGATCGCCGTGCGCGAGCTGCTCGAAAGCGGTGTCGATCCGTCGACGGTCATCGTGATCGACGCGCAGCAGCAGGCGCTCGAGGCAGCGACGTCGCTCGGCGTGACGGGGCTGCTCGGCGATCCCGCGCACGAGGATCTGCTGCAGCAGGCGCAAGTGCGCTCGGCGAAGGCCGTGATCATCTCGGTGACCGACGACCCGACCGCGATCCTGCTGACGCTGTCGGTGCGCAGCATCGCGCCCGAGACGAAGATCGTCGTGCGGATCCAGGAGAACCTGTATCAGCGGCAGCTGCGGCAGGCGGGCGCGGACGTGATCGTGTCGTCGACGAAGATCGGCGCGCTGCTGCTCGCGGATGCAGTGCATAGCCGCTACATCGTGCCGTTCGTGAACGACATGCTGTCGACGCGCGGGCGCGCGACGCTGCTGGAGCGCGAGGCATTGCCGCACGAGATCGGCTGCATGACGAACGTCGTGCCGGGCGCGATCGTCGTCGGGCTCGATCGCTGCGGGAAGATCCATTCGTTCTACGAGGATCCGCCGTGCCGGATCGAGGCGGGGGATACGCTGGTCGTGATTCAGTCGGCGCGAATTCCGGATCCGGATGTGTGAGGGCCGGTTGTGCAGCATCCCGGCATCGCGCGCCCTACCGCGCGGTGACCGGGGCAACCCCGCTTGATATGTCCCCGCGCGTTATTTAGTATGAGGTAATCGCGTCGTGCGCCGCGCACGAGCGTGATCATCGAGGAGACACATGCAATTCAGGTCGACGGCGCCCTATACCATCGTCGTGATCGGTATCGTGATTGCGTGCGCGCTCATGGGTCTGTGCGTGTTGCAGCTGTTCCAGAGCCGTAACGACGCGCTCGCGCGGGCGAGCGAAACCTCCCGCAATCTCGGCCTGATCGCCGAGCGCGACATCGAACGCAATTTCGAACTCTACGACCTGTCGCTGCAGGCTGTCATCGCGGGGCTTCAACGTCACGACGTGATGACCGCGCCCGCGAGCTTGCGGCGCGCCGTGCTGTTCGATCACGCCATGACGGCAGAGTTTCTCGGCTCGATGCTGGTGCTCGACGCCAGCGGCAACATCGTCCTCGATTCCGCCGGCGACGAGCCGCGTCACGGCAATTTCGCCGATCGCAAGTATTTCACCATCCACCGCGACAATCCGGACGCAGGGCTCTACGTCAGCGATCCGTTCATATCGCGCCTGCGAAGAGGCTCGCCCAGCATCGGGCTCTCGCGGCGGATCTCAAACCCGGACGGCTCGTTTGCCGGCGTCGTGCTCATTGCGGTCAACCTCGAGTATTTCCACCAACTGTTCGCCGGCCTGTCGCTTGGACAGCACGGCTCGATCTCGCTGATCGGCAACGACGGCGTGATGGTGATGCGCCAGCCGTACGACGTGCATACCATCGGGCGCAACATCAGCAAAGCCGCGACCTTCCGGCGATTCCAGACCGCGCCGGAGGGCTCGTTCTCTGAAACGTCGTCGATCGACGGCGTGCGCCGTCTCTATTACTTCAAACATCTACCCAAGCTCCCGCTGATCATCATGGTCGCGGAAGCGGAGCAGGATATCTATGCGGCCTGGCGGCACCGCGCCGTGACGATCGGCGCGCTGGTGGCGACGTTCGGCGCCGCGTTCATCGGGGTGTCCTTCATGCTCGGCACGCAACTCCGGCGCCGGATGCGCGCCGAGTCGGAACTCGTGCTGCTCGCCCGCACCGACGGTCTCACCGGCCTGAACAATCGCCGCAGCTTCGCGGAAGTGCTGGACCGCGAATGGCGCCGCGCGCGGCGCGCGCGATCGGTGTTCTCGTTGCTGTTCGTCGATGTCGACCGCTTCAAGGCCTACAACGATACCTACGGCCACCAGGCGGGAGACGACGCGCTGGCTGCGGTTGCGCGCTGCATCGGCGACAACATTCGCCGGCCGGCCGACACCGCAGCCCGCTATGGCGGAGAGGAATTCGTCGTGTTGCTCCCCGATACCGCCGAGACGGGTGCCGCCCAGATTGCCGAGCGGATTCGCGCGGCGATCGACGAGCTGCCGCTCGAACACGCCGGCAGCGAACACGGGCACGTCACGGCCAGTATCGGCCTGGCGAGCTGGACGCCCGAGCACGATGCCGAGGCCGAGGCCGTGATCAAGGCTGCCGACGAAGCGTTGTACTACGCGAAGGCGACCGGCCGGAACAAGGTCGTCGCGTTTCAGCCGCCGGCATGACGCGTGGCGCGACACGCAGGCGCGTGGCCGCGCTCGAATTGCCTCGAGCCCGCCGCGGTCGCGATTGCACCTGCGCGTGCCTGCCAGGCGTACGCGGCCGCGAAACTTTATGACGTACACCGAATAATTTATCGGTTTATATCGGTTGGGAATGCCGGATCGCGGGAACAGAATCGTCGCTTCCGGAACCCGAATGCCTGTGTGTCGACGCTCCAGCATCCACTTTTCATGTGATGGCGAGCGTGCATGCACGTGTCGGGTTCCTGTCTCCATGTGGACATCGCCGGCCATGCGGCGAACAAGGGAATGCGATGAGTTCGATCGATCTGAACGCAGTCACGCCGGTTTCCGCGCCCATCCGCTCCGCGAGCGATGTCGCGCGCCTGATCAATACGACGGACAGTTCCGTCAGCCACGCGCGGATGATCGTGCTGCTCGCGCTCGGCGGCGTGTTTCTCGACGCGTACGACCTGACGACACTGTCGTACGGCATCGACGACGTCGCGCGCGAATTCGGCCTGACGCCCGCGCTGACGGGGCTGGTCGGCTCGGCGATCATGATCGGCACGATCTTCGGCAGCCTGATCGGCGGATGGCTGACCGACAGGATCGGCCGTTATCAGGTGTTCATGGCCGACATGCTGTTCTTCGTCGTCGCGGCGATCGCGGCCGGGCTCGCGCCGAACGTCTGGGTGCTGATTGCCGCGCGCTTCGTGATGGGGCTCGGGGTCGGCATCGACCTGCCCGTCGCGATGGCGTTTCTCGCGGAATTCTCGAAGTTCAACGGCCGTGGCAACAAGGCGTCGCGGCTCGCTGCGTGGTGCCCGATGTGGTACGTGGCGTCGTCGGTGTGCTTCCTGCTGATCTTCGGCATGTATTTCCTGCTGCCGGCCGAGCATGCGGGCTGGCTGTGGCGCGCGTCGCTGATCTTCGGCGCGGTGCCGGCGCTCGTCATCATCCTGGTCCGGAATCGCTTCATGAACGAATCGCCGTTGTGGGCCGCGAACCAGGGCGACCTGGCCAATGCCGCGCGCATCCTGCGCGAGTCGTACGGCATTCACGCCCATGAAGCGGACGACGCGCCGCGCGAGCCTAGCCCGCCGCCCGTGCGGATTCGCGTGCTGTTCCAGCGTCCGTATCTCGGCCGAACGATCGTCGCCAGCGTGATGAACCTGTGCATTCCGTTCGAATACACGGCGATCGCGTTCTTCCTGCCGTCGATCCTGTCGCAGTTTCTCGGCGCGGGCGTGTTCGAGACGATCGCGGCGTCGCTTGCGCTGAACGTGCTGTTCGCGTTGACCGGCGGCTTGCTGGGCATGCGTCTCGCGTATCGATATCCGTCGCGTCACGTCGCGATCGCGGGCTTCGCGCTGCAGTTCGTCGCACTCGTCGCGCTCGCGCTGGCAGGGCATCCGCACGGCGCGTTCGCGATCGGCCTCGTGCTGCTGATGCTCGGCACCTGGCTGTTCGCCGAAGGTTTCGGGCCGGGTGCGCAGATGATGATCTATCCGACGCTGTCGTATCCGGCAGCGATCCGCGGCACCGGTGTCGGCTTCGGGCGCTCGCTGTGCGGGATCGGCCAGGCGCTCGCGCTGTTCGTGCTGCCGATCCTGCAGGCCCGTCTCGGCACGGACATGTTCTGGGTCGTCGCGGTCAGCGCGGCCACGCCGATCGTGTTCCTGCTGATCGTGCGTCATGAACCGACGGCGAGCGATATCGACGCCGAGGCGGCCGCGTGAATGCAGCGCTTGCCGGAACCCGCAAACAAGTTCGCCGCGATGCCGGCCTTCGCGCTACATTGGCGTCATTCGCCTTCAGCCGAAGGCCGACCCGGAGTCGAACCATGCAACGCCAGACCGGCAACCTGTTCAGCCTCGAAGGTGCGCGCGGCGACGACGAGCGCGTCGACGTGCTCGTCGCGGGATCGCGCCTGAACGTCGAGCGGATCGTGTCGATGGGGCACACGAGTCCCGATGGATTCTGGTACGACGATTCGCGTGCCGAATGGGTCGTGCTGCTGTCAGGCGCCGCGGTGCTCGAGTTCGAAGCGGACGCGACGCTGCACGACATGCGCCCCGGCGATTACGTGCTGATCGAACCGCATTGCCGGCATCGTGTCGCGTGGACGCATCCTGAAGAACGGTCGGTCTGGCTCGCGATCTATCACGATCGATGAAACGTGCGGCGACTTATCGACCTGGCCGCCGCCGGCTGAAGCGCTGCTCGACGACGTTGGTTCCCCATTGCGCGCCCTCCGATTCGCTGGTCAGCGTAAAACCGAACGATTCATATAGGTGGCGTGCCGAATCCAGCCCCTTGAACGTCCACAGGTAGGTCTCGTCGAACTGCTGCTCATCGACGAAATGCATGGCGCGCGTCATCAGTTCCCGTCCGATCCCGAAGCCACGCAATCCATCGTCGACGATGAACCACCGCAAATGTGCGATTCCCGTGGCTTTATTCCCGTCTATCGCGACCGAGGCGAGCGCGCGGCCGTGTTCGGCATGGAGCCACAGAGCCTTGCCTTCGGCCGGCAGGGTGCCGGCAAATTCCGCGAGTTCGGTCGCCACCTTTTTCTCGAAGAAAGCGCCGAACCCCCAGTGTTCCGAATAGAACCGCGCGTGAAGGCTTGCTATGTCGCCGATACAGCCGGGCTGGTAGCCGTCGACGATCTGCGTGGTGTCCGCTTTAGGCGTGCGCGCGTCGGTGGCATTGTCTTGCGCGAGCGCATCGCTATAAAGCGCGAGGGCGCGGACGAGGGTTTGCTGGTCCGCCGGAACCATCCGGCGTAACGCATTCGACACCTGACGTGTCGCAAACTGGTCGATCTTCTTGCGCAGTTTCTGCCCGTCGGCAGTCAGGTACAGCTGCGTCGCACGCGCATCGTCGGGCGAGATGCGGCGCGTCACGAAGCCGGCCGTTTCGAGCCGCGAAAGCTGCCTGCTCGTGTTCGATTTATCCAGACGCAGAATGCTGCCCAGATCCTTCGCGCTGATGCCGGGCGCCATGCCTATCTCGAGAACGGCGTGAACGGCAGACGGCGCCAGATCGCTGTCGGCCAATGTCGCCCGCATGAAACCCAGTTCGCGAACCAGTTTGCGCGAGAAGTCCCGAAGCTCGAGGATCGTCGCTTCGCGCGTCTTCGACGGAATATCGATGAGGTCCATGGCGAGCCCGGGAAAGTTGCGTGTCGCAAGTAATATTAGTTGCGACACGCAACTTGTCAAGGACGAGCGTCGCCGGGCAGCCGGGCGACGTGCCCGGCATCGCGGCCCGGCGCGGCAGAAACGGCGCGGCGCCGGGCTTTATCCCCGTCCCACGAACGGCATCGTCGTCGCCATGATCGTCATGTTCAGGATGTTCGTGTCCAGCGGAAGAGTCGCCATCTGAACGACCGCATTCGCGACATGCGTGACGTCCATCCGCGCCTCGGGCGCCATGCGGCCGTCGGCCTGCAGCACGCCTTCCGTCATGCGATCCGTCAGCGACGTGGCCGCGTTGCCGATGTCGATCTGGCCGCACGCGATGTTGTATGCACGGCCGTCGAGCGCGAGCGACTTGGTGATGCCGGCCACCGCATGCTTGGTGGCCGTGTACGCGATCGTGTTCGGGCGCGGCGTATAGGCGGAGATCGAGCCGTTGTTGATGATCCGGCCACCCTGCGGCGTTTGCGCCTTCATCAGGCGCCACGCGGCCCGCGCGCACAGAAAGACGCCCGTCAGGTTCGTCGCGACGACGTCGTTCCATACGTCGAACTCGTGTTCGTCGAGCGGCACGGCCGGCGCATTGCGCCCGGCATTGTTGAAGAGGACGTCCAGCCGCCCGAACCGCTGCGCGATCTGCGCGAATGCGTGTTCGACCGACGCTTCGTCGGTGACGTCGGCCGGAAACGCGTGTGCGTCGCCGCCGTCGGCGACGATCGCCTCTTTCGTTTCACGCAGCGAGGCTTCCTTGCGTCCGAGCAGCGCGACGGCAAATCCGGCGTTCGCGAGCGCGATTGCCGCGGCACGACCGATGCCGGATCCGGCGCCCGTGACGGCGGCGAACTTCTTCGAGGCAGACATGGCTTGATTTCCTGCGGGTTGGATGAGGAAAGCGGCGGCGGGCGCGCGATGGACTCGCCGCGCCGGTCGAAGCGACATCCTACCGCGCACGCCGGATTTCGCGACGCGAGCGGCTATGCCTTGCGCGTCGGCGCGGCCTTGCGTCCACGCGTTCCGGCTTCCGCGAACAGGCTGACCACGACGTCCCTGAGCCACCGGTTGCCCTCATCCTGATTCACGCGCGCGTGCCACAGCATGTGGATCGGCGCGCCCGGCAGCGTGACCGGCAACGCGCGCCAGCCGAGCGAAAACGGCGCGGCGAGCTGCAGCGCCAGGTGTTCCGGCACGGTCGCGATCAGGTCGGTGCGCTGCAGGATATAGCCGACGCTCATGAAATGCGGCACCGTCAGCCGCACGCGGCGCTTCACGCGGCGGCGCTTCAGCCATTCGTCCACCTGGCCGTGACCGGTGCCGGCCGACACCACGACGAGATGCTCGGCCGCTCGCCATGCGTCGACGGTCAGCGGCGCGTCCTCGAGAGGATGCCCGCGCCGGAACAGGCACACGTATCGCTGATCGAACAGCCGGCGCTGATAGAACCCGCCCTGCAACTGCGGCAGCAGGCCGATCGCGAGATCGACGCGGCCGTCGGCCATCTCGTCGGCGAGATTGACGCTCGTGTTGCGCACCGTATTGAGCGCGATGCCCGGTGCCGTGCGCGACAGGTGTTCGAGCAGCGCGGGCAGGAACACGACTTCGCCGATATCGGTCATCCCGATCGTCATCGTGCGCGATGCGCGCAGCGGATCGAAACCGGTCTCGGGGTTGAGCGCGGCATGCAGCGTCGACAGCGCGTGCGCAACCGGTTCGGCCAGGCGCAGCGCGAACGGTGTCGGCACCACGCCGCCCGGCCCGCGCACGAACAGCGGATCGCCGAGCCGGCGGCGCAGCTTCGCGAGCGCGTTGCTGACGCCCGGCTGGCTCATGTTCATCTGCTCGGCGACGGTCGACACTCGCCGCTCCTGCATCAGTCGCTGAAACAGCAGCAACAGATTGAGGTCGATCTCGCTCAGTTCCATGGTTCCGGGTTGTCTCCGATCATTCCGTTTGGTGATGAGGCAGATTCCCTGCATTTTATTGTGGGATAAGGGGGCGCTGCTGAAAATACCGATACGGCGCTCGCATTCGACAGGCGCGCCGGGCGGGGCACGCGCACCGCGGTCTCGACCACTCACCATCTGAATATCGGAGACACGTTCATCATGCAGACGAATCTGAGGATCGCGATCGTCGGGGCCGGCATCGGCGGCCTGACGCTGGCGCTTGCATTGCGCGAGCTGGGCATCGACGCGCAACTGTACGAGCAGACCGACGTGCTGCGCGAGGTGGGGGCAGCCGTCGCGCTGTCGGCCAACGCGACGCGCTTCTACGAACGGATGGGATTACGGCCGGCTTTCGACTCGGTGTGCGCGGAGATTCCCGGCCTCGTCTATCGCGACGGGCGCAGCGGCACGGTGATCGGGCATCATCGCGGCGAACCCGACTATCGCCGGCAGTTCGGCGGCGCGTACTGGGGCGTGCATCGCGCGGACCTGCAGGCGATCCTGTCGAAGGCGGTCGGTGTCGAGCAGATTCATCTCGGCCATCGGCTCGTCGATCTCGCGCAGCATCCGGATCGCGTCACGCTGAGCTTCGCCAATGGCGCACGCGTCGACGCCGATCTCGTGATCGGCGCGGACGGCGCGCGTTCGATCACGCGGCGCTGGATGCTCGGCTACGACGACGTGCTGTATTCGGGGTGCTCGGGCTTTCGCGGCGTGGTGCCGGCCGAGCGGATGGACCTGTTGCCCGATCCCGAGACCATTCAGTTCTGGGTCGGGCCGCACGGCCATCTGCTGCACTATCCGATCGGCGACAACGGCGACCAGAACTTCCTGCTGGTCGAGCGTCATCCGTCGCCGTGGCCGTCGCGCGACTGGGTCATGCCGGCGCAAGAGGGCGAGCAGTTGCGCCTGTTCAAGGACTGGCATCCGGCGGTGGTGCAGATGATCACCGCGGTGCCGATCAGCCAACGCTGGGGGCTGTTCCACCGGCCGCCGCTCGGCCGCTGGAGCCGCGGGCGCGTGACGCTGATCGGCGACGCCGCGCATGCGCTGGTGCCGCATCACGGGCAGGGCGCGAACCAGTCGATCGAGGACGCGATGGTGCTGGCCGCGCAGCTGGCGAAGGCCGGGCGCGGCAACTGGCGCGAGGCGCAGGAAGCGTACGAGCGGCTGCGGCGCGGCCGCACGCGCAAGGTGCAGTACGCGTCGATCTCCGCGGCCGACGTGCTGCATCTGCCCGACGGGCCGGCCGCGCAGGCGCGCAATGCGCGTCTCGGCGAGCGCGACAGCGTGCTGCATCACCTGGACTGGATTCACGATTTCGACGCGCTCGCCGATGAACCGAACGAGCGGCAGGGCGGGACGTGGCTGTGAGCGGCAGGGCGCGGTGCGATCGGCGGCAGCGCGACCGGTGATCGGCGCGGCAGTTGCACGGTCGTTCGTCGGGGCGGCTGGCCAGCCCTCGTGCATGCTGGCCAGCCCGGCTGGCCGTCACGCGTAGTCGGCCACCTGTTGCGCGTCGCGCTTGACCTGTTCGATGTCGCGAAACCGCGCGGCCGGATGGTTGTCCGGCAGCCGCGCCGACGCACCGAACAGCTTCTCGCGCAGCGTGCCCGGCGCGTATTCGGTCGGATAGACGCCGCGCCGCTGCAACTCCGGCACGAGGTAGCGCACGATGTCCTCGAAGGTTTCGTGCGCAACGGCATACGCGAGATTGAAGCCGTCGACGTCGGTCGCGGCGACCCATTCCTGCAGGATGTCCGCGACGGTCTGCGCGGAGCCGACGAACACGGGCCCCATCCCGCCGATGCCACCCCACGCGGCCAGTTCCTCGATCGTCCACGCGGTATCGCCGCCGGCCAGATGCTCGACGGCCGACACGATCGCGTTCGTCTCGACGCGCCGGACGGGATCGGTCGGCGCGTACTGGCCGAAATCGATGCCGGTCCAGCCGGACATGAACACGAGCGAGCCGTCGTACGACACATAGCGGCGGTACTCGTCGAACTTGGCCTGCGCCTTCTCGTCGGTCTCGTCGACGATCACCGTGACGAGGTTGTAGATCAGCACGTCGTGCGGGGCGCGGCCCGCGGCGGCGGCCTGCGCGCGCACGTCGGCGACATAGCGCGCCAGTTGCGGGCGGGTCGGCGCGGCAACGAACACGCATTCGGCGTGCTGCGCGGCGAACGCCTTGCCGGGGCCGGACGCGCCGGCCTGGAACAGCACCGGCGTGCGCTGCGGCGACGGCTCGCACAGGTGATAGCCGGGCACGTCGAAGAAGCGCCCCTTGTGGCCGATCTCGTGCACCTTCTCCGGATGCGTGAACACGCGGCCGTCGCGATCGCGCACGACCGCGCCGTCTTCCCAGCTGCCTTCGAACAGCTTGTACAGCACCTCGACGTATTCGGCCGCGACCGCATAGCGGTCGTCATGCGTGCGCAGTCCGTTGTCGCCGACGTTCTTCGCGCCGCTTTCCAGATACGACGTGACGATATTCCACGCGAGCCGGCCCTTCGTGTGATGGTCGGCGGTCGACAGCCGGCGCGCGAACGTGTACGGATGCTCGAACGTCGTCGACGCGGTGATGCCGATACCGAGATGCTCGGTCGCCATCGCGATCGGCGCGGCGAGCTGCAGCGGATCGTTGACGGGGATCTGCGCGGCCTGGTGCAGCGCGTGGTAGTTGCTGCCCTGGTAGACGTCGTAATAGCCGATCACGTCCGCGATGAAGATCGCGTCGAAGATCCCGCGTTCGAGCACTCGGGCGAGATCGGTCCAGTAGTCGAGATCCTTGTACTGCCACGAACGATCGCGCGGATGCGCCCACAGGCCGGGTGACTGATGGCCGACGCAATTCATTTCGAACGCGTTGAAGCGGATGGTCTTGCTCATCGCGCCGCTCCCGTTTCCGTGCCGGCTTGCGCACCTGCACCGTTGCCGACGCGCCAGACGAACGGTGGCGTGCGTCCGTTGATGACCCAGTCGCCGACGATCCGCGCCTTGTAGACGAGCGGATTGTGCGATGACACCGTGCGCGCGTTGCGCCAGTGACGGTCGAGCGCGGTCGTGCTGCGCGTCGCGGATGCGCCGAGCGCGTCGAACAGGCGCGTCGCCGCGCGCAGCACGAGTTCCGACACGACGAGCTGGCTCTGCGCGGATTCGATTTCGGCGGCGACGTTGGCGGCATGTTCGGCTTCGTCGTCGCCGCCGAAGCGTGCGACGTACGCCTGCTGCAGCGGTTGCGCAGCGCGCAGCGTGAGCGCATCGGCCGCATAGGCCCACGACGCGATTTCGCCGATCACCTGCTGGAGCTGCGCATCGTCGCCGGCGCGCGCGGCGTTGCCGTGGCTGTACACGCGCGTGCGGCCGCGCACGAGCTCGCCCGCGTCGCGCACGATCGCATGGCCGATGCCGGCCAGCGTGGCGACGTGGAACAGCTGGTAGAACGCGGTCTGGTATTTGAAGCGGCGTGCGAAATCGATCACGTGGTCGGCGTCGACCGCCGCATTCTCGAAGCGCGTCGTGCCGCTGCCGGTCGTTTTCTGGCCGAAGCCGTCCCAGTCGTCTTCGAGTATCACGCCGGGCTGCCCGGTGGCGATTGCGACGATCACGTCGCTGCCATCCTCTTCGCGCTGCGCGAACACGTCGATCCAGTCCGCGAACAGGCTGCCGGTGCTGTAGAACTTCCGGCCGTTCAACACGAGCCGGCCGTTTTGCTCCGATACCTTGGTGATCGTCTGGCCGAGCGGAACGTCGCCGGCCTCCGACCACGCATTGCCGACGAGCTGGCCGCTCGCGAAACGATCGAACCACGTCGTGCGCTGCGGCCCGGGCGGCGCGTTCAGCCAGTCCTCGACGAACGCGAAGTGGCCGCGCAACGCTTGCGGCAGATTGGAGTCGGCGGCGGCGAGTTCGGTCAGCAGCCGGAACAGCTGCGGCAGCGACGCGCCGGCGCCGCCGTCACGCACCGGCAGCCGTATCGCGCCGAAGCCGGCGGCCTTGAGCCAGCCGATCGCTTCGTACGGCAGTTCGCGGCGGCGTTCGCGCTCGGCGGTGCCGGCGGCAATCCGGTCGAAGATCGGCCGGAACCGGCTCGCGAGCGCGTCGTAGTCGGTGCCGGTGGACAATTCGGTATCTGCGTGCGACGAAGTCATGCGGGGTTCCTCGTAGGGCGGGGCCGTTTGCACCGGGAGCCCAGTATAGGAAGCACGACGCGCACGTTCCAATAACGGATTCGCAGATCGTTATCGTCGCTGCGCATTACGCGAACGGCGCCGTGAAACGTCGACGCCAGGGCGTCGATTGCGACGCCGAAGCGCGGAAGCGGATGCGGTGCCGTGCGATGTCGTTTGTTATCCGAAGGAATATCGTTACGAGAATCGCTCGGTTTGCCGGCCTGCGGCGCGCTGCTAGATTGAGTGCTTTCGTGATTCGACAGGAGAGCCCGATGTCAGATACGAGCGCGACGATTCAGGACCGGCCGGCCGACGCAAGACCGCAGGTGGCCCGCGTGATCGCCGACGACGCGCAGGCGATCGCGGTTGCGCAGGCACTCGCGCAACGGCTGGCCGAAGGGGCGGCCGAGCGGGACCGCGAGCGCCGGCTGCCGCGCGACGAGATCGAATGGTTCTCGCAGTCGGGGCTGTGGGCGATCACGGTGCCGAAGGCCTACGGCGGCGCGGGCGTCTCGAACGTGACGCTCACCGAGGTGATCAAGATCGTCGCGGCGGCCGATGCGTCGCTCGGGCAGTTGCCGCAGAACCACTTCGGGCTGGTCGACGTGATCGCGCTGACCGGCACCGATGCGCAGAAGCGCCATTTCTTCGCGGAGATCCTGAGCGGCAAGCGCTTCGGCAACGGCTTCTCGGAGAAGGGCACGAAGCATGTGCTCGACCTGAAGACGCGCGTGCGGCGCGACGGCGACGACTATGTCGTCGACGGCACGAAGTTCTATTCGACCGGCGCACTGTTCGCGCATTACGTGCCGGTGCTCGGCCTCGACGATGCGCAGCAGGCGTGGCTCGCCTATATCCCGCAGCCGACGCCGGGGCTGACCGTGATCGATGACTGGTCGGGCTTCGGGCAGCGCACGACCGCGAGCGGCACGGTGGTGCTGGACAGCGTGCGCGTGCCGGCTTCGCATGTGTTGCACGCGCAGCGCGTGTCGGACGAGCCGACGCTCAACGGCCCGCTGTCGCAGATCATCCAGGCGGCGATCGATGCCGGCATCGCGAAGGCCGCGATCGCCGATACGGAGGCGTTCGTGCGCACGCGCACGCGGCCGTGGGTCGACAGCGGCGTCGAACGGGCGGCCGACGATCCGTTGATCGTCCGCGAGATCGGCCGTCTGCATATCCAGCTGCATGCGGCGGAAGCGCTGCTCGAACGCGCGGCGCGCACGCTCGACGAGATCGGCGCGCGCGGCACGGTGACCGACGACGATGTCGCGCGTGCATCGGTCGCGGTCGGCGAGGCGAAGGTGTTGACGACCGAGATCGCGCTGCTCGCGGGCGAGAAGCTGTTCGAGCTGGCGGGCACGCAGTCGACGCTCGCCGAACACAATCTCGACCGGCACTGGCGCAATGCGCGCACGCACACGCTGCATGATCCGGTGCGGTGGAAGTATCACCTCGTCGGCAACTACTACCTGAACGGCGTGCGGCCGGCGCGTCACGCGTGGAATTGAATCAGGCGCGAGGCAGCGCGACAGCGCGGCGCGCGCCTTGCGCCGGTGACGCCGGCGCAGAGTAGGAAGCGGCGTCAGGTGATCGTTGTGCGGTTGCCTGACGCGTCGGCCGGCTCCATTACGTCACGCATTACTTCACGCATTCCAGCGCGTACTTCAACCCCGACCCGAGCACCCCGCGCCACACGTCCCACGTGTGCCCGCCATCGACGATGCGCAGTTCGGCCGGGTTCTGCGCGCGGCGCAGCTGCGTGTACAGGACGCTCGATTCGGCCTGGATCGTCAGGTCGTCGTCGCCGGCCGCGATGAACATCGGCACGCGCCAGTTGCGCGCGAAATAGCCGCGCATCAGGGCCGGGTAGTTCAGCTCGTGCCACACGCGCGGGTCGAACTGCCGGTCACCGAACACGCCGACATAGCGCGCGGCGGAATTGAGCGGCGGCTCGTTCGCGTAGATCGCGGGGCTCAGCAGCATCGCGCCGCAGAACAGGCCCGGTTCGAGCAGCGAGAAACGCAGCGCGCCGAAGCCGCCCATCGACACGCCGCCGATCGCGCGGCCCGCGCGCTGGTTCGACACCGCGAAGTGCGCTTCGACTTCCGGCAGCAGGTCGTTCAGGAACGCGCTCTGCATCTTCTCCTTGCGGTCGACGTACCAGTCGGTGCCGCCTTGCGGCATCACGATCACGACGGGCGGGATCTCGCGGCGTTCGATCAGCGTGTCGGCCGTGGCCTGCAGCCGGCCCTGCGTGATCCAGTCGTTTGCATTGCCGGCATTGCCGTGCAGCAGGTACAGCACCGGGTAGCGCGCGCCTTCCGGGTTGTAGCCGGGCGGCAGGTAGACCGTGTACGACCAGTCGCGCTTGAGCGACGCCGACCGGAACGCGCGCAGCACGACGCTGCTGCCCGGATTCACCGGCGGTTCCTGGGCGGCCGGCGCGACCGTTGCGGGCGGGACGATCGCGGGCGCGGACGTCGCCGGCGCGGCCGCGGGCCCGCCCGGCGTGGCGTGGGCAGTGGCGATGGAGCCGGCGATCAGGGCGACGGCGAACGGAAGGGCGAGTCGGCGCATGGCGAAGCGTTTCAGGAGAGGCGCCCGCTATCGTAGCAGCGGCGCGTGACGGCGCGGCACGTCATCGCCGCGTACGGAACGGGAACGACAGCCGCGACACCAGCGGCGCATAAAGCTTCGCGACGAGATACAGCAGGCCCATCGCGACGACGTCGGCGGCCAGGCCGAGCGGCACGTCGAGATAGCCTTCGGTCGCCTGGTAGAGCAGCGAGTCGACCGCGAGCGAGATGCCGGTGCCGGCGACGAAGCACAGCAGCCCCTGGCGGCCGATCGTGCCGATCCACGGCATCGCGTGCGCGACCTTCTTCATCCACCCGAGGTGCACGAGCTTGGCCGCGAGCCACGCGATCGCGAGGAAGTTCGCGAGCCGCAGCGCGCCGAGGTTCTGCTTGATCGACGGATCGGTCGGGAACGGCTCGACGCGCAGCCGGTAGTACGCGCCGGCCGCGACGATCGCGAGCGACACGGCCGTCAGCAGCCAGCCCTGGGGTTTCGGCGCGAGCGTCTGGTAGACGGGCTGGCAGCGCGCGATCACGCCGAGCACGAACAGGAACTGCCACGCGAACGGGTTGAAGTCCCACGGCGCGCCTTCGACGGTCGGCAAGAAGCGCGCGACGTGCGGCGCCGCGTACCAGAGCGAGCCGCTGAATGCGAGCATCAGCCACGGCTGGGTGCGCGCGAGCGGCAGCGCGAGCGGGACGAGCAGCGCGAAGAACGCATACATCGGCAGCACCGACGCGAGATACGGCTGGCGGCGGAACAGCAGGATGTCGCGCAGCGCGGCGAGCGGCTTGTGGAGCATGCCGTCGAGATCGTTGGTCGGCATGTTCGGGCCGTCGATCGAGAACGCGTTCAGCACGGCGGTGATCAGCAGCATCAGGCCGGCCGTCACGAGGAATGCGCGGTAGATCTCGAACGCACGGCGGATGAAACGCTGGCGCGCGGCGGCCTCGTCGTGGCGCTCGGCGAGCGAGTTGTACGCGATGGCGGTCGCGAAACCGCCGAGGAACACGAACACCTCGGCCGCATCGCACAGCGCGTACGCATGCAGCGTCACGCGCGACAGGATGCTGCCGCCGATGTGATCGACGACGATCACCAGCAGCACGAGGCCGCGGAAGAAATCGAGTTCGGCGTAGCGGCCGGCCCGGGCGGCGGCGGTCATCGGGCCGCCTCCCGGCGCGCGCCGCGTGCGCGGCCGGCACCTGCCGCGCATGAATCGGGGTGAAGCATGAATTCGTGAAGAAATGACGAACGGATGCGCATTGTGCCACCGATGCGGTGCCGTCCGGGTTTACGCGGATAGCGGGCCGGCCGGCCGCTGCCGATAAGCGTGCTCATGGCATCGGAAGAACAGGGCAGTTGGACGAGCGCAACGCTTTGCTGGCCGCGCCCACGCCCCGATGGACGGGCGGTTTGCGACGTGACACCATTTTGTCCTCGCGGCCGCACACCGCGCAGTCCGCCCTGCGGGCCACCTCTATAAAACAGACCAAACAATCGCCGGGCGAATGGCCTGCCCGGCACCCGGCTCCGGAGATCCGTCATGAAGAAGCACGTCATTTTTGCCGCCGCGCTGGCCGCTTTCGCCGCGCCGGCCTTCGCGCAGGACAGCGTGACGCTGTACGGCCTGATCGACGAGGGCTTCAACTACACGAACAACGTGAGCGTGAACGGGGTCGGAAAAACGAATTACCAGCTCGCGAGCGGCTATGCGCAGGGCAGCCGCTGGGGCCTGAAGGGCAGCGAGGACCTCGGCGGCGGGCTGAAGGCGATCTTCACGCTGGAAAACGGCTTCGACGTGAACAACGGCCGGTTCAACCAGGGCGGCCGGATGTTCGGCCGCCAGGCGTTCGTCGGGCTGAGCGCGTCGCGCTTCGGCACGCTGACCTTCGGCCGCCAGTACGATGCGGTCGTCGACTATCTCGCGCCGCTCACCGCGAACGGCAACTGGGGCGGCACGCTGTTCTCGCACCCGTTCGACAACGACAACACGGACAACTCCTTCCGCGTCAACAACACGGTCAAGTACGCGAGCCCCGACTGGAACGGGCTGTCGTTCGGCGGCACCTACAGCTTCAGCAACAGCACGGGCTTCTCGACCAACCGCCAGTACAGCATCGGCGCGCAGTATTCGCTGGCCGGGCTGCAGGTCGCGGCCGCGTATCTGCAGGCGAACAGCCCGGGCGCCGGCAATGCGGGCGCGATCGCGGCCGACGACGCGAACTTCGTCGCCGACCGCCTGCGGATCTTCGGCGGCGGCATCAACTATACGTTCGGTCCGGCGACGGTCGGCTTCGTCTATACGAAGACCGACGTGAAGAACCCGGTGTCGACCGTCTACCTGCCGGCGTCGACATTCGACGGCCTCGGGCTCACGGCGACCAGGTTCCAGAACTTCGAGATCAACGGCAAGTACCAGCTCACGCCCGATTTCTATCTCGGCGCGCAGTACGTGTATACCGACGGCAAGTTCGACGCCGCGGCCGGTTCGTTCAAGCCGAAATATCACACCGTCGGGCTGATGGCCGACTACAGCCTGTCCAAGCGCACCGACGTCTACCTGCAGGGCGCATGGCAGAAGGTCGCCGGCGACAAGACGGGCACCGCGGCCGACGGCGGCTACGTGGTCGGGACGGACGGTCCGTCGTCGTCGGCGAACCAGTTCGCGGTGCGCGCCGCGATCCGCCACAAGTTCTGATGCGCTTGACCGGTCGGCGCCCGGGGTGGGTTGCCCTGGCGCCGGCCGTCGTCATTGCGCGCGGTGCGCGTCGTCGAGCGTGTGCGCGAGCCAGTCGACGAAGATCCGCACGCGCGGCGCCAGATGCCGGCCGTTCGGAAACACGACCGACACCGGCAGCGGCGCCGCATGCCATTCCGGCAGCACCTCGACCAGCGAGCCGTCTTCCAGCAGCGGCGCGAGCCCGTCGCGCGGCGCCTGGATCAGCCCGAGGCCCGCGAGGCAGCACGCGAGATACGCGTGCGAGCTGTTCACCGCGACCACGCTGCGCATCTTCACGGTCTGCAGCGCGCCGGAATCCATGTCCGCATATTCCCAGTCCAGCTCGCGGCCCGTGCGGCTCGAGAAATAGCCGACCGCGACGTGGTCGGGCAGATCGTCCGGCGAGCGCGGCATGCCGTATCGCGCAAGATACGCGGGCGACGCGCAGTTGATCTGCGCCATCTCGCCGACGCGCCGCGCGACCAGCGACGTGTCGGACAGCACGCCGACCCGCACCGCGCAGTCGATCCCGTCGGCGACGAGATCGACGAAGCGGTCGGTCGTGCTCAGCACGACGCGCAGGTCGGGATAGCGTGCGTGGAAATCCGGCAGCGCCGGAATCACCTTGTCCAGTGCAAAGCGCTCGGGTAGGTCGACGCGGATCAGGCCGCGCGGCGACGCACCGGCTTCGTCGAACAGCGTCTCGGCGTCGTCCAGGTCGGCCAGCAGCCGCGTGCAGCGCTCGTAGTAGGTCGCGCCTTCCGCGGTCAGCGCGACGCGCCGCGTCGTCCGCTGCAACAGGCGCACCTTCAGGTGCTTCTCCAGGTACTGGACGGCATTGCTGACGGTCGGGCGCGGCAATTGCAACTGCTCGGCGGCTTTCGTGAAGCTGCCGAGGTGGGCGACGCGCGCAAAGATGCGCATTGCATGCAGATGGTCCATGCGGGGCGGAAACGTGACGGATCGGGAGGCTCCATTGTTAATCAGCGTCGAATGATTTGGTTGGGCGTTTCGCGTTTATCGCGCGCCGCATTACGCCCAGAATCCGGTTCATTCACTCACCACCGCGAGGAAACGGACATGGACAAGCGTCAACTGGGCCGCACGGGCCCGCAGGTATCGTCGATCGGGCTCGGCTGCATGGGGATGTCGGATCTCTACGGGCCGGCGGATCGCGACGAAAGCGTCGCGACGCTGCACGCGGCGCTCGACAACGGGATCACGCTGCTCGATACCGGCGACTTCTACGGGATGGGCGACAACGAGATGCTGATCCGAGACGCGCTGCGCGGCCGCACGCGCGACCAGGTGCTGATCAGCGTGAAGTTCGGCGCGCTGCGCGATCCGGCCGGCGCGTTCGTCGGCTACGACGCGCGGCCGCAGGCGATCCGTAATTTCGTCGCGTATTCGCTGAAGCGGCTCGGCACCGACCACATCGACATCTACCGGCCGGCGCGCGTCGATCCGGCGGTGCCGATCGAAGAGACGGTCGGGGCGATCGCCGATCTCGTGAAGGCCGGCTACGTGCGCCACATCGGCCTGTCGGAGGTCGGGGCCGACACGATCCGCCGCGCGGCGGCCGTCGCGCCGATCGCCGACCTGCAGATCGAATACTCGCTGCTGTCGCGCGGGATCGAGACGGACATCCTGCCCGTGTGCCGCGAACTCGGGATCGGCGTGACGGCCTACGGCGTGCTGTCGCGCGGACTGCTCGGCGGCGGCTGGAGCGCGGCGCGGCAGGGCGAGCGCGATTTCCGCGCGGCCAGCCCGCGGTTCCAGGGCGAGAACCTCGCGCACAACCTCGCGCTGGTCGACGCGCTGCGCGCGATCGCCGACGAGAAGGGCAGCAACCCGGCGCAGATCGCGATCGCATGGGCGCTGTCGCGCGGCGACGACATCGTGCCACTGATCGGCGCACGCAAGCGCACGCAACTCCAGGACGCGCTTCAGGCATCTAAATTGCAACTAACGGTCGATGATCTCGCCCGCATCGAAACGGCGGTTCCCGCCGGGGCGGCTGCCGGCGAGCGTTATCCGGCCGCGCAGATGGCGCACCTCGACAGCGAGCAGGGACGGGGGCCGGCGCATGGTGCCTGAACGGCGCGCATGGCGGTGCGACGGTGCGACGGGGCAACGGGGCGATGAGGCGATGGGTGGCGGGGTAGCGGGGTAGCGGGGTGACAGGCCCCGCCGGGCGGGCCCGAGCCAGCCTCAGGCAAAGCCAGATGGCCGACGGCGTGACGGTGGTTCACCATCGGCGCCGTATTCAACCGGACCGAACCCCCGCCATGCAAACGCATACGCTGACGATCATCGTGCTGGTCTTTCTGCTCGCCGGCGCGGTCAAGGGCATGATCGGCCTCGGGCTGCCGACGATCGCGATGGGGCTGCTGACGCTCGCGATGTCGCCGTCAGCCGCCGCGAGCCTGCTGCTCGTGCCGTCGTTCATCACCAACGTGTGGCAGTTGTGGCTCGGCCCGTCGTTCGGGCCATTGCTGCGGCGTTTGTGGCCGCTGCTCGCCGGGCTGACGCTCGGCACGCTGACGGGCGGGCTGCCCGCGCTCGCGGCCGGCAGCGCGTGGACCCGTGCGGCACTCGGCATCGTGCTGGTCGCATACGGCGGCTGGGGGCTCGCCGCCGCGCGGCTGCCCGCGCCGGGCCGTCACGAAAAGTGGCTGTCGGCCGCGGTTGGCTACCTGACGGGCGTCGTGACGGCCGCGACCGGCGTGTTCGTCGTGCCGGCCGTGCCGTACCTGCAGGCGCTGCGCCTGTCGAAGGACGACCTGATCCAGGCGCTCGGGTTGTCGTTTACCGCGTCGACGATCACGCTCGGCCTGCAGTTGCGCGTGACGGGCGCGCTGCAGACGGTCGATCTCGGCGTATCGGCGCTGGCACTCGTGCCGGCGCTCGCGGGGATGATCGGCGGGCAGTACGCGCGACGCGTGATGAGCGAGAAGGCGTTCAAGCGCTGCTTCTTCGTCGGGATGATCGCGCTCGGCGCCTATATGGCCGTGTCGGGGCTGCGGTAAGCCGTGACGGCCGGCAGCGTCACAGCTGCGCTTCGATCGCGGCCTTGTCGATCACAGACCAGACCTGCCGGATCCTTCCGTCGTGAAATTCGTAGAAGACGTTTTCGGCGAACGTGACGCGCGTGCCGTCGACGGCGAGCCCCATGAAGGTCCCTTTCGGCGCACAGGCGAAGCGCAGCCGGCATGCGATGCGCGGCGGTTCGCACACGAGCAGCCGGACCTCGAAATGGAGATCCGGAATGTCGCGGAAATCCTGCTCCAGCATCGCGCGATAGCCGGCCAGGCCGAGCGGCCGGTCGTTGTGGATCACATTGTCGGCGACGTACCGGCCGAGCGCCGGCCAGTCCTGCCGGTTCAGGCAGTCGATGTAGGCGCGATAGTGCATCGCGAGTTCGGGTCCGGTCATGGCTGCGATGTCTCCTCGGGTATCGCCACGCTGTTGCGGCGCGCACGACGTTCAGCGTGGCGGCATGTCGCCCGACAGATACGACACGAACGCCTGCGTATATTTCGGCAACGCATCGAACGAGCGCGCGCAGAGCGTCAGCTTGCGGTGGCTCCACGCATCGGACAGCTCGACGAGCCGCACGTCCATCGTCTGCATCGCGCGTTCGGCCGCATGGCGCGACACGATGCCGATCCCCACGCCGCTTGCGATCACGCGGCAGATCGCATCGAAACTCTTCAGTTGCACACGGTAGCGGATCCGCTTGCCGAGCGCACGCGCCTGGTCCGCCAGATGGACCTGCAGCGCGCTGCCGTCGGTCAGCCCGATGAAGTCCGCGTCGGCGATCTCGTCGAACGCGACCTTGTCGCGCGCGGCGAGCGGATGACCGGCCGGCACGACCGCGATCAGCCAGTCCTCTCTGAACGGCTTCTGTTCGAGCCCGCCGAGTCCGACCGAATCGGCGACGATGCCGACCTCGGCCGTCCTGTTGCGGATCGCATGCACGATTTCCTGGCTCGAGCGCTCCTCGACGCTGATCGACAGTTTCGGGTGAAGCGGCAGATACGCGGCGAGCGCGTCGGGCAGGTATTCGCTCAGCGACGCCGTGTTGCACAGCAGCCGGATATGCCCGCGCAGCCCCTGGCCGTATTGCTGCAGCTCGCCGCGCATGTGGTCGATCTGCTGCAGCACCGTGCGCGCGTGGTGCTCGAGCGCGCGGCCGGCGTCGGTTACCTGCGCGCCCGACTTGGTCCGGTGCAGCAGCGGCACGCCGAGCTCGTCCTCCATCCCGCGGATGCGCTCGCTGGCGGCCTGCAGCGTGATGTGGGTGCGCTCGGCGCCGCCCGTGATCGTGCCGGCCTCGCAGATGTTCAGGAAGAGCCGCAGGTCGGTCAGGTCGAAGCGCATGATCGTTGGGGCGCGTAAGGATGGGTATGGCCGATAAGTTAGCAGGAACCGCCGCACCGGTCTCAGGCTGGGCCTGAGGCCCCGTTCGCCGGTTCCGCATTTTCGGGGCGGGATCGATGCCGGATCATGGCCGCATATCAACCGGGGGAGACTGTCATGCGGGTCGATTCGTCGTGGGGCGTGTCGTTCAAGATCGCGCTGCACGTGCTGTTCCTCTGCATCGGCATCGCGTGGGCCTGCGCGGAGCTGGTCGACTGGCTGCGTTGAGCGGGCGGACGGCGCGGGCCGCACTGGCTCGCCGGCGCGCTCACGCGCGCAATGAAAGCCGTTCGAAATAATCGGTGCATCGCGAAATTTCTTCCGAATCGCCCGTCCAATACCGTCAAGTTTTTCCGAATCCGACCGTATTCCCGGTAACAAGTGTTTGCCGGCACCCGGTTCGTGATCGTTTGTCATCATTGTTTGCATCCGGTTACACGTCGGCCGTTCCGTTTTTGAGATGCTTGAAAGATTGTCAAACCGGAGTCGATCGTCCATGAAACAGCGCGAGATTTGCCGCAAGTCGGCGTGGCTGTCCGGCCTGGCCGCGGTGCTCGTCATGGCCGGTTGCGCCAGTACGCCGTCCGTCCCGCCGAGCGATACGCTGGCGGGCTCGACGTCGGGCCAGCCCGCCGCCGCGCCGGCGGCGCCGCCGGCGCCCATTCTCGTCGCGCAGAAGTACGTGGTGAAACGCGGCGACACGCTGTCGGGCATCGCGTCCGCCAACGACTGCAGCGTCGCCGACCTGCGGACCTGGAACAAGCTCGACGGGCGCGGCAGGCTGCGCATGGGGCAGGTGCTGCGCATCGTCCGGCAGCAGCCGCTGCAGGCGCCGGGCGCGTCGGCCAGCGCGCAGGCGGCCGCACCGGCCGCCGCGAGCAATGCGGCGGGCGCCGCGCAGGCGAGCGCATCGACGGCGAGCGACCGGCAGGTCGTGAAGGAGACCCGGCGCCATGCGGGCGCGGTGGCGCTCAGATGGCCCGCGCAGGGCAAGATCGTCGATGCATTCAAGCCGGGGCAGAACCGCGGCATCCAGATCGCCGGCCGGCCGGGCGATCCGGTTCGTGCGGCCGCCGACGGCCGTGTGATGTACGCGGGCACCGGCCTGAACGATTACGGCACCTTGATCATCGTCCAGCACAACGCCGATTTCCTCACGGCCTATGCGCACAACCGCAAGCTGCTCGTGAAGACCGGCGACATCGTGCGCCAGGGCGACGAGATCGCCGAGATGGGCGACCTCGACAACTCGCGTGTCGCGCTGCTGTTCGAGGTGCGGCGTGACGGCAAGCCCGTCAATCCGATGCCGTACCTGCCTTCGTCGCAAGGCTGACGCGAGCGGCGCGCGCTGCTACGCTAGGGTCTGTTCATGTGAGTCCTGCCGCATGGGGGCCGACGGACGTCTTCGGGGATGCGCGGCGAATGCCGTCGCGAGCCGGCCGTCGGCGTGAACACGCGCGCATCGCCGATGCGCGCGTGCGTTGCTCCGTGCCACCGTTTCCGACCGAACAGCCTTCATCCATGGAACACTCTCCGACACGCCGCTCGCTGTTGCTCGCCGCCGTCGCCGCGCCGTTCGTCGCCGCCTGCTCGTCGGCACCCGTCGCCGACCAGGGGCGCGCCCACGTCGCCCAGGCCGAACTCGCCGCGCTCGAAAAAGCGTCGAACGGCCGGCTCGGCGTCGCCGCACTCGATACGTCGAACGGCACGCGCATCGCGCATCACGCGCGCGAGCGCTTCCCGCTGTGCGGCACCTATGCGGTCGTCGCCGCCGCCGCGATACTCGCACGCGGTTCGCTCGACGCATCGCTGCTGCCGCGCCGCATCCTGTATCGCCGCTACGAGGTCGTGGCCGGGTCGCCGGTGACGGAAAGCCATGTGGATACGGGGATGACGATCGCGCAGCTCTGCACCGCGCTGCTGCAGTCGGGCGACAAGGGCGCGGGGAACCTGTTGATGGGCGTGCTCGGCGGCCCGCAGGCCGTCACGTCGTTCGCGCATGAAAGCGGCGACACCGCGTTCCGGCTCGACCGCTGGGAACCCGAACTGAACCAGGCCGCGCCCGGCGACGAGCGCGATACGTCGACGCCGGTCGCGATGGTCGACATGCTGCAGCGGCTGCTGCTCGGCGACACGCTGCGCGAGCCGCAGCGTGCGCAGCTCACCGAATGGATGACCGGCGGCGCGACCGGAATCGCGGCCGGCGTGCCGCCCGGCTGGCGCAGTGCCGGCAAAACCGGCACCGGCGGCTACGGCACGACGACCGACGTCGCGGTGCTGTGGCCGCCGTCGCGCGCGCCGATCGTGCTGGCCGTGTCGTTCACGCAGCCGCGTGCCGACGCGGCGGCACGCGCGGACGTCGTCGCGTCGGCGGCGCGCATCGCGGCGGGTGCGCTCGTTCCCACCGCCTGAGCGCGGCGGCACGCGCGGACGTCGTCGCGTCGGCGTCACGCATCGCGGCGGGCGCGCTAGTTCCTACGACCTGAGCGCCCGGCGCACCTCGCGTAAAGCCCGCGTTTGGCTTATCGTGTCGATCAGCGCGCGCCGATGTCGACGCGCGGTCCTGCCGCGCCGTCGTTCAGCGCGGTCGATCCGCGATCCGCGGTCCGTTTACCCGCCTTACCCGCTTCGTCATGCGCCGACTTCCGCCCCTGCACGCGCTGCAGATCTTCTCGACCGTGGCTCGCCACCGCAGCTTCACGCGCGCGGCCGAGCAGCTGTGCCTCACGCAGGGCGCGGTGAGCCGGCAGATCCTGACACTCGAAGCGCACTACGGCTTTCCGTTGTTCAAGCGGCACGCGAAGGGCCTCACGCTGACGGCGGAGGGCGAGCAATTGCTGCCGGTCGTCAACGAGAGCTTCGCGCGGATCGAGGACATCTCGATGAAGCTCACGCGGCAGCGCACCGATCTCGCGCTGAAGGTGCCGACCTGCGTGATGCGCTGGATGCTGCCGCGCATCATGCGCTTCCAGGGCGAGCATCCCGATCTCCACGTGCAGATCACGACCGCGTGGCAGCACGTCGTCGATTTCTCGGCCGAGCCGTTCGATGCGGCGGTCGTCTATGGCACGTCGCCGGGCGCGGGCGTGTTCGCGCTGCCGCTGTTCGACGAGCGGCTGACGCCGGTGTGCGCACCCGAGCTGCGGCACGCGACGCCGCTCGATGCGGTCGGCGATCTCGCGCGCCATACGCTGCTGCATCCGACGCGCGACCATCGCGACTGGCGCGCGTGGCTCGATTACGCGGGTGAGCGTGCCGTCGACGCGGAGCGCGGGCCGACCTTCGACACGCTCGATCTCGCGACGAACGCGGCGATGCAGGGCTTCGGCGTCGCGATCGGCGACGTGACGCTCGTCGACGACGACGTCAGCGCGCGCCGGCTCGAACGGCCGTTCGACATCGTGCTCGAGACCGGCGCCCGCTATTTCTTCGTCTATCCCGAGAGCATCGGCAGCCAGCAGAAGATTCGCGCGTTCAGCGACTGGATCGCCAGCCATCGCGACTGACGCGCCACGCGACGCCGGCGGCGCGAGTTGCTTACTGATAGGTGACGACGGCGATCATCGGCGCATGCGCGTTGCCCGGACGGTCCGGTAAAACGATTGCGCGCGACGCCTGCGTAAAGGTCGTGGTCTTGATCGTGCGCAGGCTGGCCGCGTCGACGAACGCGACCTGTCCGGTCGCCGGACGCGGGCAGTCGGCGCGCACGTGGGCATGCGCGGTGTCGGCGGTGTCGAGCGCGAACGAGCACGGCGGCTCGACGATCATGCCGGTGAAGTGGATGATGCCGGACGCGCCGGCGGCATATGACGAGGACGAGGCCAGAAGCGCGGCAGCCAGGGCAAACGAGGCGGCAAACAGGCGATGCTTCATGACAGGCTCCAGAGAGGAAGCGCGTCGCAGCGGGGCCGCTCGAATGGCAGTCCGTCAACGCTGCGGTGCTGTATGCGTAAACGGCAAATCCATCGGACCTCTTGAATGAAAAGACGGAAATAACGGCAATAAGCAAATGACGCCGTATTCCTTCAATCAATTTATCTCAAATTTGTGCGGCCGCAAGTCAGGGTATTGCCGGTGGCGTACGCTTGCGGAAGGGGCGTCAATGGATGCGGCATTTGCCGGTAAATCGTTGAGGATTCAACGATTCGAGGCGGGCGCGAATTGAGGTGTGCAAAAAGAAAAACGGCCGCTCGTGTGAACGAGCGGCCGTTGTGCACCGACGCGGGCGATGCGGCGGTCAGCCCGCGCGCTTGCGCACCGCGCCGACGATCACGAGCAGCACGATCGCGCCGATGATCGACGCGATCCAGCCCGCGCCCTGGCCCGGCGCATACCAGCCGGCAGCGCGGCCGATGTAGCCCGCGACGAGCGAGCCGACGATGCCGAGCACGATGGTCATCAGGATACCCATCTTGTCGTCGCCGGGCTTGAGCGCACGGGCGAGGAGGCCGACGATGAGCCCGACCACCAGGGTTTCGATGAATTGCAGCATGAACGCCTCCCTATAGCTGTTGAGCTGTTGACGAAAGGACATGGACCCGCGCGGCGCGCGAGGGTTCCATTCGGCGGCGCGTCGGCGCACTGGCGCACCGACGCACGGGGTGCCGAGTATCGCACGCCCGCGCGTCGCGCACATGTCAGGCGACCGGATCGAGCCGGCGGTACCCTTCTGTCGCGCGCAGCAGCGTGCGCGTGTAGTCGCGTGCCACCTGCCCGGCGCGCACGTCCTCGATCCGCAGCTGTTCGACGATCTCGCCATGCTGCATCACCGCGACGCGCTGGCACAGGAAGCCGATCACCGCGAGGTTGTGGCTGACGAGGATCATCGTCAGGTTGCGTTCGCGATGCAGGCGGCGCAGCAGGTTCAGGATCTCCGCCTGCACCGACACGTCGAGCGCGGAGGTCGGCTCGTCGAGCAGCAGCACGCGCGGCTCGACGATCAGCGCACGCGCGATCGCGACACGCTGGCGCTGGCCGCCCGACAGCTGGTGCGGATAGCGGAAGCGGAACGCCGGGCCGAGCCCGACTTCGGACAGCGCGCGGGCGATGCGCGCGTCGGCGTCGTCGATCCCGTGGATCGACAGCGGCTCGCGCAGCGTCTGGTCGACCGTGAAGCGCGGATGCAGCGACGCGTACGGATCCTGGAACACCATCTGCACGTGGCGGCGGAATGCGCGGTCGGGCGTGCCGCCGACGGGCCGGCCGTCGATCGACAGGCTGCCGCCCGCGAGCGGCACGAGGCCGGTCAGCGCACGCAGCAGCGTCGACTTGCCGGAGCCCGATTCGCCGACGAGGCCGAACACTTCGCCGTCGCGCACCGCGAAGCTCGCATCGCGCACGGCGTCGACATGGCCCGTGCGGGTCGGAAAACGGATCGAGGCGTGATCGACGTCGATCATGGTGCGGACTCCTGTTGTGCCGTCGCAGCGCTTGCAGGCGAAACCGTATCGAGCCACGCCGGATCGCGCCGCAGCACCGGCAGTTCGTCGGGCGGGTTCGCGAGCGGCGGGTTCGCCGCGAGCAGCCCGCGTGTGTAGGGATGCGTGGCATTGCGCAGGTCGCGCGCGGCGCAGGTTTCGACGACGCGGCCCGCATACATCACCGCGACGCGATCGCAGAACGACATCACGAGCGGCAGATCGTGGCTGATGAACATCAGCCCCGTGCCGTGCCGCGCGATCATCGCGTCGAGCACCGCGAGCACCTGCATCGATACCGCGACGTCGAGCGCGGAGGTCGGTTCGTCGGCAATCAACAGGCGCGGGCCGGTCGACACCATCATCGCGATCATCACGCGCTGGCCCATGCCGCCCGACAGCTCGTGCGGATACGCATCGGCGACGCGCGCCGGATCGCGGATCTGCACGGCCGCGAGCGCATCGACGATCCGTTCGCGCAGCGCGCGGCCGCGCAGCCCCGGCTCATGCAGCCGGAATGCTTCGCCCATCTGCTTCGCGACGGTCATCACCGGGTTCAGCGAATACTTCGGATCCTGCAGGATCATCCCCATCTGGCTGCCGCACAGGCGCCGGCGTTCGCTCGCCGACATCGCGAGCAGATCGCGGCCCGCGAAGCGCATCGTGCGGGCCGACCAGCGCGCGGCTTCCGGCAGCAGGCCGAGCAGCGCGCGGCCCGTCAGCGATTTGCCGGAGCCCGATTCGCCGACGATGCCGAGCCGTTCGCCGGGCGCGAGCGTCAGCGACAGGTCGCGCACCGCGTCGGACACGACGCCGTCGTGTCCGCGAAACCCGATCTTCAGGCCGTCGATCTCGCAGAGCGGCGCGGCGGCGTTGACGGAATTCAGTGACATGTCACGCTCCATGACGCGGATCGAAGACGTCGCGCAGCCCGTCGCCGAGCAGGTTGAACGCGAGGCTGACGAGCAGGATCGCCGCGCCGGGCAGCGTCGCGACCCACCACGCGTCGAGCAGCACGTTGCGGCCGGACGCGACCATGAAGCCCCATTCGGGGCTCGGCGGCTGCGCGCCGAGGCCGAGGAAGCCGAGGCCCGCGACGGTCAGGATGATGCCGGCCATGTCGAGCGTCGCGCGCACGATCACCGACGACATGCACAGCGGCACGATGTAGCGCAGCAGGATCCGCGGGCCCGATGCGCCCTGCAGGCGCGCCGCGTGGATGTAGTCGGCCTGCGCGATGCGGATCGTCTCCGCGCGCGCGAGCCGCGCATAGGCGGGCCACGCGGTGATCGAGATCGCGACGACCGCGTTGATCACGCCGGGCCCGAGCGCGGCCGCGAACGCGAGCGCGAGCACGATCTTCGGGAACGCGAGGGCGATGTCGGTAATGCGCATCAGCACGCTGTCGACGAAACCGCCGCAATAGCCGGCCGTCGTGCCGATCGCGAGGCCGATCGGCACGACGATCACGACCACGAGCAGCGCGATGCCGAGCGTGAGGCGCGAGCCGTCGATCAGCCGCGAGAGGATGTCGCGGCCGAGCTGGTCGGTGCCGAGCCAGTGTGACGGCGAGCCGGGCGGCAGCAGGCGGTCGGACAGCACCTGGCGCAGCGGATCGTGCGGCATGATCAGCGGGCCGACGATCGCGACGACGATCAGCGCGACCAGGATCGCGAGCCCGAACAGGTTGAGCGGATTGGCGGCGAAGCGGCGCCAGCGGCGATACGCGAGGCCGAACGCGGCCTGCGCGCGCGACGCGGGCGCATCGGAAAGCAGCCACGCGCGCAGCGTGAGACGCTCGGCATTCATGGTCGGGACACCTTCGGCATGGACGGGAAAGGAAGCAGGGCGGCAGCAGTCATGTCGCGACAGCCCTCAGCGCGCACGCGGATCGAACACGCGGTACAGCGCGTCGGTCAGCAGGTTGACGGTGATGAACATCGCGCCGATCACGAGCGTCGCGCCGAGCACCGCGTTCATGTCGGCGTTCAGCAGCGCACCCGTCAGGTACGAGCCGAGCCCCGGCCACGCGAACACGATCTCGGTCAGCACCGAGCCTTCGAGCAGGTTGCTGTACGTGAGCGCGATCACGGTCAGGAGCGGCACCGCGATGTTCCCGAACGCGTGCCGCCAGATCACGCGGCGCTCGGACAAGCCCTTCGCGCGCGCGGTGACGATGTATTCCTGGCTCAGCTGGTCGAGCATGAACGAGCGCGTCATCCGGCTCAGGTACGCGACCGAGTAGTAGCCGAGGATCGCGGCCGGCAGCGCGATGTGCGACACCGCGTTGCGGAACACGTCCCACTCGCCCGCGAGCGCCGCGTCGATCAGCAGGCTGCCCGTGCGCGGGTCGACCATCCCGTCGTACACGGGATCGAGCCGGCCGGGGCCGCCGACCCAGTGCAGCCGCGCATAGAACAGCAGCAGCCCCATCAGCCCGAGCCAGAACACCGGCACCGAATTGCCGATCAGGCCGACGAAGCGCGCGACGTGGTCGATCGGCCGGTTGTGCTTCACCGCGGCCGCGACGCCGAGCGGCACGCCGATCGCGATGCCGATCAGCGTCGCGATCGTCGCGAGTTCGAGCGTGGCGGGGAACACGCGCCTGATGTCGTCGAGCACCGGGTTCGACGTCAGCAGCGACATGCCGAGATCGCCGTGCAGCACGTCGCGCGCGTAGATCATGAACTGCGTGACGAGCGGCTTGTCGAGGCCCAGCGCGAGGCGCTCGGCCGCGTACGCCTCGGCCGACGCGCGATCGCCGAGGATCGCGAGCACGGGATCGATCGGCACCTTGCGGCCGATCACGAACGTCAGCGCGAGCAGCCCCGCGAACGTGACGGCGAGCGTGAGCGCCCAGCGCAGCACGCGCAGCGCCCAGCGTACGGCCGGGCGGCGCGCGGGCAGCGTGCGCAGTGCTTCGAGGGAGGAGACGGGAGTCGACATGCGGCGAATCTTATTGCTTCTTCAGGTTACGGTACGACACGAGATCGTTGATCGGTCCGACTTCGAGCCCGCTCACGCCGGGCCGCGTCGCGACCTGCGCGACCTTCTCGAACATGATCACGAACGGCGAGCGCGCGAGCAGGTCCTTCTGCATCGCCTGATACCGTTGCGCGCGTTGCGCGGCGGTCGGCTCGGCGAGCGCGGCGTCGGTCTCCTTCGTCAGTTGCGGAATGTCCCAGCTGTTGCGCCAGGCCAGCATTTTATAGCTCGACTTGTCGGAGTTGTCGGGGTTCCATGCGAAACCCTGCGCGTTGCTGTGCGGGTCGATGTAGTCGGCCGACCATTCGCCGATATAGATGTCGTGCTGGCGCGCACGGTATTTCGCGAGCGTCTGCTTGTTGTCGCCGGGAATCAGCTGCACCTTGACGCCCGCCTGCGCGAAGTTCGCCTGCACGGCCTGCGCGATCTCCGTATACGGATAGTCGTTGCGCACGTCCATCGTCACCGAGAAGCCGTTCGGCACGCCGGCCTTCGCAAGCAGCGCCTTCGCCTTCGCGACGTCGAGCTTGTACGGGTTCGCCTTCAGCGTGCCGAGGAAGCTTTCGGGCAGGAAGGTCTGGTGCACCTTGTAAGTCGTCTTCACGACGTTGGTCTGGATGCCGGAATAATCGATCAGCCACTTCAGCGCTTCCTGCACGTCGGGCTTCGCGAGCGTCGGGTTCTTCGTGTTCAGGCCGAGATAGAGCAGCGTCGCCTGCGGCGAGGCCATCACCTTCGCCTTGCCGGATTTCACGACCGACGCGAGATCGTCGGGGCTCAGGTCGCGCGCCGCGTCGACGTCGCCGTTTTCCAGCAGCAGGCGCTGGCTCGCCGCTTCGGGCACGTGGCGCAGCACGATGCGCTTCATCGCGAGCGGCAGCCGGTAGCCGTCGAAGCGCTGCAGCACGATGCTGTCGCCGGCCGCCCACTTGACCAGCTTGTACGCGCCGGAGCCGGCCTCGTTGGTCTTCAGCCATGCGTTGCCGAAGTCGTCGCCCTGCTGGTGTGACAGCAGCAGCTTCCTGTCGAGCACCGACGCGGGCCACGAGCCGAGCACGTTCAGCACGAAGGTCGGCGCGTATTTGTGGTCGGTCGTGATCGACACCGTCTGGTCGTCGAGTTTCTTCACGTTCGCGACGACGTTCGCCTTCGTGAGGCCGATGCCGGTCAGCACGGCGGCCGGGCCCTTGTCGAGCAGCACCGCGCGCTGGATCGACCAGGCAACGTCGTCGGCCGTCAGCGGGTTGCCCGAGTGGAACTTGAGGCCCGGGCGCAGCTTGAACGTATAGGTCAGCCCATCGGGGCTCACCGTCCACGACTGCGCGACGTCGCCGTTGAATTTCGACGGATCGCGCAGGTCGACACGCACGAGCCGGTCGTACGTGTTCGCGACGTATTCCTCCGGCACCAGCTCGTAGATCTCGCCGGGATCGAGTGTCGTGAATTCGTCGAGCAGCGTGGCCATCACGAACATGTCCTTCGGCGTTTCCGCGCGTGCGGCGGCAAGCGGAACGGCGGCGAGCACGGACGCGGCGGCCAGCGCCGCGACGAGCCGGGAGGTCAGGGGCTTCATGTGCGTTTCTCCATGTGTCGTTGAAGTCGTTGAACGTGAACGGTGAAGGGAACGTGCAGTGTCGTTACATCAGGCGCCACGGGCCGCTCGCGGCGTTGTCGATCTGCGGCAACGCATGCGAACCGGGCAGCTCGTAGTGCCACCACTCGCTGTCGATATGCGCGAAGCCGGCCGCGTGCATCACGCCGAGCAGCAGCAGCCGGTTGCGTTGCACGGCTTCGGGCAGCCCCGCGTGGAAGTGGCCCGACGCGGCCACCATCTCGTCGAAGCCGGTGCCCATGTCGACCGCCTCGCCGTTCGCGTCGACGAGTGTCAGGTCGAGCGCGGTGCCGCGGCTGTGGTTCGAGCCGCGGCCGAGATCAGCGACGAAGTTCGGGTCGGGCAGGAAATCCCACAGCACCTGCTGCGCCTGCGGCGGCCGGTACGCATCGTAGACGCGCAGCGTGAAGCCGGCCTGCGCGGCGACGTCGACCGCGCGGCGCAGCGCGGCTTCGGCGGGCTCGAGCAGCAGGCAGTGCGCGCGGCGGTAGATCGCCTTGCCGGTCAGGTTGCGCTCGGTCGCGTAGACGAGATCGATCTCGACGCGATGCGTGGCGGGTGTGATTTCGACGAGGCGGGGTGGGTTCATCGGCAGTCGGGGCGCTCAGGATTCGAATTGGTCGAACGTGCGCTGCAGTTCGCGGTTGCGCGCGACGCGCCGGTCGATCGCGGGACCGAGGCGGTCGACCACGGCGGTGATCAGCAGGTTGAACAGGCAGGTGAGCGGCGCGAGCGAATCCCAGAACTGGCCGACGTCGGTCTTCACCTGCAGCAGGTCGGCCGGCCATTCACGCGCCCATGGGCAATAGAGATCGGTGACCAGCGCGAACGGCTGGCCGCGCTCGGCGGCCGCCTGGCAATAGCGGCGCGCGCTGCGCGAATAGGCACGCGTATCGGTGACGATGCAGTACGGCCGCTCGAATTCGGAGTTCAGCGAATCGACGTACGAGCCCGACTGGCCGTCGGAATAGAACACGCGAGGGCGCAGGTATTCGAGATAGCTGCTGAACGCATTGCTGATGCCGCGGGTCGACTGGATGCCGAGGATGAACACGGCGTCGGCATGCGCGATCCGGTCCGCGACCTGCGCGAACACGGGTTCTTCGGCGAGCCGGTAGACGTGGCGGATCGCGTCGAGTTCGCGATCGAGCGACGATGCCAGCGTGCCGTCGCTGCGGGTGCCGTCGCCGTCGCTCACGTGTGTGCCGGCGGCGCGGCGATATTCGTCGAGGCGATCGGTGATCATCCACGGGCGATCGCTGCCGCCGCGCAGTTCGCGTTTCAGATCGTCGAGGTTCCGGTAGCCGATGCTGCGCAGGAAGCGCCCGACCGAGATGCCGCTGGTGCCGGCCTGCTGCGCGATCTGGTCGGCGGTTTCGAGCCCGAGACGGTCGAGATTCGCGAGCATGTAGCTCGCGATGCGCTTCGCGGTCGGCGTCAGCTCGGCAAAGCGGGATTCGACGGTATGGGCGAACGCGCAGGTCATCGGTCTGTTAGATATTTGTCATCGGATGATTCGGTGTCATCCATCTAACAAAACCAAAATCATTCGCGCCAGCGGATAAAAACTATGGTTTGGCGGAGGGTGATAGGGTCGGGTACGCGTCCCCGACGGCAATGTCGCGATGCGTAATCACGCAGATTATTTCTGACAGAGATATTTTACGTTTATGTCTGTCAGCAATAATTTGCGTTTATGTCTGTCAGAGATATACTGCATTTATTGCCTACTGGACCCGAGCCGTGGATTTCATCGTCAATACGCCCGCGCAACTGGGCGAAATGCTGTCGTCCGCGCGTCAGGCCAAGGGGCTGACGCAAGCCGAGGCGGCGGCGCGCATCGGCGTCGGCCAGTCGCGCCTGTCGTCGCTCGAGACCACGCGCACCGCCAGCCTGTCGCTCAGCCAATTGCTCGAACTGACCGCGCTGTACGGTCTCGAGCTCAGCGTCCGCACAAAGGACGGGCGTGACGCTGCCGACATCGACTGGTAAGCGATGGGGCGCAACTCGCACACGCGCGCGCTGTCGATCTGGGCCAACGGCCAGCGGGTCGGGACATGGCGGATTCCGGCGCGCGGCGACATGGAGTTGCGGTACGACGCCGGCTGGAAGCAGTCCGCCGCGGGCCGCCCGTTGTCGCTGTCGCTGCCGTTCGGCGTCGGCGATGCGCCGTTGCGCGGCGAGCGTGTGAACCACTACTTCGACAATCTGCTGCCGGACAGCGACGCCATTCGTCGCCGGCTGGCGTCCCGGTTCGGCACGGCGACGATCGAGCCGTTCGATCTGCTCGCCGCGCTCGGCCGCGACTGCGTCGGCGCGGTGCAACTGCTCGGCGAGGACGAAGCACCGGCCGGCCATGATCGCATCGACGGTACGCCGTTGTCGGACGACGAGGTCGCGCGCGTGCTCGATCAGGCGAGCGGGGTGGCAGGTGCCGCACAGGACGACGACGACTTCCGCCTGTCGCTCGCCGGCGCGCAGGAAAAGACCGCGCTGCTGTTTCACGAAGGGCGATGGATGCGCCCGCATGGCGCGACACCGACGACGCATATCCTCAAGCTGCCGCTCGGGCTGGTCGGCAACAAGCGTGCGGATCTCACCGCTTCCGTCGAAAACGAGTGGCTGTGTCTCGCGATCCTGCGCGCGTACGGCCTGCCGACGGCCGATGCCGAAATCGTGCGTTTCGGCGAGCACAAGGTGCTGTCGGTCGCGCGTTTCGATCGTGCGCTGCATCGTGAAGGTGGATGGCTGTTGCGCTTGCCGCAGGAGGATTTCTGCCAGGCGCTCGGCGTGCCGCCGCATCTGAAATACGAATCGCAGGGCGGCCCCGGCGTGCCGGATCTGGCCGCCATCCTGCGCCGGTCGGAAACGGCGCAGGACGACCTCGACACGCTGTTTGCCGCGCTGATCGTGTTCTGGATGCTCGCCGCACCGGACGGGCATGCGAAGAACTTCAGCCTGCGCCTGCTGCCGGGCGGTCGGTTCCGGTTGACGCCGCTCTACGACGTGATGTCGATCTGGCCGGTCGAGGGCGACGGCGCGAACCAGTGGTCGTGGCACAAGGCCAAACTCGCGATGGCCGTGCACGGCAAGCGCAAGCACTACGCGATGCGCGACATCACACGCCGTCACTTCAGTGCGATGGCCGAGCATTGTCTGCTCGGCGATATCGCGACGCCGATCATCGAACGGCTGGTCGCCGCGACGCCGCACGTGATCGAGTCGGTCGGCGCGACGCTGCCGGCCGGGTTTCCGGCGCGGATCGCCGAACGCATTCTGGGCGGATTGCGGTTCGCCGCCGAACGTCTCGCCGAAACACCGCGCGCCTGACGTCGGGCGGCGAACCGCCTACGCGTCGTCCACTGCCTACTGCTGCATGTCCGGCGCCTCGCGCAGCCGCCAGATCGCGTTGCACTGCTGGCCGCCGAGGCTCGTCGAGCGCAGCGTGATGACGGTGCCGGCCGAGATCCGATACCAGAAATGGGTCATCAGATCAGGGCCCTTGTGCTGCGCCTGCCCATCGATCAGCACCTCGCATCGCAGCGGCGACGGCGAGCCGGACGGGTGCGTGATGTACACGTTCAGCCGCGCGATGTCGCGGGTCGCGGTCAACACGATCTCGTGGTTCCCGCTGCCGACGAGCATCGTGCCGCCCGGTTCGTCGAGCGCCTGCAGGTACGCGCCCGCGCTGCCCTCGATCGCGGCGGAGTTGACGGTCAGCCCGGCCGAACGCACGTATTCGGTCGCGGCGATGCGGGCGGCGGCCGTGTCGGACGGTGCCGGCGTGCCGTCCGACAGCGCGAACGGCATGCCGTCGCGCAATGCGGCGTCGACATGGTTCGCGTAGTAGCGCCAGCGATCGAAGAAACGGATGTCGCCGGTCATGTGCAGCGCGCGGATCGGTTCGCCCTGATAGCGCAACGTCGTGGTGCCGTTGCTCGGATCGAACGATTCGTGAATGCCGTTCTTGCTGACGAAGTTCTGGACCGGGTCGAGCAGCGCGGTTTCGCCGCGCGCGCCCCACAGGTGCAGGAACGTCGTGTCGATTCCGAAGCATTCCTGAAAGTCGGTGCCAATGCGAGCGACGCAGTCGCGCAGATGCGCCGCGAAACGCGCCCACGCGGTGGCCGTGCCGGCGACCAGTCCGGCCTGCAGCGCACCGCCGTGACGCGCTTTCACTTCGTCCACGACGAGACGCCAGTGCGCGTCGCGTCGCTCGCCGATCAGCGGCGTGACGATGAACGTGCAGAACAGCGGGTCGGGACACGCGTACAGGCGGTCGTCGGCGATCCGGGAGAACAGGTCGAACGAGGACGCGCAGAACCAGATGTCCGCGTCGTACAGCGCGAGTTTCGTGATGTGCGGATTGCGCGCGCAATAGTCGGCGGCCTCGATGAAGCGGCCGACCGGCAGCGCATGCGCGCTCGACGCTTCGATCACGTCGACCGACTGGCTTTCCAGGATGCGCCGCTTGCGTTCGGACAGTCCGTAGCCGATGACGGCCACCTGCCCGTCGTAGCCTGTCTGCCGCAGCGACAGCAGGAACGGCACGAGCATCTCGTACCACGCGCGGTTGTTGTCGTTGATCGCCACGCAGACCGCGTGTCCGTTCGCATGCATGGTGCCTCCCGTTGCGCGTGCGCGGCTCAATAGCCGACGTGACGCTCGCACACGACCGCGCCGCAGCCGCGGCTGTCGTGATACGTGATGTGAAACTGCTTGTTGTCCCACAGCCACTGGAATACGGCCTGGTAGACGCCCGACGTGTTCATGTCGTGCAGCACGATCTTCTTGCGCGCGAGCGGGCCGAACCGGTTCAGTTCGGCGAGCGTCTGCTCGTACGTGTGCGTGGTGTCGATGAACAGCAGGTCGCACGCGAGCGGGTCCATTACGAGGTCATCGGCAATCCTGAATTCGAAGTCGATCGCCAGTTCCTGCGCCGCGTGCTTCAGCTCGTCCTGGATGTGGAAATACTGATCGGTGATGTCGACAGACACGAGCCGCTTCGGCTGCGCGAGCATGAAGGCCGTCGTGGTCAGTCCGGTGAACACGCCCAGCTCGAGGATGCTGTCGCATCCGGCGGCCGTGCGGGTATAGAAGTCGAAGCGCGACGGGCTGTCGCCGAGCCAGCCGATCGGTTCGATCTTGTACTGGAGGAATTCCAGCCGCAGTTCTTGTAATGAGCGCATTGCGTAGTCCCCGAGCGAAGCGTATTGGATGACGGATGCGCCCGCGCGCCGGCGTTGCCGGTCGCGCGGGCAGCCGGCCTTATTTCGCCAGCGTCCGGTACGACACGAGGTCGTTGATCGGGCCGATCTCCGGCCCGGTCGTGCCGGGGCGCGTCGCGACCTGCACGACCTTCTCGAACATGATGATGAACGGCGAGTTCGCGAGCACGGCCTTCTGCAGCGCCTCGTAACGCTGCGCGCGCTTCGCGGGCGACGGCTCGACCAGCGCGGCCTCGGTGTCCTTCGTCAGCTGCGGGATGTCCCAGCTGTTGCGCCACGCGAGCATCTTCGTCTTCGACTGGTCGGAATTGTCCGGATTCCAGGCGAAGCCGCGCGCATTGCTGTTCGGGTCCATGTAGTCGGGCGACCATTCGCCGATGAAGATGTCGTGCTGGCGCGCACGGTACTTGCCGATCGCCTGCTTCGCATCGCCCGGGATCAGCTTCACGCGGATGCCGCCTTGCGCGAAGTTGGCCTGCAGCGCCTGCGCGATCTCGAGGTACGGATAATCGTTCGGCATGTCCATCGTCACGTCGAAGCCGTTCGCCAGGCCGGCCTTCGCGAGCAGCGCCTTCGCCTTCGCGACGTTCAGCTTGTACGGGTTCGCATTCAGCGTGCCGAGGAAGCCTTCGGGCAGGAAGGTCTCGTGGACCTTGTAGGTCGTGCTGACGATGTTGCGCTGGATGCCGTCGTAGTCGACCAGCCACTTCATCGCCTGCTGGACCTCGGGCTTCGCGAGATTCGGGTTCTTCGTGTTCAGGCTCAGGTATAGCAGCGCGGACACCGGCCACGACGCGACCTTGATCTTGCCGGCCTTGGTCAGCGCGGCGAGGCTGTCGGGGCTCAGGTTGCGCGCGGCGTCGACGTCGCCGTTTTCCAGCAGCAGCCGCTGCGCGGATGCCTCGGGCACGTGGCGCAGCACGACGCGTTTCATCGGGTACGGCGCGCGGTACTTGTCGAAACGCTGCAACACGATGCTTTCGTTCGGCGTCCACTTGGCGAGCTGGTACGGGCCCGAGCCCGCGTCGTTGGTCTTCAGCCAGCCGCTGCCGAAATCGTTGCCCTGCTGGTGCGACATCAGCAGCTTCTTGTCGAGCACCGACGCCGGGCACGCGCTCAGCACGTTGAGCACGAAGCTCGGCGCGTACTTGCGGTCGGTTTCGAGCACGAAGGTCTGCGGGTCGACCGCGCGCACCTTCTGCATCACGTTCGCCTTCGTGAGGCCGAGATCGGCGAGCACGCCGGCCGGGCCCTTGTCGAGCAGGACGGTGCGCTGCAGCGACCATGCGACGTCGTCGGCGGTGACCGGGTTGCCGGAGTGGAACGCGAGGCCGGGGCGCAGCTTGAACGTATAGGTGAGCCCGTCGGCGCCGACCGTCCAGGATTGCGCGATCTGCCCGTCGAAGCGCGTCGGGTCCTTCAGGTCGACCCGCACGAGCCGTTCGTAGGTGTTCGCGACGTACTCGGACGGCACGAGCTCGTAGATCTCGCTCGGATCGAGGGTCGTGAATTCGCCGAGCTGGGTGGCGACGACGAAAATGCCGGGCGGCGTCGCGGCCTGCGCCGGCAGCGCCGGAACAAGCGCGACGAGCGCGGCGCTGACGAACAGCCGGGACAGCAGGTGCTTCATGCGGGCTCCGTGGAAAGGGAATCGTGGTGCGATTCTCTCATCGACGGCCGCCCGGATGAAAAAATTCGACGGGCGCGCGGAACGGCGCCCGGGGGAAGCGGCTTGCGTGCCGGGCGCGGTGCCCGGCAGCGGCGGCGGTCAGATCACGCAGCGCGCGATCGCGAAGCGCATCGCTTCCTCGGCCGGCTCGCTGCCCGAGCCGCGCACGACCTTGACGACCGAACCGTGGCCCGACGGCGTGAGCGTGACGAAGTACGAGCGCGAGCCGACGGTGATGTCGGTCACGCCGTTGTGCTGCGATTGCTCGGTGCCGGACAGGCGGCTGTCGAGGCAGTTGGCGATCGCGTGGGCCGGACGCGCCGACGACACGTAGATCATCGGCGCCGGGCCGGACGCGGCCGAGTCGGACGAGGGCGCGGAACCGCAGGCGGCGAGCAGGGCGGCGGGAAGGAGCAGCAGGAATCGTTTCATGATCGGAATCGTCGTGTGTCTCGTGTCGAGGCTGGGGCGCGGGGTACGCGAAACGCGAAGCTTCGCGACGAAACCGCCGCAATCGTGCCGTTTTTGACGGTCGATACGGGCGGCGGCTGACGTCGGAGTATACCCGCGGCACTTGACACGAACGGCCCGCTGAAACGATTCGATACAACAACAAGCGCCCGCTGTCGCGCGGCGGCAGCGGGCGTTTCAAGCGATGGCGAATCGACGTTTGCCGGCGTTATTGGCCGATCTTGTGGCTGACCGCATTTTCCTGCTGGTTCAGCACGTGCTTTTCGCTCTGCGTAATGTGGCCGCGATCCTGCGCGGCCATGTCCCGCTCTTCCCGGCGGATCCTGCGGTCGTCACGGTGCAGGCGCGCGGCCCGGGCGTGCGACATCTCGCCTTCCTTCACTTCGTGACGGATCCGGCGATTCTGGTTGGCGAGACGCTGGTTGACCTCCTCGCGGCGCGGATGCGCCTGCTGCCACGGCGTTTCGGCGAACGCGGTGCCGGTCAGCACCGACATCAGGGTGGCGACGATCGCGAGATGGCGGGTAAGGGCTCGCATGACGTTTTCTCCTGTCGTTGCGCGTCACGAAACGTGCGCGCCTGTCGAAAAAACGCTGTGCGGGCCCCGGCTGTTGACGTTTCCGGCTGTATCGCTTGCAAGTGATTATTACAGCGCGTCGGCCGTATCGGCCCCGTCAGGTGAGCCGATACGCCGGGCCGGGCGTCACCTCCGCCGGCAGCGGCTCGCCGTTCAGTTCGAGCAGCGTGCGCTCGATCGTGCGCGTCATCGCATCGAGCGCGAGGTGGTTCGGCCCGTCGCCGAACGGCTCCGCGATCGCATGCGCGATCGCGTCGAGCGCGATCAGCGTATAGGCGACGAACACGGTGACGAACGGCGTCGCCGCGCCGATCGAATCGACGAGGCCGAACGGCAGCAGCACGCAGTACGCATAGATGGTCCGGTGCAGCAGCACGTCGTACGAGAACGGGATCGGGGTCGACGCGATGCGCTCGCAGCCGCTCACCATCGACACCAGATCGTCGAGGCGCGCGTCGAGCATCCACAGCCGCGTATCGGCGAGATGGCCCGCATCGGCGCGCGCGGCGAAGGCTGCGCGCAGTTCATGAACGATCGCGATCGGCGCAAATCGGGCGGCGACGATGCGCGCATAGGTCGCGTCGTCGAGCAGCGTGCGCAGGTCCGGCGCCGGAGCGGTGCCGCGCAGTTGATGCTTCAGCGCATAGACGAACGCGACGACCTTGCGCACGAACGCCTGCCGTGAGGCATCGTCGCCGTCGACCGCGCCGTAGCAGAGCGCCTGGGACACCAGCGTGCGCGTGGCGGTCAGCACGCCACCCCACAGCTGCCGGCCCTCGCGATAGCGTTCGTAGCTCGCGTTGTTGCGAAACCCCGCGAAGATCGCGAGCGTGAGACCGATCAGCGTGAACGGCGTCGGGTTCAGCGGCACCTTCTCGCCGAGCACGCGGCCGCCGCCCCACACCGCGACGAGGCTGATCGCGAGCGTCAGCACGAGCTGCGGCAGGATGGTCGGCAGCACCGACCCGTTCCAGACGAGCAGCATCCGCAGCCAGTGCTCGCGCGGCCGGACGATCATCGCGGCGCTCCGTCAGGCGGCAGCCGACGCCGGCGCGGCCGCGCGGTGCAGCAGCACCGGCACCGACTTCGACGTCGGCGTGTTGCACACGTCGCCGACGCTGTCGAGCGGCACCAGTGGGTTCGTTTCCGGGTAGTACGCGCCGATGCAACCGCGCGGGATGTCGTATTCGACGAGCAGGAAGCCGTCCGCGCGCCGCTCGATGCCGTCGTGCCACACGGTTTCCATGTCGACCCGGTCGCCGGCCTTCAGGCCGAGCATCGCGAGGTCGTCGCGGTTGACGAACACCACGCGGCGCTGGCCGTACACGCCGCGATAGCGGTCGTCGAGCCCGTAGACGGTCGTGTTGTACTGGTCGTGCGAGCGCGTCGTCATCAGCGTCATCAGGCGCTCGCCGTGCAGTGCGCGGGCGCGCTGGATCGGCGTGTCGGTCGGCAGCGCATGCGCGATGAAGTTCGCCTTGCCCGTCGGCGTCAGCCATTCGCGATCGCGCGACGCGACGCGCAGGTGGAAGCCGCCCGGCCGCGCGATACGCGTGTTGTAGTCGTAGAAGCCGTCGAGCGTCGCCTCGATCGCGTCGCGGATCTTCGCGTAGTCGTCCTTGTACGCGAGCCAGTCGATCTTGCCGCTGCCGAACAGCGCGTGGCCCATGTGCGCGACGATCGCCGGTTCCGACATCAGGTTCGCGGACGCCGGCTTGTTCATCCCGTACGACACGTGGACCATGCTCATCGAATCCTCGACCGTCACGCCCTGCGCGACGTTGTCCTGCAGGTCGATCTCGGTGCGGCCGAGCGTCGGCAGGATCAGCGCGTCGCGGCCGTGGATCAGGTGGCTGCGGTTCAGCTTCGTCGTGATGTGCACGGAGAGATCGCAGCGGCGCATGCCTGCCCACGTGCGCGGCGTGTCGGGCGTCGCCATCGCGAAGTTGCCGCCGAGGCCGATCAGCACCTTCACGTGGCCTTCGAGCATCCCTTCGATGGTTTCGACGACGTCGTAGCCGTGGTGACGCGGCGGCTCGAAGTCGAACACGTGGCCGAGCCGGTCGAGGAACGCCTGCGACGGCTTTTCCTCGATCCCGACCGTGCGGTTGCCCTGCACGTTCGAGTGGCCGCGCACCGGGCACAGGCCCGCGCCGGGGCGGCCGATGTTGCCGCGCATCAGCATCAGGTTCGTCAGCATCTGCACGGTCGCGACCGAATGCTTGTGCTGCGTGATGCCCATGCCCCACGTCGCGATCACGCGCTCGCTGCGCGCGTAGCGCTGCGCAAGGCCGTCGATCTGCTCGTACGGCACGCCGCTTTCGGCCGTCAGCGCGGACCAGCTTTCATTGCGCAGATCGTCGGCGAACGCGTCGAAGCCGGCCGTGTGCTCGTCGATGAACGCGGTGTCGAGCACGCGCGGCGCGCCGGCGGCGCGCGCGGCATCGTCGAGCTCCAGCACGCGCTTCGCCATCCCCTTGATCAGCGCGAAATCGCCGCCGATCGTCGGCTGGATGAAGGTCGACGCGATCTTCGTGCCCGACATCGTCAGCATCTCGAGCGGGCTTTGCGGATCGGCGAAACGCTCGAGCCCGCGTTCCTTCAGCGGGTTGATCGACACGATCGTCGCGCCGCGCTTCGCGCATTCGCGCAGCTCGCCCATCATCCGCGGATGGTTGGTCGCCGGGTTCTGGCCGAAGATCAGCAGCATGTCCGCGTGCTCGAAATCGTCGAGCGTGACGGTGCCCTTGCCGACGCCGACCGACGCCGGCAGCCCGCGGCTCGTCGCCTCGTGGCACATGTTCGAGCAGTCGGGGAAGTTGTTCGTACCGTACAGCCGCACCAGCAACTGGTACAGGAACGCCGCCTCGTTGCTCGCGCGGCCGGACGTGTAGAACGCGGCCTGGTTCGGGTCCGGCAGCGCGCGCAGGTGGCGCGCGATCAGCTCGAACGCGTCGTCCCACGCGATCGGCACGTAGCGGTCGGTCTGCGCGTCGTACACCATCGGGTCGGTCAGGCGGCCGTGTTGTTCGAGCTCGAAATCCGACTGTTCGAGCAGCTCGGTGACCGTATGCGCGGCGAAGAATTCGGGCGTCACGCGCTTGCTCGTCGCTTCGGCGGCCACGGCCTTCACGCCGTTTTCGCAGAATTCGAACGTCGATGCGTGCTGGCGGTCCGGCCACGCGCAACCCGGGCAGTCGAAGCCGTCGGGCTGGTTCTGGCGCAGCAGCGTGCGGTAGTTGCCGCCGGTGACCTTTTCCTTGATCAGGTTGATCGTGACGGCTTTCAGCGCGCCCCAGCCGGCAGCCGGGTGGGTGTACGGTTCGATGCGCGCGGCGGCGGATTTCTTTTTCATGATGCAGGGTGTCAGGGGCGATGCACGCAGAGTACGCGCGGCGCTCCGGCCGCTGTGTGTACACCTTTCATCTTCAAAAAAGAGTACAGTTTCGGCCATCCGGGCAGTGCGGACCGCAACTGTGTTGTTGAAGGGAAGTTGAAAGGGAGGCGCGTGAAGCGTTATGAACAACTGGCCGACGATCTGCAGGCGCAGATCGAGCGCGGCGTGTACCGGCCCGGCGAGCGGATTCCGTCGGTGCGCCAGGCGAGCCGGCAGCAGCAGCTCAGCGTCACGACCGTGCTGCGCGCGTACCTCGTGCTGGAGAGCCGCGGCCTGATCGAGAGCCGGCCGCAGTCGGGCTACTTCGTGCGGGCGCGCGCCACGGCGCCGGCCGAGGCAGAGCTGCACATGTCGGCGCCGGCGGCCGAGCCGTCGGCGGTGGACGTGAGCCGGCTCGTGCTGTCGACGTTGCGCACGATCTCGCGCGACGACGCGGTGCCGCTCGGCTCGCCGTATCCCGATGCGTCGCAGTTCCCGGTGCAGCGTCTCGCACGCTACGCGCAGACGATCGGGCGGCGCCGCACGCGCTGGGGCGTGATCGACGACCTGCCGCCCGGCAACCCGGAGCTGATCCGCCAGATCGCGCGGCGCTACGCGGAGCGCGGAATTCCGGTCGAGCCGGGCGAGATCGTGATGACGATCGGCGCGACCGAGGCGATCAACCTGTGCCTGCAGGCGGTCGCGAAACCGGGCGATACGATCGCGGTGGAGTCGCCGACGTTCTACGCGATGCTGCACGCGATCGAGCGGATGGGCATGCGCGCGCTCGAGGTGGCGACCCATCCGGGCGACGGCATCGATCTCGACGCGCTCGAACGGATCCTCGCGCGCGAGCGCATCGCCGCGTGCATGGTGATGCCGAATTTCCAGAATCCGCTCGGCTTCCAGATGCCCGATGCACGCAAGCGCGCGCTCGTCGAGCTGCTCGCGAAGCACGGCGTGCCCGCGATCGAGAACGACGTCTATCACGAGCTGCATTTCGGCGACACGACGCCGAGCGCGCTGAAGTCGTACGACCGCGACGGGCTCGTGCTGCATTGCGCATCGTTCACGAAGAGCCTGTCGCCGCGCTACCGGATCGGCTGGGCGATGCCCGGCCGCTACCGCGACCAGGTCGAGAAACTGAAATTCCTGAACACGCTCGCGACGCCCGCGATCGAGCAGCTCGCGATTGCCGAATACCTGAAGCACGACGGCTACGATTTTCATCTGCGGCGGATGCGCAAGCAGTATGCGCAGCAGGCGAGCCTGATGAGCGCGATGGTGCGGCGCTTCTTCCCGGAAGGCACGCGGTTGTCGCAGCCGCAGGGCGGGTACGTGCTGTGGGTCGAGCTGCCGCGGCAGGTCGATGCGATGAAGCTGTATGCGCTCGCGCTCGCGCAAGGGATCACGATCGGGCCCGGCCACATGTTCTCGGCAACCGCCGATTATCGGCACTTCATCCGGCTCAACTACAGCTATCCGTGGTCGCGGCAGATCGAGGAGGCGCTGAAGGTGGTGGGGCGGCTCGCGTCCGAGTGCGCGGGGCGGTGAGCGGCGCGGCGCCCGCCGCGACACCGCGTTCCTGGCGGCGACCCGTTGCCGGCCGCGCAGGCAAGCGTCACCGCGCGGACGGCGCGGGCAGTCCGGCTTGCGCCGTGTCGACCATCCGGCGCATGTCGAAGCCCGACGGATGCTGGTACACACGCAGCCCGAACTCCGGCAGCACCGCGATCAGGTGATCGAACAGGTCGGACTGGATCGCCTCGTAATCGACCCAGGTCGTCGTGTCGGTGAAGCAGTACAGTTCGAGCGGAATGCCTTCGGCCGTCAGCGGCAGCTGGCGCGCCATGCACGTCATGTCGCGGCGAATGTGCGGATGGCCCTTCAGGTAGTTCGCGACGTACGCGCGGAAGGTGCCGAGATTCGTCAGCTGGCGGCGGTTCGCCGGGCATTCGCCGGCCGCGCCGAGCGTGCCGTTCCATTGCGCGATCGCGTCGACCTTGTCTGCCAGGTAGTCCTTCAGCAGCGTCAGGCGTTCGAGCCGTTCGATCTCGTCGTTGCCGAGAAAGCGCACGCTCGTCGCGTCGATGAACAGCGCGCGCTTGATGCGGCGCCCGCCGGCCTCGGTCATCCCGCGCCAGTTCTGGTAGCTCTCGGTGATCAGCTTCCAGGTCGGCACCGTGATGATCGTGTGATCGAAGTTCGCGACCTTGACCGTGTTCAGCGTGATGTCGATGACGGTGCCGTCCGCGCCGGCCGACGGCATCGTGATCCAGTCTCCGATCCGCAGCATGTCGTTCGACGACAGCTGCACGCCGGCGACGAGGCCGAGCAGCGTGTCCTTGAAGATCAGCATCAGCACCGCCGACATCGCTCCGATGCCCGACAGCAGCAGGCCGATCTGCTTGCCGGTCGCGTCGCCGATCACGACGAGCGCGGCCGTGATGAACATCACGAGCTTGACGAGCTGCATCGCGCCTTTCAGCGACAGGCGCGGCTGGTCACGCCGGCTCGTGCGATGCGAGTGTTCGAGCGCGGACAGCGTCGCGCTGATCGTCATCGACACCAGGAACACGATCAGCGCGAACAGCACCTTGTCGGCAGCCTGCGCGGCCACGGCGGGAATGCCGGGAACCGCGCCGAGCCCGAGCTTGATCACGACGAACGGCACGATGCGGTTCAGCCACTTGAATGCGCCGAACTCGAACAGCGCGTCGTCGATGCGGGTGGCCGACAGCCGCGCGAGGCGCGCGACTACGCGAAACAGCAGGAAATGGACGGCGGCGGCGATCGCGCCGGCGGCGGCGAGCAGGATGAGGATGCCGACGAGCGGCGCAAACCAGGATTCGTTCAGGGTCATAAGGGTGGACAGGGGCCTTCTCGTGCGTTGAATCTGTACCGCGACGCGGCGCGCGCCCGGTGAAGGGCACATGAAAGGGACCGTGATTGTGCCATCGGGTTCCGGCCTGATGCCGCGAATGCATGACGCAGGGCTCCTCAACATTCTCGCCGTTGCGCGGATTTTCCTTGTGGCCTTGTGTCGTCGAGTCCGTGTGCTCACGTAGCGCAACATACTATGCACTTGCCACGCATCGCCCGCTCGGGGCACGATGCGCGAACGGCTTCGCGAACCCCGCTTCCACGTCGTTCCGGTCAACCACGCATTTCACGCATGCAAGATTCCAACGAAAGCCAGCCGTCACGCGTGCGGCTGCTGAAGGGCATTCTGCCGGTTCGGCGCGCGTCGGCCATCCGCGACATGTTCGCGGGCATCTCGCTCGCGTCGATGGATATCCCGCAGGTGCTCGGCTATGCGCGCATCGCCGGCATGCCGGCCGTGACGGGCCTCTATACCGTGTTCCTGCCGCTGATCGCGTTCGCGTGCTTCGGCGCGTCGCGCCATCTGGTGGTCGCCGCCGACTCCGCGACCGCGACCATTTTCGCGAGCCGCCTGTCGTCGATGGCGCCGGCGGGCAGCGCCGAGTACGTCGCGCTGGCCGGCATGGTCGCGCTGCTGACCGCCGCGATGCTGCTGCTCGCGCGCATCTTCAAGCTCGGCTTTCTCGCCGATTTCCTGTCGCGCACGGTGCTGGTCGGCTTCCTGGCCGGCGTCGGCGTGCAGGTGTCGATCGCGATGCTCGGCGACATGCTCGGCTTGTCCGTGCCGTATCCGGCATCGCGCAGCGTCGCCCAGCTCGACTACGTCGTCACGCATGCGATCCACGCGCATCGGCCGACGCTCGCGCTCGCGGCGCTCGTCGTCGTCGCGATTCTCGCGTGCAAGCGCTTTGTGCCGCGCGTGCCGATGCCGATGATCGCGGTGGCGGGCAGCATCGCCGCGAGCGACTGCTTCGGCTTCGCCGCGCAAGGCATCGCCGTGCTCGGGCCCGTCGCGGGCGGCTTGCCGCCGCTGCGCTGGCCGTCCGTCACGTGGCAGCAGTTCCTCGATCTCGTGCCGGTCGCCGCGTCGTGCTTCGTGATGATCATCGCGCAGAGCGCGGCGGCGGCCCGCGTGTTCGCGCAGCAGTACGGCGAGGACGTCGACACCAACGCCGACATCCTCGGGCTCGCGGCCGCGAACGCGGCGGCGGCGGTGGGCGGCGCGTTCGTCGTCAACGGCAGCCCGACGCAGACCGCGATGGCCGACGGCGCGGGCGTGCGCAGCCAGATCGGGCATCTGGCGTTCGCCGCGGTCGTCGCGGCGGTGCTGCTGTTCCTGAGTGCGTATCTGCAGTACCTGCCGCATGCGGTGCTGGCCGGCATCGTGTTCACGATCGCGCTCGGGCTGATCGACGTGCGCAGCCTCGCGGCGATCCGCAGGGAAAGCCCCGGCGAATTCACGCTCGCGCTCGTCACCGCCGCGGCCGTCGTGACGGTCGGTGTCGAGCACGGGATCCTGCTGGCCGTCGCGCTGTCGCTGATGCGGCACGTGCGGCACAGCTATCAGCCGCACACGATGGTGCTCGAAGCCGCCGACGGCAACGGGCGGTGGCTGCCGGTGCCGGCCCGGCCGGGCGCGATGACGGCGCCGGGGCTGATCGTCTACCGGTTCGGCTCCGACCTGTTCTTCGCGAACGACCATCGGTTCGCCGCCGAAGTGACCGAACTCGTCGACGCGTCGCCGGTACCGCTGCGCTGGTTCATCGTCGACGCGGGCGCGATCACCGATCTCGATTACTCGGCCGCGCGGACGCTCACCGATCTCGTCAAGGCGCTGCACGCGCGCCGGATCGGTGTGCTGTTCGGGCGCGTGAACCGCTACCTGCACGCCGATATGGAGCGCCACCGGATCACGGAGATCGTCGGCGCGTCGTGCATTTTCCCGACACTGCACCAGGCGCTGGAAGCGGCGGGCGTGACGCCGGCGCAGCAGGAGCCGGGGGTCACGTAGCGGAAATTGGAAGGCGGAAAGCGGAAAGCGGAAAGCGGAAAGCTGGGGGAACGCGGGAGGCGGGAGGCGGAACGCGGGAAGCTTCACCGCTAAGCGGCTGCGCGCACGCGCGCGAAGCCGTTGCGCAAATGGCGGGCCAGTTCCGCCGCGGCCGGCGCGTGCTGGCCGCGCGGCAGATGCAGGTTGATCGCGAAGTTCGGCAGGGCGGGCAGGCCGCTGTCGGCCGGCAGGATGTCGAGATCGGCCGGCACGGTGGACGCGAGCCAGACGGTCACCGCGAGATCGGAGCGCACGGTCGCGGCCGTCGCGTCGATGCTGCCGTTCTCGAACACGGTGCGCCACGCGCGATCGCAGGCCCGTAGCGCGTCGAGCACGGTCGGGCGGAACGCGCAGGTCTGGTCGACCATCGACACGGGCAGCGGCGTCTGCAGATGGGCGCTACCGCCTTTCGCGCCGACCCAGACCAGACGGTCGACGGCGATGCATTCGCCGCGCGACGGCCCGACCGGCGCCTCGATCAGCGCGACATCGATCTCGCCTTGCCTCAGCGCCTTGCGCAGTGCGGGCGACGCCGCGCACACGAGCGACAGCGCGACTTGCGGATGCGCGTGCGCATAGCCTTTCAGGATCGGCGCGAGACAGCTGCCGACGAGATCCTGCGGCGCGCCGATGCGCACAGCGCCTTCCATCGCACCGGCCGTCAGCTCGGTCAGCAGTGCGTCGTGCGCGGCGAGCAGCCGGCGCGCCTGCGCGAGCAGACGCTCGCCGTCCGCCGTGAGCAGCAGGTTGCGATGCTCGCGCACGAACAGCGGGCCGGACAGCGTTTCGAGCCGCGCGACCTGCTGGCTGACCGCGCCTTGCGTCAGGTGCAGCGCGCGGCTCGCCGCCGTCATGCTGCCGTGATCGGCGACCGTGACGAAGGCGCGAAGCAGGGCGATGTCGAGGTTGCGTGTCATGGTTCGCATTATGAATGCTAATGACTGGCATAAAAAGCTTTCGCTGTCGTAATGCACGGAGCGCGGGTAAAACGGAGCTTCGACGACCCGAACCGGGAGCCCGTGTGCCGCTTCAAGACTATTTGCCGCTGCTGTTGTTCGTGATCGTGTCCACGGTGACACCGGGTGGCGCGACGACCCTCGCAACCGCATCGGGCGCGCATTTCGGCTATCGGCGTTCGCTGCCGATGATGACGGGCATCGCGGCCGGCCTGGCATCGATGGCCGCCGCCGCCGCGGCCGGGCTCGGCAGCGTGTTGCTGGCCCTGCCCGCGCTGCAGCTCGGGATGAAGGTGCTCGGCTCGCTGTATCTGCTGTGGCTGGCCACGCGCATCGCGCGCGGCGGCAAGCCCGGTGTCGACGCGGCCGTGCAGCGGCCGCAAGGATTCGTCAGCGGCGTATGGATGCTGTGGCACAACCCGAAGGGCTGGGCGATGACGCTCGGCGCGGCCGCGTCGTTCGCCGCGCTCGCGTCGGGCCCCGTGCGGCTCGGCGCGTTGCTCGGGCTGGCGTTCGGCGTGGCGGCGATGGCGTCGCTGTCGCTCTGGTGTTGTGCCGGGCTGCTGTTCGCGCGCGTGCTCCGCACGGAGCGGCAGTGGCGCTGCGTGAATGCGGGCTTGGGGATCCTGCTCGCGGCGTCGATCGTGCCGATGTGGCTGTAGCAGCGGCGCTGCGTGCACGGCGCAGCCGCGACACTCAGCGCGAACCGTCCCGCGCGGCCCTGACGGGCCGTCCGCCCGCGCCGCTCGACCATCGCGGCAGCCGCAGTGTCGTCGCGAAGCTCGCCGCGTGCAGTGCGCAAAGCAGGCCGAACGTCCACGCGTAGGCGGCCCCGTGCGTGCCGCCCGTCGACGCGGATTCGGCCTGCAGCCGCCACGCGAGAAACAGCGTGCACATCGTCGTGAACGTCGGGCCACCGAGGCGCTGGACGATATTGAGCGACGTCGTCGCCATCGGCAGGTTGTGCCGCTCGATCGACGCATACGCGGCGGAAATCGACGGCGCGCCGATCGCGCTCTGACCCATCCCGCGCAGAAACAGCGCGGGCACCAGCACGGCGGGATCGTAGCCGGCCAGCGCGAGATACACGAACGGCAGCGTCGCGGCGAGCGCGAGCAGCGCGCCGGCGGCGGCCAGCCGGCGCACGCCGAACCGGCTGGTCAGCGCGCCCATCGACGGATAGGTGACGAGCATGCCGAGCCCGAGCGGCGCCAGCAGCCAGCCCATCTCGCCGGGCGAGCGGCCGCACGCCTCGATCAGGAACACCGGAATCAGCATCTGGCCCGCGTAGATCGCGCCGTTCGACAGAAACTGCGTGGCCGCCGCCGCGCCGAACACGCGCGAGCGAAACAGCGCGAGGTCGATCAGCGCCCGCTCGCCTTTGCGCAGCTGGACGCGCAGGAACGCGGCGAGCAGCAGCACCGAGCCCGCGATCGCGGCGATGCCGGGCACCGCGTCGATGCGCTCCGCGCCATACAGGAACAGCACGAGCGCCGGCGACAGCAGCGCGAGGCCGACCCAGTCGAGTTCGCGCCGCTGCGTTTCCTCGCGGTCGCCGGGCAGGAACCACACGGCCAGTGCCAGCGCCAGCGCGCCGACCGGCAGGTTCACGAGAAACAGCCAGCGCCACGACGCGTACTGCAGGATCGTACCGGCGACGACCGGCCCCAGGATCGGTGCGATCAGCACGGGTACCGCCGCATAGCCGATCACGCGCGCCATCTGCTGGCCGGCCACGCGCGCGATCATCATCTGCGCCATCGGCGCGAGCAGCCCGCCGCTGACGCCTTGCAGCACGCGGAACGCGATCAGCGACGGCGCGGACCACGCGAGCCCGCACAGCGCCGACGTCAGCGTGAAAGCGGAGAAACACCACAGGTACAGCGCCTTCGCGCCGATGCGATCGACCAGCCAGCCGTTCAGCGGCAACACCAGCGTGAGCGCGAGCAGGTAGCCGCTCGTCACCCACTGGATCGTCGACAGGCTCGCGTGCAGATCGGTCGCGAGGCTCGACAGCGAGACGTTGACGATCGTCGCGTCGAGCTGCGACAGCAGCGAGCCGAGCGTCGCGACCGCGCTGACTTTCCAGATCGACGGACCGAGCCGTTCGGCCGCACGGCCCGGCGCCGGCCGCGCGCGTTGGTCGTTCACGCGCCGCGCCGGTCGAGCAGCGCGACGATCTCGTGCGCCGAGCCCGTCTCGCCGAGCCGCGGGAACAGCCGTTCGACGCTGTTCGTGTGCGCGTCCGCGTTGAGGTCGGTCATCGCATCGACCGCGAGCGTCACGTTATAGCCGAGTTCGTGCGCCTGTCGGGCCGTCGATTCGACGCCGATGCTCGTCGCGATGCCGGCCAGCACGATCTGCGTGACGCCGGCCGCCTTCAGGTACGCGTCGAGATCGGTGCCGGTGAATGCGCCCCAGGTCTTCTTCGTCACGGCGTGGTCGCCCGGCTGGCGGTTCAGTTCGGGCAGGAGCTCGGCCCAGTCGGCCGGGAACGGATCCTTGCGCGGCGGCAGTTGTGTCCGGCCCGGTGCGCCGCCGGCGACGTTGACGAGCACGACCGGCAGGCCGCGGCTGCGGAAGGCGTCGAGCAGTTCGCGCGTGCGCTCGATCACCGGTGCGACCGGGTGGGCGGTGGGCAGCGCGACGATGCCCTTTTGCAGGTCGATGACGACGAGTGCCGTATGCGTGTCGAGACGGGTTGTGCTCATGATGCGGATGCTCCGTGCATGGGGAGAAGGGGCACGTGCCGTACGAATGCCGCGCGGCACGCACGCGGGATCACTGCTCGCCGATGCGCCGGATCAGCGGAATCGCGGCGGCGAGTGTGCGGATGTCTTCGGCGTCGAGCTTCTCGATCGCGGCGCCAAGCCACTTGTGCTTCGCGGTGTTGCGCTTGCGCCGTGCAGCCAGGCCGGCCGCGGTCAGCAGGAACAGGATCTGGCGGCCGTCGGTCGGATGCGGCTCGCGTTCGACGAGCCCGTCTTCCTCGAGACCCGCGAGAATGGCCTTCATCGACTGCGGCTTCATCGCCTCGGCGCGCGCGAGATCGGCGGTCGTCATGGGGCCCTGTCGTTCGAGCCGCGCGAGCGCACTCGTCTGCGACATGCCGAGCCCTTCGGATTCGATCTCGGCGCGCAGCCGTCGAATCAGCTGGCCGACCGCGAGGGTCAAGTCGGCGGCGACGGTGTCGGCGGAAATGCGGGGTGTGCGTGGCGGAGTCATGCGGCGGATCATAGAACACGACAGTTAAACTTGCAAGTTTAGCTGTCTAGTTTGGCGGGCGTTCGCGATGCACGGCGCATGACGTACGACGCACCGCGCACCGACGCACGATGCGCCGGCGAGGCCGGGAGAGGAACAGCGGGCGGCGGCTCGGCAACCGCCGATTGTCGGACGGTGGGCAGTGTGCGGCCGGACGCTACGCGCGGCGCGGCAACGGAACCGGCACGACGTCGTTGTACTTCGGCGACGCATTTTCGTGCAGCAGGTCGCCGAGATATTGCGCGAGTTCGTCCGCGGCGAGCGCGGACGGAACGTGCAGGTTGGCCGGTCGCCGCTTGCCTTCGGTGCCGAGATCGAACACCGCCCAGCGGCCGTTCGTCCGCACGACGGCGAGCAGGCGTCCGAACGCGTTGAAACGGTATTCGTCCTGCATGGCATCGCTCCTTCGTGGATGAATGTGCCGGCCGCGCGCGCCGCGTTTACCGGATCGAGCAGGTCAGCCAGCGATGGATCTTCAGCGCATCGCTCGACACGCCGGCGCGCGTCGGTGCGCCGAGCAGCACGACCGTTTCGCGGCGGCCCTTCACGCGCATGCGCATCACGACGCCGTGCCCCGATTCGTTGATGAAGCCGGTTTTCTGAAGCCGGATCGGCAGGCGGCCGTCACGCACGAGCGGATCGGAGTTCACGTACAGCAGCTCGCCGTCGCCGGCCTGCACGGTGGTCGACGTGTCCGTCGAGAAATAGCGGATCAGCGGATCCTGCGCGGCCGCGCCGACGAGCCGCGCGAGATCCTCGGCGGTCGACACGTTGTGCGGCGACAAGCCGGTCGGTTCGCGGAAATGCGTATCGCGCATCCCGAGCCGGCGCGCCTCGCGGTTCATCGCCTTCACGAACGCGGCACGGCCGCCCGGATAGTCGCGGCTCAGCGCGGCGGCCGCGCGATTTTCCGACGACATCAGCGCGATATGGAACATCTGGCGGCGCGACAGTTCGGCGCCGATCGGCAGCCGCGAACCGGTGAACTTGATCGTGTCGCGATCGCGAGAGGTGACGCGCAGCACGCCGTTCATCGGCCGGTCCGCGTCGCGTGCGACGACGGCGGTCATCAGCTTCGAGATCGACGCGATCGGCCGCACCGTGCGTGCGTTGCGGGCCAGCAGCGGTGTGCCGGAGTCGACGTCGAGCACGTAGGCCGCGCGCGAATGCAGCGAGTGCACCGCGCGCGGGCTGTAGCCGCAGCTCGCGAGCAGGCGCGGCTGCGCGGCGGGGCGCGGGCGAACCGCGTTCGTGCGTTTCGCGCGCCGGTGCTGCGGTGCGGGCGCCGCGTGACGCTTGACTGCATGATGCGTCACGCGCGGGCGGCGGTGCTTGACGGCCTTGTGCTTGCGGTGGGCGGGTTGTTTCTTGACGACTTTCGCATGCGCATGGGGCGTCGCCGTGCGATGCGGCTGCGCACGCTGCGCCGACGCGTTCGTTGCGAACGCAAGTGTCAGGAACGAGAGGGCGATGAGCAGGGTGGTCCGGGCGCGAGGCAGGCGCGCGATGAGTCCGGTCAAGCGAGAGTCTCCTTTTCACGCGCGTTGCGGCGGCGCGAAATGCGTGGGCGGTCAGCGGGTGCGGGAAATTATAAGGTCGATTGTGTGGCGATGACGATGGATGTGCGCGCAATCGTGTGCGATCCGGGCGGAATGTCGAGGCTTTTGTGAAGCGCCGAACGCGTGCGGCGGGCAAAAGGCGCCCGCTGCGTCGAATCAGCGCGGCCAGTTCCGCCGCGACACGACCGCGAAGCTGATCGCGATCGAACTGGTGACGACACGCGGCGGCGTGTCGTCCAGCGCATCGCCGAAGCGGAAGCGGCGGCCGCGTCCGTCGGAGCGTGCGGTACGACGCTCGGGCATCGGCGTGTCGGGCTCGACACCGCCCGTGTCGGCGACGACCGTATCGCACGACATATCGGTCAGGCACTCGGCTAGATGATCAACAGGCATGACAGTGAATTCCGTGAAGGGCATGCCCGTATTGAACGCCACGCGGTTCGATCAGTAAAATGAATGTTTCGATCGCTACGATTCCTTAAAAGAATGGAATTGAAACTGCTCCGAACCTTCCTGACGGTCACCGAACTCAGCCATTTCAGCCGCGCGGCCGACACGCTGCACATGAGCCAGCCGGCGCTTAGCAAGCAGATCGGCGCGCTCGAGGCGAGCCTCGGCGGCAAGCTGTTCGAACGCGGCAGGCATGGCGCGGAGCTGACGCCGTTCGGTGAACGCTTCCTGCCCGACGCGCAGGCGCTCGTGCGCGATGCCGATGAAATCCTCGCGCGTGCACGGGAGGCGACCAGCGGGCAACGCGGCCATCTGCGGCTCGGCATCTGCCTGTCCGTGCTGACGCTCGTGCCGAAACTCGTCGCGGAATTCCGGCGCCGCAATCCGGGTGTCGCGGTCACGTTGAGCGACCTGTCGTCGTCCGAGCAAACCCGCCGGATGCGCGCGGGCAAGCTCGACGCGGGGTTCCTGCGTTTGCCGTCGGATGAAGGGTTGTCGTCGTTCAAGGTGATCGACGAGGCGCTCGCGCTCGCGGTGCCGCCGCACCTCGGCTTCAAGCGCGTGCCGGCCGATCTCGACGTGCTCAACGAGATCGGCTTCATCGCGCTGCAGCGCGCACGCGGTCCCGGGCTCGCCGCGCAGATCGACCGGTGGTGCGTCGGGCGGCGCTTCGTGCCGCAGGTCACGCAGCAGGCGGAGGACGTGCAATCGGTGCTCACGTCGGTCGCGGCCGGGGTCGGCGTCGCGTTCATTCCGTCGCACGCGCAGTACCTGCTGCGCGACGCGACCGTGTTGCCGCTCGCCGGCAGGGACGCGAAATGGCGCGTCGGGCTCGCGTGGCTGTCCGGCCGCGACGATCCCGTGACCACGCGTTTCGTGTCGTTCATGCGCGCCTCGATCAAGGGCGCGTGACCGGGCGTATAGTGTCCGCGATCGCCTTCCGCCCGAATGCCGGCCCGGCGCCGGCTCACGAACCCGACCCGATGACTTCAGAACCCGACGACTCCCCGCTCGATCCCGCACTCGTTGCGACGCTCGCGACGCTGCATGAAGCCGCGACCGATCCGTCCGGCAAAACGTGGTCGCTGCCGAAGATCGCGAAGCGCACGCAATTGCCGATGAGCACGCTGCGCCGCGTGCTGACGCAACTCGACGCCGCCGGCCTGAGCGCGACGACGCTGAACGACGACGGCACCGGCAGCGCCGCCTTGACCGAAGAGGGGCGCGCCGTGTGCGCGCAACTGTTCGGTGGGAACGACCGCGGATGAAAAAACGGGTCGCCCGAAGGCGACCCGTCATATTGTGGTTCGACATGCAACATCACCACCGCGCCGTTACCCCACCCATGACGGAATGACGGTAGGTCTGGTCGTTCAGCCCATGCCGGTAGCCGACGTCGAGATCGAGCCAGGGCTTCGGCGAGTAGATCGCGCCCGCGATCACGAACGCCGGATTCGCGCCGGCCGTGCTCTCGGTGTTGCGCGACAGGCCGATGTCGGCCACGAGCTGCACCTTGTCGGTCGCCTTGTAGAGCGCCGCGGCCGACACGGCCCAGACCGAGCGCAGGTCGCCCTGGCGGTTCGGCTGGTACGCGAGGCCCGCATTCGCGAGCAGCGAGAAGCGCGCGACGTCGGCTTGCGCGAGCAGCGTGGCGCCGGTGCCGACGCGGCCTGTGCCGAGCCCGCGATCGTCGTTGCCGGTCGGCATCGTCACCTGCGGTTTCAGCGCAAGCGACAGCGGCCCGCGTTCGACGAAGCGCCACTTCATGCCGATCTCGACATCGCCGATGCCTGCGCCGTGGTCGTCGGTGCGCGTTTGCAGATGCGTGTAAGGCGCGTTCACGTAGAGATCGACGTGCTCGCCGAACCCGCGCGTGAGCGTTGCGTTCCACAATTGATGGCGGCCGTTTTCGTCCTGCTTCGAGGTTTGCTCGCCGTTGAACTCGAACTGCCAGTTCGCGTTGCCCTGCGTACCCGTGTCGTCGCTGACGAGCGGATGGGCCGCGTACGCGTACAACGGCGCGAGCAGGGCGCTCGCGGCCGCGAGAGAAAGCATTCTTTTCATGAAGTCACCGTTGTCGTGTCGTGGGCGGCCGGCCCGCGCGGGCCGGCACGCCGTCGTTTCGGAGGCGATCAGAACCACTGCTTGTAGCGACGCACATAGATCGTCTTGACGATCTGCGCGAGCAGGATGTAGCCGACCATCGTCGCCGCGAGCCACAGCCAGTAGGTGCCCGGCAGGTGCATGAAGCCGAGCGAATCCGCGAACGGCGAGAACGGCAGCCAGCAGCCGATCGCGATCGCGGTGAACGTCGACAGCAGCACCGGCAGCGCGGCCGTGCTCTGCAGGAACGGGATCTTCTGCGTGCGCAGCAGGTGCACGACGAGCGTCTGCGACACGAGGCTCTCGATGAACCAGCCCGAGTTCATCACGATCTGGCCGCCCGAACCGCCGTGCAGGTGATACATCGCGCCCGCGCCGAACACGGTCCACATCAGCACGTAGGTCGTGATGTCGAACACCGACGACGTCGGCCCGACCCACAGCATGAAGCGGCCGATGTTGCCGGCTTCCCACTTGCGCGGCTTCTTCAGGAACTCGGGATCCATCTTGTCCCACGGCAGCAGCATCTGCGACGTGTCGTAGATCAGGTTCAACACGAGCAGCTGGGTCGCGAGCATCGGCTCCCACGGCAGGAACGCGCTGGCGACGAGCACCGAGAACACGTTGCCGAAGTTCGAGCTGGCGGTCATGTTCAGGTACTTCAGGATGTTGCCGAACGTCTCGCGGCCCTTGATCACGCCTTCCTCGAGCACCATCAGGCTCTTCTCGAGCAGGATGATGTCGGCGGTTTCCTTCGCGATGTCGGCGCCGCTGTCGACCGAGATGCCGACGTCGGCGTCGCGCAGCGCCGGTGCGTCATTGATGCCGTCGCCGAGGAAGCCGACCGTGTGGCCGTTCGCCTGCAGCGCCTTCACGATGCGCGCCTTCTGCAGCGGCGTGAGCTTCGCGAACACCGTCGTGCGTTCGACGACCTCGGCGAGCGTCGCGTCGTCGAGCGCCTCGATTTCGGCGCCGAGCATCGGCTTGCCCGGTTCGAGGCCGACCTGGCGGCAGACCTTCATCGTGACGGTCGGGTTGTCGCCCGTCAGCACCTTCACCGACACGCCGTTCTCGCGCAGCGCGGCAAGCGCCGGCGCGGCCGATTCCTTCGGCGGATCGAGGAAGGTCAGGAAGCCGCGCACGACGAGATCGCGCTCGTCGGCGGTGCGGTATTGTTCGAGTTCGTCGCCGCGCGGGATCGTGCGCGTCGCGAGCACCAGCACGCGGAAGCCGTCCTCGTTGTACGCGTTCGCCTGTTCGAGCAGCCGGTTGCGTGCGACGAAATCGAGCGGACGTACGCCGTCCTCGTCCTGCACGTGGGTCGACACCGCGAGCATTTCCTCGACCGCGCCCTTGCAGATCAGCTGGTGCGTGCCGTGCGTGTCCTCGACCACGACCGACAGGCGGCGCCGCACGAAGTCGAATGGCAGCTCGTCGATCTTCTTGTAGCCGTGCGGCTTCACGCGCTCGCCGATCTCGTCGGCGCGCGCGACCACCGCGATGTCGATCAGGTTCTTCTGGCCGCTCTGATGAAAGCTGTTCAGCCAGCCGAGCCGCAGGATGTCCTCGTTCTTGTGGCCGGACAGGTCGAGATGGTGCTCGAGGATGATCTTGTCCTGCGTGAGCGTGCCGGTCTTGTCGGTGCACAGCACGTCCATCGCGCCGAAGTTCTGCACCGAGTTCAGCCTCTTCACGACGACCTTGCGACGCGCCATCGCGATCGCGCCGCGCGCGAGGTTCGCGCTCACGATCATCGGCAGCATCTCGGGCGTGAGGCCGACGGCCACCGCGAGCGCGAACGTAAGCGCGCTCAGCCAGTCGCCCTTGGTCAGGCCGTTGATCATGAACACGATCGGCACCATCACGAACATGAACCTGATCAGCAGCCAGCTCACGCTCGCGACGCCGCGGTCGAAGCTGGTCTCGATGCGCTTGTGGCTCACGACGTTGCGTGCGAGCGAACCGAAGTAGGTGTCTTCGCCGGTCGCGACGACCACGGCCGTCGCGGTGCCGCTCACCACATTGGTGCCCATGAAGCACACGTTCTCGAGATCGAGCAGCGACTTCGACGCATCGTTCGCGGCGGCGGACGAGCCCGTCGCGCCTGCGCCGGCCGACTTGCCGGCGACCGCGCCGAGCGTGTCGTATTTCTCGACCGGCAGCGCTTCGCCGGTCAGCACGGCCTGGCTGATGAACAGGTCGCGCGACGCGAGCAGGCGCACGTCGGCGGGGATCATGTCGCCGGCCGACAGGTGCACGATGTCGCCGACCACCACTTCACGCATCGGCACCTCGCGGCGAGCGGGCTCGGACACGTCGGTCAACGCGCGCTGCACGGTCGCCGTCGTGCGGACCATCGCCTTGAGCTTTTCGGCCGCGCGCAGCGACCGGAATTCCTGCACGAAGCGCAGCAGCGCGCTGATCGTGACCATCGTCAGCAGGATCGTCATCCCGACGAAGTCGCGATCGCCGGGCGCTGCGAAGTAGACGTCGGTGCAGAAGCTGATCGTGGCCAGCACCAGCAGCACGTAGACGAACGGATTGTGGAACGCGTGCAGCAGCTGGCGCGTCCAGTGCGGCGGCTTGTCGTGCGCGATCTCGTTCGGACCGTTGTGCTGCAGGCGATCGGCGGCCTGGTCGTAGGTGAGGCCGCGCGTGCTGGTGCGCAGCGACTTGAAGGTTTCTTCGAGCGGGCGGGCCGCTTCCTGCGCGGCGCGCATGTTGCGCGGTTCGTTCTGCTGACCGGGGCCGGCGTTGATGAAGCCGCGCTGTTTCTTTTGCGATGTTTGCGAAGTGTTGTGTCGTGTCATGAGTCGCTCCTTGCGCATGAGGCGGCGGGCGGGGAGCGACCGTGACGTCAGCGACGCACGAGCGCTCCCCGCCGCATCGCGTCAGGCGCGATCGGCTGTGGATCGGTGAAGGGGGGAACGCTCGCCGGCGCGCGGAGTGCGGTCGGAGGAACGATGCGCGGCGTCGCACCGGCGAGCGGTAATCGACTACTGTCGTCCGAGTTCATCTGCACTCCTGTCGGTTGCGAGTAGGCGGCACGGGCGATCGGAAGCCGCGCACGCACGAGGGCGCGCGGCCGGACGGCACGCGAACGGAACACGCACGCAGCTTGCGCTGTGCGCAGCACGAACGTACGCACGCTGCAACGCAGGGTTGCGCAGCGCGGACATTCGGCGATATCGAAAAAATTCGGCGGGGGATTCTGGCCGGTCAGGCCGGAAGGACGCCGCATCCTGCTTCCCGGGATGCGGCAGAAGACGAGGCTCTGCGCGGTTTCCTCAGGCAGCAGTCAAGTTGGTCGAGGACCAACTACAACTCGCATCGGTGTTCACAGAACACTCCATGTAATTCAGACGGGGGCGATGGTAAAGGCTCGTTGTGCGAAGCGTCAACCCTTTTGTCGGAAGATGCTTGCGAAATGTTATCGGCGCGAGGCCGGACAGTCGGGCCGCCGGACGGCAGAAAACGCACGAGTCGCGGGGGGGGGGGGGGGGGGGGGGGGGGGGGGGGGGGGGGGGGGGGGGGGGGGGGGGGGGGGGGGGGGGGGGCGCGGGGGGGGGGGGGGGGGGGGCGCGGGGGGGGGGGGGGGGGGGGGCGGGCGGGGGGGGGGGGCGGGCGGC
>NZ_QTQJ01000015.1:0-173211 GCF_003853795.1 Burkholderia sp. Bp8991 | reverse complement strand
ATCGCGGCCGACAGCCCGGCCGGGCCGCCGCCGACGATCACGACGTCGTATTCCATCGATTCGCGCGGGCCGTATTGTTCAATAAGAGAAACGTGGGACATGAACGTACAAGAAGGCAGGGATTAGCGTCCGACTGGCTCGATCGCGATCGAGATCAGGCGGGAGTCGAGTGCGTCGGACTGCAGGTCGAGTTCTTCGCTGCGGCCGTCGAGCCACAGGCCATGCATCGGCAGCAGGGTCTGGGTACTGAGCGACGCGCTGCTGAAGCGCCATTGGCCGGCCGCGCAAATCAGCAGATGCGTCGGCGCCGGCGTCACGCGGCGTGAATGCGTCGCCACGCTCACGGTGGCCCGGCAGGCCGCGCGGCGCGTCATCACGTTGAGGACGTGCGTAGGCCGTACGATGTCAGTCGTCCACACCGGCAAATCGCCGGGAAAGTACGCCGGCACGATCGGGTGCGCGACGAGATGCCCGTCCTGCGCGCGCAGTTCGACGCTCGAGTTGTCGACCGGCACGAGTATCCGGTCGACGCCCGGAAACTGCGAGAAGCGGGCCGATCCGTCGAGCGTTGCGAGACTGATACGCCAGTCCACGTTGCCGTCGGAGTCGATGCGGCTGGCGATCGTTCGCGTGACGCCCGCGCCGTTCGCCCAGGCTTCAGGCTCGACTTGCGCGCAATCGATAAACCGGACGGACGGGTAGTGCGACGCCGACGGTGCAGTCCCGCTGGAGGAACGTGGTGCAGGCACGCGCGGGACGCCGCCCTGCCCGGAATCCGGGTGCGTCATGCACCACCCCCGGCCTCGACGTGACGTTCGAGTGCAGCCATCACGTCGAACAGGTCCCCCACGAAGCCCACGTCCGCAAACGAGAAGATGGGCGCATCCGGATCCTTGTTGACGGCGACGATCAACTTCGAATCCTTCATGCCGGCCAGGTGCTGAACGGCGCCCGAGATCCCGAACGCGAGATAAGCGTCGGGGGCGACGGTCTTGCCGGTTTGCCCGACCTGGATCGCGTTCGGTGCGTAGCCGGCATCGACCGCGGCACGTGATGCGCCGAGGGCTGCGCCGACACGCGACGCGAGCGTGCCGAGCCGCGCCATGTTCTCGCTGGACGCGAGCCCACGCCCGCCTGACACGACGATCGGCGCATTCGCGAGATCGACGCCGGCTGTCTGAGTGCTGTTGCGTTCGATGAGCGTTGTCGCGGCGAATGCGGGCGGCGCATCCACGGAATCGATCGGTGCCGGTTCCGCTCGCGCGCCTGCCGCCGCGAACGACGATGCGCGCACGGTCGCAAAGCTGGTCTCGCGCGCGCTTTCGACGGTCGCGACGATGCTTCCCGCATACAGGCCGCGCACGAAGCGTCCGTCGTCCGTGATGCCGGTCACGTCCGCGACGAACGCCGCGCCGGCGAGGGCCGCGGCCCGCGGCAACGCGTTCCGGCCCAGCGTGCGATGGGCGGCCGCGATCAGCGTGTAGCGTGGCGCCAGTCCGGCAAGCAGCACGGCGAGGCTTTCCGGCGTGACGGCGCCGGCCGTGCCGGGCAGATCGGGCCGGAGTACACGGTCGACGCCGTCGATCAGCGCGGCTTGCGCGGCCGCCGCGGGATCGAGCACAAGCACGTCGACAGGATGCCGGCATGCCGTTGCGGCAGTCACGACGCGCCGGACCGTATCCGGCAGCGTATGGTCGGCCGTGGTTTCGGCGATGACGAGCGTTCTCATGCGGAGACTCCTGTATGGGCAAAGACGTTGTGCGCCGCGAGCGCGGCGATCAGTGCGTCGATGTCGGCAACGCGGTGACCCGAGCGCTGTACGGTGGGCTCGTCGAGTTGCACTGCGCGCGACGACGGTGCGAGGTCGACCGCGAATCGCGCGGCTGGAACGATTGCGAGCGGCTTCTGTTTCGCCTTGACGATGCTCGGCAGCGTCACGCGTCGCGGTTCGGCCAGGCGCAGGTCGGCGCTCACGACGGCGCGTCCGGTCAGCCGCCAGGTTGCGGTGCCGCTGTCGTCGCCGCATGTGACGCGCCAGCCGTCGCCTTCGGGCGCGAGAGCGGTCGCGTCGAGACCTTGCGGCCAGCCGAGCAGGCCGGCGAGCATGGGCGCGACGCCGCCGGTGTCGTCGTCGATCGCCTGCTTGCCGCAAAGCACGAGGTCGTAAGGCGACGTGCCGAGGTATGCGTGGAGCAACCGTGCGACGCCCAGCGAGTCGAGCGACGCGGCGACGTCGCCGGTGTCGATCAGGATCGCGTCGTCGGCACCCATGGCCAGGCCGGTGCGCAGCACGTCCTGGCAAGCGGCCGCGCCGCACGTGACCACGCTCACCTGGGCGGCATGGCCGGCCTCGCGCAGGCGCAGCGCCATCTCGAGTGCGCATTCGTCGAACGGGTTGATGGACATCTTGAGGCCGGTCGTCTCGATCGAGCCGGTTGAACCGACCCGCACGCGCACGTTCGGATCGACGACGCGCTTGACGGGCACCAGTATCTTCAGGGGCATGGGAATGTCTCGTCGAAAGGATGAAGATCAGGACACGGCGCCGAGGCCATACTTGCCGGTGAGCAAGGCGCCGGTCGCAAAGCGTTCGAGCGAGTAAGGGGCGAGCGACACGTCGGTCGGCTGTCCGAGCGCATGCTGTGCGAGCAGTTTGCCGATGCCGGGCGACAGCTTGAAGCCGTGGCCCGAGAAACCGAAGCCAACCACGAGTCCGTCGATGTCGCCGATGTTGCCAAGCACCGGGTTCCAGTCGGGGGTCACGTCGTAGACGCCGGTCCACGACGACGCGAGCCCGGCTGTCTCGTAGGCGGGAAAGCGTTCGGCGACCTGCGCACCGACTTCGGCGACGTAATCCAGCGAAATGTCGCCCTGTTCGGTTTCCGGCGCATTCAGCGTCTCGCCGACGACGCCCTCGGAGACCAGCATCTGGCTGCCGCCATAGCTGCGGTAATAGAGCATGCCGGGCGAGCCCAGGTCCTTGAACGCCGGCATCTGGAACGAATATCGTGCGTCGCACTCGAGCGCCAGCACGGTGTGCCGTTCCGGTTTCACGGGTAGCGGGACGTCGATCCAGCCGGACAGTTCCGGGGTCCAGATGTTCTGCGTACTGATCAGCGTGCCGCACATGAAGCGGCCGGCGCTCGTGTCGACGCCGACGATGCGGCGGCCGTCACGCACGACCCCCGTCACGGTCGTGCCTTCGAGAATCTTCACGCCGCGCCGGCGTGCCGATTTCGCGAAGCTAGTCGCGACGAGATAGGCGTCGGCGAAGCCCGCTTCCGGCTCGAAGCCGATCAGCGCCGCGTCGTCGAACCGTGCGATCGGCAGGCGGGCACGTGCGTCGTCCCGATCGAGCAACTGCACCTCGATGTCCATCGCGCGTTGCGCGTCGAGCGACGCGCGCAGCGGCTCGAGCTTCGCCCCCTCCGGCGCACAGATCATGTAGCCGCACTTGACGAGCCCGCACGACGCCTCGTCGTCGCCGACGTATTCGGCGAAGTTGTTGAAGGCCGACCACGACGAGCGCGCCAGCTCGACGTTCTGGCGGACCGAATAATGCGTGCGCAGCAGGCCGGACGATTGCGACGTGGTGCCGGCGCCGATCATGCCCCGTTCGATGACGAGCACGTTGCGTGCGCCGAGCGACGCAAGATGATGCGCGACCGACGTGCCGATCACGCCGGCACCGATCACGATGAAGTCGAAGTGGCTCATGGCTTCCCTCTGGATGGACGACGTGCCGATTCTAGGGAGCCGCGGTGCCGCCGAATTTTGTATTAGGCAAACTTATGCAACGTGCCCGGAAGTGCTCATCCTGCGTCCGGGCAGGCCGAATCGGCGCACCATGCGTTCCGTATTGCCGGAATGGACGCCGCCGCCACTGGAGCCTCTATGCGACGCACCCTATCGCCCATCGACCTGCGTGCCCTGCAGGCCTTCGTCGCCGTGTGCGAGACCGGTTCGATGACCGCCGCGGCCAGGCGGATCGGGGTCAGCCAGAGCGCGATCAGCCAGGCGATTTCCGCCCTCGAGCGCGAACAGGGGACGGTGCTGTTCGATCGGGACAGCCGCCCGCCGCGCCCCAATCTCGCCGGCCGGGCATTGCTGGAACTGGCCGGCCCGCTGCTCGAGCATGCGCAGATGGTCAGCACGCGCGTCGGCGATGCGTCGGACGCGGGGCGGGTGCCCGTGCGGCTCGGCTGCGTCGACTCGTTCGCGGCGACGGTCGGCCCGGAACTGATTCGCGCGGTGTCGGGCACGTCGCGACAGATTTCGATGTGGTCCGGGATCACGCCGGGTTTGAGCAAGCAATTGCATGACCGGGAGATCGACGTCGCCGTATGTACGCAGACCACGCTCAGCGACGCGCGTATCGTCGAGGTCCCGTTGTTCTCCGAAGCATTCGTCGCGGTCGTCGCGCGCGCACATCTGGCCGGGCGCCAGCAGGCCGACTGGCGAACGCTGGCCGCCGAACTGCCGTTGATCCGTTACACCGCACGTTCCGTGATCGGCCAGCAGGTCGAGCGGTTCGCGCGCCATCTCGGCATTGATAGCCCGAGGCGCTTCGAATTCGACGCGACGGATCCGCTGCTGAGCCTGGTTGCCGCCCGGCTCGGCTTCGCGATCTCGACGCCGCTGTGCCTGTGGCAGGCGCGCCATTACCTCGGCGACGTCGTGGTCGTGCCGCTGCCGGGTGGCCGGCTCGGCCGGCGCGATTTCTTTCTCCTGCACCGACAGGGCGAGTGGGAGGACTTCGTCACGGAGATCATCGAGCTGACGCGCGGCGTGCTCGACCATTCGATCCGGCCGGCGCTCGCGCGCGCCGTGCCGCAGTTACCCGAAGATGCATTGCTTTGATTCGTACGGAGTGCTCGATGAGTGACCTATACACGCTGCAACGCGGCGATGCGCCGCTGCTGATTTCGATTCCGCACCTGGGAACGGCGATACCCGCGCCGTTGCGCGACGCGTACACCGACCGCGCGCTGACACTCGCCGATACCGACTGGCACCTCGACCGACTGTACGCGTTCGCGACCACGCTCGGCGCGACGATGCTCGGTGCGACGGTTTCACGTTACGTGATCGACCTCAATCGTCCGTCGGACGACGAGAGCCTGTACCCGGGCCAGACGACGACGGGCTTGTGTCCGACCGAAACGTTTCGGGGCGAGCCCGTCTATCGCGAAGGATCCGAACCGGATGCGGCGGAGAAAGGTCGCCGGGTCGACGCATACTGGCAGCCGTACCACATGGCGCTGGCGGCCGAGCTGGCGCGGCTGCGCGAGCGTCACGGGCACGTGCTGCTTTGGGAAGCGCACTCGATCGCGAGCCTGCTGCCGCGGCTGTTCGACGGCAAGCTGCCCGACCTGAACATCGGCACGCAGGACGGCAGGACCGTCGCGCCGTCCGTGCAGGCCGCGGTCGAGCGCGAGGCTGCCGCAAGCCCGTTCACGTGGGTCGCCAACGGTCGCTTCAAGGGCGGCTTCATCACCCGCTCGTCCGGCCGGCCGTCACACGGCGTGCATGCGATCCAGCTGGAGATGTGCCAGTCGACCTACATGGACGAAGCTTTCCCGTTCGCCTACGACACCGAACGCGCGGCCCGCGTGCAGCCGACCGTGCGCCGGATGATCCGGGCGGCGCTGGATGCGCTGGCGGCACTGCCGCGGCTCACAGCATAAGGAACGCTGATACATCTTCGTAATCAGGGTTCCCGTATCAGTGCGACGTTGCACCGAAGTTGGCGTGGCGCTGCACCCGCAGCACGCAGGGAGCGGGTTCTCACCCGCTGACGCACGGGTGCCATCTCGCCCGAAGTGTTTATTCACGGGAATCTTTGATTCCTGTAGATAAACCTGGCACGAGGCTTGCATTATCTCTCGCGACGGGAGGGTCATTCGTCGGCAGGGGGGCCGTAGACGAAGATCGACAGGAACTGGATCGGGGTCTTGATCAGGCGTTCCGGGCCGTGCGGTACGTCGGCGCGGAACGTCAGGGTGTCGCCCGGATGCAGGATGTAGGTCTGCTGACCGTGCCGGTATTCGATCACGCCCTTGAGCATGTGGATGAACTCGGTGCCGGGATGCTCGAAGACGGGAAAGCGTTCCGCCTGGTCCTCCATCGTGATCAGGAACGGCTCGAAGGTTTTACGCGGACCCTGGTCGTAGGCGAGCAGATGGTAGGTGTGGCCGCTTTTCGTGCCTTTCCGGACGACTTCCATGCCAGCGCCCTTCTTCACGAGCTGGGCGCCGCCCTGCGGGACGTCGAAGTTGCGGAACAGCACGGCCATGGAGACGCCGAGCGCCTGGGCAATGCGGTGGAGTACGTCGAGACCGGTCGAGGTCTGAGCGTTTTCGATCTTCGACAGCATGCCGCGGCTGATGCCGGCCTGTTCGGCGACCTGGGCGATGGTCAGGCCGTGGCTCTGGCGAAGCTCGCGGATGGTCGACCCGAGATAGCGTTCGAGCGGGGTCTTGCTGTCGTCAGCGGTATGCATCGTCGACCTCGGAAAAAGGGGCAAGGGTAGCAGATTGTGGTACGCGCGCCGGCACGGTCGGGACCGCCGGCGTGCGCACCGCAAGTTTCATATGGGGAATTATTGTTTCACAACAATAAATCCCTTCGCATGCAGAAGGCGTGATCGCAGCGTACCGGACGCGGTGCTTGCCTCATGTCGCGCAATTGGGCCGCTCGCCAGCCGGGCGGATTCCACAAACCAGTGAACGCAGCAGTTGCAAGGAGAGACGATGAACCTGAACGATGCGAGCCCGTTGCCAGTCAACGCACTCGGAAGCGTACCGCGCTTCGATTCGGTGGACGAAGCGCAGACATACCTTGCGCAACACGGTGTGAAGTATGTGCTCGCGCAATTCGTCGACATTCACGGCGTGGCCAAGGCGAAATCGGTGCCGGTCGCGCATCTGGGCAGCGTGCTGACCGCGGGCGCGGGTTTCGCGGGCTTTGCGATCTGGGGTGTCGGCATCGAGCCGAACGGGCCGGACTACATGGCGGTCGGCGATCTCGCGACGCTGACGCCGGTGCCGTGGCAGTCCGGGCTCGCGCGCATCGCGTGCGACGGTCACGTCGACGGCGCACCGTGGGCGTTCGATTCACGCGTGACGCTGAAGAAGCAGGTTGCCCGCCTGACCGAGCGCGGATGGACGCTCTTTACCGGCCTCGAGCCCGAATTTTCGCTGCTGAAGCGCTCCGCGTCGGGCACGCTCGAGCCTTGCGATCCGAGCGATACGCTGGCGAAGCCCTGCTACGACTACAAGGGGCTGTCCCGCACGCGCGTGTTCCTGGAAAAGCTCACCGAATCGCTGCGCGCGGTCGGCATCGACGTCTACCAGATCGACCACGAGGACGCGAACGGGCAGTTCGAGATCAACTACACGTATACCGACTGCCTGACGTCGTGCGATCACTACGTGTTCTTCAAGATGGCCGCGTCGGAAATCGCGAACGAGCTCGGGATGATCTGTTCGTTCATGCCGAAACCCTTCGCGAACCGCCCGGGCAACGGCATGCACATGCACATGTCGATCGGCGACGGCAAGCGCAACCTGTTCGCCGACGCCGACGATACGCTCGGCATGGGCCTGTCGGCACTCGGCTACCGGTTCACGGCGGGCCTGCTCGCGCATGCGTCCGCGCTGGCGGCGCTCTGCAACCCGACGGTGAACTCGTACAAGCGCCTCGTCGTCGGGCGCTCGCTGACCGGCGCGACCTGGGCGCCGGCCTACATCAGCTACGGCGACAACAATCGCTCGACCATGGTGCGGATGCCAGGCGGCCGGATCGAACTGCGTCTGCCGGACGGCGCATGCAACCCGTATCTCGCGACGGCGGCCGTGATCGCCGCCGGGCTCGACGGCATCGACCGCGACCTGTCGCCGGGTGCGCCGGCGAACGAGAACCTGTACGAGTGGCCTGCGCAGAAACTTCGCGACCACGGCATCGGCGTGCTGCCGCAAAACCTTGGCGAGGCGCTCGACGCGCTCGAGGCCGACCGGACGATCTGCGATGCGCTCGGGCCGGTGGTCGACGAGTTCATCAAGCTCAAGCGAATGGAGTGGCTGGAATACATGCGCCACGTATCGGACTGGGAAATCAAGCAGTACGTCGAATTTTTCTGAGGAGCAGGCAACATGTGTGGAATCGTAGGATTGCTGGTCAAGACGCCGGCGTTGCGCGACCGGCTCGGCGAGCTGATGGTGCCGATGCTGATCGGCATGACCGAACGTGGCCCGGATTCGGCCGGTCTCGCGGTGTTCGGCGACGCGGTCGAGCCGAACCAGCGCAAGCTGAGCCTGTACTCGGGCTTTACGGATGAAGGCGAGCATTTTCCGTGGGACGTGCTGCTCGATCGGCTGAAGGCGTCCGTCGACGCCGCGGCGCGTGTCGATGCGAAGGGAAACCACGCGGTGCTGACCGTCCACGCGCAGGCCGACACGGTCAGGCACTGGCTGAACGAGCATTACCCGCGCGTGTACCTGCTGTCGGCCGGGCGCTCGATCGACCTGTACAAGGACATCGGCCTGCCCGCGGAGATCGCCGCGCGTTACGCGTTCGGCGGCCTCAAGGGCTCTCACCTGGTCGGCCATACGCGGATGGCGACCGAGTCCGCGGTGACGCCGGATCGCGCACATCCGTTTACGGCCGGCGAGGACTTCTGCCTGGTCCACAACGGCTCGCTGTCGAACCCTTACGGCGTGCGCCGGAAGCTGGAGCCGAAGGGCATTCATTTCGATACCGACAACGACACGGAGGCGGCGTGCCGCTTCCTCGAATGGCGACTGCGCGAGGGCGACACGCTGCCGGTCGCACTGCAGAAGGGCTTCGAGGAGCTCGATGGCTTCTACACGTTCCTGATGGGGACGCCCACCGAGCTGGCGCTGATTCGCGACCCGTTCGCATGCAAGCCGGCCGTCGTCGCCGAGAACGACGACTATGTCGCGATCGCGTCGGAATTTCGCTCGCTCGCGCATCTGCCGGACATCAGGAACGCCAAGGTATTCGAACCCGCACCCGAGGAGATGTACGTATGGAACGCATGACATTCGACCTTGAGCACGCAACCGTCAGGGACGTCAACCAGTACCTGCACGGCAGCGCGGACGTGCTCGACGGGCAGGCGATCGTCGTGGCCTCGCCGAACGGTGCGCACAACATCGCGGTCGGCGTGGACGCCGACGTGACCGTGACGATCGATGGCCACGCCGGCTATTACGCCGGCGGCATGAACCAGCGCGCGACGATCGTCATCGAGGGCAGCGCCGGGACCGGCGTCGCGGAAAACATGATGAGCGGCAAGGTGCACGTGAAGGGTTTCGCGTCGAACGGCGCGGGTGCCTCCGCGCACGGCGGGCTGCTCGTGATCGATGGCGATGCCGGGTTGCGTTGCGGCATCTCGCTGAAAGGCGGCGACATCGTCGTCGGCGGGTCGGTCGGCAGCTTCTCCGCATTCATGGCCCAGGCGGGCCGGATGGTGATCTGCGGTGACGCGGGCGACGCACTCGGTGATTCGCTCTACGAAGCAGTGCTCTACGTGAAGGGTGAAGTGAAGTCGCTCGGCGCGGACGCGCAGTTCGAGCCGATGGCCGACGCGGACTTCAGTGCCGTCGCGGCGCTGCTCGATGCGGCCGGGCTCGACCACGATCCGCGCGCGTTCAGGCGCATCGCTTCGGCCCGCACGCTCTACCACTGGAACGCCGACGCGAACCAGGAATATTGAATCCACGCTCCATCGAGGCAACGCCATGGAAGTCAAACCCATTCATTTCGCCCGCTTGCAGCAGGAAGAGTCGTACGGCTACGACCGCAAGACGATCGACTACATCCACACGGCCGCCCAACGCGGCCTGTACGAGATTCGCGGCCTCGGGGCGAAGCGTCACGTACCGCACTTCGACGATCTGCTGTTCCTCGGTGCTTCGCTTTCGCGTTACCCGCTCGAAGGATATCGCGAGAAGTGCACGACGCAGACCGTGCTCGGCACGCGCTTCGCGAAGAAGCCCATCGTGCTCGACATCCCGATCACGGTGGCCGGGATGAGCTTCGGCGCGCTGTCGGCGAACGTCAAGGAAGCGCTCGGCCGCGCGGCGACGGCGGCCGGCACGTCGACGACGACCGGCGACGGCGGGATGACGCAGGAGGAGCGCCGTTCGTCGAAGACGCTCGTCTACCAGTGCCTGCCGTCGCGCTACGGCTTCAATCCCGACGACGTGCGCCGCGCCGATGCGATCGAGGTCGTGATCGGGCAGGGTGCGAAGCCGGGCGGCGGCGGCATGCTGCTCGGCCAGAAGGTCAATCCGCGCGTGGCGTCGATGCGCACGCTCCCGGCGGGCGTCGACCAGCGCTCGGCGAGCCGCCATCCGGACTGGACCGGCCCGGACGATCTCGCGATCAAGATCCAGGAACTGCGCGAGATCACCGACTGGGAAAAGCCGATCTACGTGAAGGTCGGGGCGACGCGCACGTTCAACGACGTGAAGCTCGCGGTGCATGCGGGCGCGGATGTCGTCGTGGTCGACGGGATGCAGGGCGGCACGGCGGCAACCCAGACCTGCTTCATCGAGAACGTGGGCATTCCGACGCTGGCGGCGGTCCGTCAGGCCGTCGCCGCGCTCGAGGACCTGAACATGAAGGGGCAGGTTCAACTGATCGTGTCGGGCGGCATTCGCACCGGTGCGGACGTCGCCAAGGCGCTCGCGCTCGGCGCGGATGCCGTCGCGATCGGCCAGGGGGTGCTGATGGCGCTCGGCTGCAACAGCGAATCGTACTTCCAGGACGGCATGCTGCATTCGGCTGCGGCAGATTACGCGGCGCTGCATACGTCGCCGGGTTTCTGCCACCACTGTCATACCGGCAAGTGTCCGGTGGGCGTGACGACGCAGGACGCGGTGCTCGAAAAGCGTCTCGAGCCGGAAGAGGGCGCGCGTCGTGTGCGCAATTACCTGAAGACGCTGAACATGGAGCTGACCACCATCGCGCGCGCCTGCGGCAAGCAGAACGTTCATCACCTGGAGCCGGAAGATCTCGTCGCGCTGACGGTCGAGGCGGCCGCGATGGCGCGCGTGCCGCTGGCCGGCACGTCGTGGATTCCGGGCGAGCGGTCATGACCGCGGTGTGACGGTGCACGCGACGTGGCGCCGCGCAGTAGCGGGCGGCGTCATGTCGTCGGTCGCTTCAGACGCCGCGACCCGCTCGGTGCCTCCGTGCGGTGTCGCGGTCATTCCCGATTTTGCTGGTTCGTCATCGGTTATCGCGTGCATCGCGGGGCGGTGCATGCCTTGCTTCGAGGAAACGACATGAAAAAGACGATTGGCTGGATTCTGTGCGCGTGGCTCGCATTGCTGGCGCTACCCGTGTTCGCGGACGACAAGGTGGCGGCGGTGCCGGTGCCGAACAAGGGCGACACCGCGTGGATGATCGTCGCGACGCTGCTCGTCGTGATGATGGCGGCACCCGGGCTCGGCCTTTTCTACGGCGGAATGGTGCGGGCGAAGAACATGCTGTCGATCCTGATGCAGACGCTCGTGGTGTTCTGCCTGCTCGGCGTTCTGTGGGCGGTATACGGTTACAGCATCGCGTTCACCGAAGGCAACGCGTTCTTCGGCGGGCTCTCGAAGGCGTTCCTGGTCGGCATCACGCCGGATTCGACCGCCGCGACCTTCAGCAAGGGCGTCGTCATTCCGGAGTTCATCTACGTGTCGTTCCAGCTGACGTTCGCCGCGATCACGCCCGCGCTGATCGTGGGGGGCATCGCCGAACGCGCGAAATTCTCCGCGGTGCTGGCGTTCATGGTGCTGTGGTTCACCTTCTCGTACCTGCCGATTGCGCACATGGTCTGGTACTGGGCGGGCCCGGACGCTTACACGAGCGCCGCGGCGGCCGACAAGGCCGGCGCGACGGCCGGCTTCTTGTTCCAGAAGGGCGCGATCGATTTCGCAGGCGGCACCGTGGTGCATATCAATGCAGGCATCGCGGCGCTGGTCGGCGCGATCATGATCGGCAAGCGGGCGGGGTTCGGCAGGGAGACGATGGCGCCGCACAATCTGACGATGACGATGATCGGCGGGTCGCTGCTGTGGGTCGGCTGGTTCGGATTCAATGTGGGCTCCGCGCTCGAGGCAAGCGGCGCGGCGACGCTCGCATTCGTCACGACGCTTTTGGCGACCTGTGCGGCGACGGTGTCGTGGACCTTCGTCGAATGGTCGCTGAAGAAGAAACCGTCCATGCTCGGCGCGGTGTCCGGCGCGATCGCGGGGCTGGTCGTGATCACCCCGGCATGTGGGTTCGTCGGGCCGATGGGCGCGATCGCGATGGGGTTGATCGCGGGCATCGTCTGCTATTGGGGCGTCAACGGGCTCAAGCGCCTTCTCGGTGTCGACGATTCGCTCGACGTATTCGGCGTCCACTGCATCGGCGGCATCGCGGGTGCGCTGCTCACCGGGGTATTCGCGTCGCCGTCGCTGGGCGGAACCGGGATCTACGACTACGTGGGGAACAAGGTCGCCGACTACCACATCGGCGAGCAACTGATTGCGCAGTGCTGGGGCGTCGGGACCTCGCTCGTGTGGTCCGCGGTCGTGTCGGTTGCCGCATTCAAGCTGGTCGACATGACGATCGGTCTGCGTGTCGACGGTGAGCGCGAACGTGAGGGTCTCGACGTCAGTTCGCACGGGGAGACGGCTTACCATTCGTGACGATCGCGTAGCCGCAAGCGCGCATTGTGCGCCGGTTCGCCGTCCCTATCCGGGGCGGTTGAACTGCATCGGTTGTCAAACGGGGCGGCGGGATCGATTAAGGCAGAGCATCGACGGATGACTGAATTCGGCGGCAATTCGTCGTTCATCTCTCTGCCCGACGAACGCTTCGATTGCCGGCGCTCCAGTGCGGAAGTTACTTGCCGTGCTCCTCCCATACCTTCGACCATGAACGAATCGCCTCGAGATTCGTACGGATATCACACAGTACGCCGTCGGCACCCTGGGGATGAAATTGATGTCTGCGAACGCTGTAGAAGTCCTGGGCGAGCATCCTGATGTGACCTACCCTGTCGGCGCAGTAGCCGCAGCGAGCGCGAATGCGACCATGCAGAAGCTCGAGTTGTTCCAGGGCCGAAGGGTTTGGAGCAGCGAGATCGTTTTCGCGAAAAATTGCTTCTATCTCGGCTGCGACGTCGCGAATGATTTCAGATGTCTTCATGGAAAACTTTATCCATAACACCGTGGGCGTTAGCTAGGTAAGATTGGTGAAAATGGGATTTAACAAAGTATAACGTTTCGATCGCGCCATTTTCTTTTTTTCAAAAAATAAGTCGCTGGTAGCCCGGATTTTCGTGGGTATCCCTATTGGCGTCTAATGCGAGTTATTTGGCGCATTTCGATAATGATTAAATGCAATGCAAATCACATAATGAAGTAACGGGAATTTATGAAAGCCGCGCCATGGGGAATTTGGTCGGCAAGCGAGTCGTCATTGCCGGTGGTCCCGATGGCTTCAGCGTCGGCGCGGCCAGGTGTCGTAATGAACCTGACGATGGGAGAGAAGGGTGATGGACCCGATAACCGCATTGCGCTTTTCGCGACGCAGCACCGCGGAGCAGGTCACCGAGGGCCTGGATCTCTCCGGCCGGACGATCCTGATCACGGGCTGTAATTCTGGTATCGGTCTTGAAACGACGCGGGTTTTGGCAATGCGCGGCGCCCGCATCATTGCCGTCGCGAGGGATGAAGACAAGGCGCGCGCCGCCCTGGCGATCGCCGACGCCGCAGATGGCATGGCCGTTGGAGCCGAACTGACCGATCTCGCTTCCGTTGCCCGGGCCGCCGACCGCATTCTCGCGTGCGGCATCACCCTCGATGCCGTCGTCACCAATGCCGCGATAATGGCGCTGCCAAAGCTGGAGACGGTGAACGGCGTGGAAAAGCAGTTCTTCGTCAACCATGTCGCCCATCATCTGCTGGTGACGCGGTTGCTGCCTTCAATCAACCGCTCGCGCCCGGGCCGGATCGTCATTGTGGGCAGTCATTCCCATCGCTTTGCTCCAGGCGGGAAAGGCATTGATTTCGACAATCTCGACGGTAGCAACGGCTATCGCGGTTTTCCGTTCTATGGCCAGGCGAAGCTCGCCAACATCCTGTTCGCGAACGAGCTTTCACGCAGAGTGGGTCATGTCGGAATCACTGCAAACGCACTCCATCCGGGACTGATTGGCGCCACGGGCCTGCATCGGCATATGCGCGGGCCGTTCAACTGGATCGTCTCGGCTGCGATGCTGTTCGGCAAAACGGTGCCGCAGGGCGCCGCGACAACGTGCCTGCTGGCCGCGCATCCTGCGCTGAACGGCGTCACCGGCCGTTATTTCGCGGATTGCCGCCCTGCCGAATCCTCGGCCTTCGCCCGGGACGCCGATCTCGCCCGGCGCCTCTGGGACCGCACCGAGGAAATCATCGCATCCCACGGGATGACCTGATCCCGAACGCTTGGCTTGCCTGCAGGTGTGTGCAAGCGGCAATCGCATCCGCTAGCCGCGTACGCGCGCCTTCTCCGGATCGTAAAAGATCGGGGCGGTCACCCGCGCGTCGATGCGCTTCTGCTGGCCGTCGAGCTTGCCGACGTGGAGCACGTTGCCCGGCTCCGTGTGGTGAACGTCGATTCGCGCGAGCGCGATGCTCCTGCCGAGGATCGGCGAGCGCATGCCGCTCGTGACGACGCCGACCTGTGCCCGCCCGTTGTGCACGCAATCGCCGTGACGGGCCGGTTCGTTACCGGCGAGTTCCAGCCCGACGAGCCGGCGTTGCGGATGCGCGCTGCGGCGAAGCAGCGCGTCGCGCCCGACGAAGTCATCGGTCTTCGTCGCGAGCGGAACGCTGAAGCCGATGCCGGCCTCGAACGGATCGGTTTCGTCGGTGAATTCGTAGCCGGCAAACACGAGCCCGGCTTCGATCCGCAACAGGTCGAGCGCGTCGAGACCGAGCGGCACGAGTCCGTGCGGCTGGCCCGCCGCCCAGATCGCGTCCCATACGGCTTGCGCGTCGCGCGGATGGCACCAGACCTCATAGCCGAGCTCGCCGGTGTAGCCGGTCCGGCTGACGATGACGGGGCAGCCGTCGTCGCCGCCGAGGCGGCCGATCAGGAAGCGGAACCAGCCGAGGCTGTCGAGCGACGGCTGGGTCGCGGGCGTGCGGATCAGCGCGCGCAGGATCTCGCGGCTGCGCGGCCCTTGCAGCGCGACATTGTGGATCTGGTCGGACGACGACTTGACCCAGGCCTTCATGCCGAGCCTGTTCGCCTGCTCCCGCAGCCAGACACCCGCGAAATCGTCGCCGCAGATCCAGCGGAACGTGTCGGGGCCGAGCCGCATCAGGGTGCCGTCGTCGAGCATTCCGCCGTGCGGATGGCACATCGCCGAGTAGACGACCTGTCCGACCGCGAGCCTGCGCACGTCGCGCGTCAGGCAGTATTGCAACAGGGCCTCGGCGTCGGGGCCGGTGACGTCGAACTTGCGCAACGCGGACAGATCGACGATTGCCGCGCGCTCGCGGCAGCCGTAGTATTCGTCGATCGCGCCGTAGCCGTCGAACCGCGCCGGCAGGTGCCAGCCGCGGTAGTCGGCAAAGTGGCGCGTGAGCGCCGACGTGCGGGCGTGGAAGCCCGACTGGCGCGTCAGCACGGGCGGGGCGTCGGGGGTGGGTCTGATGGCGGTGGACATGGTGAAGCGCGCCTCGCTCGAATAGGTTCGGATCCGGATGTCGGTCGGTTGCCACGCGTTCGCGGGGTCGATGTCGTCGGGGCACGACGTGCTGACGCACAGCAGCGGCTTCAGCGCGCGCAGCAGCACGTAGTCGCCCGGGCGCGACCACGGCTCGTCGATCGTCATCTGGCCGTGCGCGTCGATCGAGGTGTTGAAGAAGAAATTGATCGCCGGCCAGCCGGGACGCGCGGCGATGCCGTATTCGGCGAGCACCGCACTGATGTTGTCGCTGCAGTTCGCATGGCCCGGGTAACCCTGCGTGTCGTAATAGCGCGCGGTGCACGCGAGCGCGAACGTGTCGTGCCGGCCGACGGTATCGTGCACGACTTCGAGCATCGGCTGCATGAGCTGATCGAAGAACCGCGAGTACAGACCGGGCATGGGATACGCATGACCGTTCAGCGTGCGGGTGACGGTCGGATCGAGACCGACTTCCCGGTGCCCACCGAGCGCGTCGAGATCGAATGCGACGAAATCGGAGCATTGCCTGCCGTCGACGTCGACGATCTGCAGGTACTCGCCGGCCGCGACCGTGTACGCGACGGCCGTTCCCGGACGGATGACGAAATCCGCGAGCGGATCGGCGAGCGGCACGCTCGTCTGCGTGGCAGCGGACGCGCCCGCGCGCACGACGGACAGCTGAAGCTCCGTCGCCGGCTGGCCGGCCCGGTCCACGGGCACGGGGCCGCCGGGCGCCGCGACGATCGCGACGATCGGCTCCGTCGCGACGAACGTGCGCATGGTGCCGGCGCGGGTGTCGCCGGACCAGAGGACGGCGCCGTCGGGCAACGGCTTGCCCGTCAGCCCGTGCCGTTCGAGCAGGATGGCGAGATCCGCTTGTGCTGCGGAAGCGCCGTTCAGGCATTCGGCGATGAAGCGTGCGCTGTCGTCGGGCGTCAGGGCGAGCGCGGCCAGCGCACTGCCGCCGTCGCGCACGCGCAATGCGAGCAGCTCCGCGCGCTGCCGGCCTTCGACGTCGATCACCTGCAGCGTATCGCCGGCATCGAGCTTGACGGCGGCGAGCCCCGCACCGGCGACACGATGGCGTTCGCGGCCGGCCGCATGCGCGGACAACGCAGGTTCATGCGGCCGCGACACGGTCGGTGGTCGAATGAGCATGGACGTTCCTTGAATGAGTGGACGGGCGCGGCCCGCGATGCGCGCGGCCGCGAACGGCACGTCGGGCGTCGCGGCACCCGGGGCCCGGTCGGGTGACGCGACAGCGCAGTGCCGCGGCAGTCAGCCGGCGCGAACGCGCGGCTCGGGCGCACGCTCGCCGAGGTACGCGTCCATCGAATCGTCGAGCGCGTCGAGCCACGGCGTGTGATGCGGCGGCGACTGGGTGCCGGTCATCAGCGAGCGATACGATTTGTCGCGATAGCCCATGATGTTCTCGTGCTTGTCGTGTTTCCACGCGAGGAACGTGCGATTGACGCCGGCGATGTCGAAGCTCGGATAGTCGGTCGCATCGATCAGGTCCTGGATATAGCTGCCCTGATACTCGAACATCTGCTGGTTGGTGACCAGCGTTTCCTCGCGCGCGCGCCACGCGAGACTGTCGGCGTGCATCGCGTCGAAACCGGGCAGCGCGATGCGGCCGAGGATGACGTCGCGTGCGTACCAGGCTTGCGCGTCGAACATGTTGAACGAGTACCAGAGGTCCTGCATGCCGAGATAGATCAGTTTCGGGTTGCGTTCCCAGAAGATGCCTTTGTACAGGTCGAGCGGCCAAAGCCGGTTGTTCGTCTTCAGGCGCAGGCTGTCGGGCAGAAACGGGAAATGGTGCTGGTATCCGGTGCAGAGGATGATCGCGTCGATCTTCTTGCTGCTGCCGTCGGCGAAAAACGCGACGTTGCCGCGCACGCGCTCGAGCAACGGCTTTTCCTCCCAGTTCGCCGGCCAGTGATAACCCATCGGCGCCGTGCGATAGCAGCTCGTGATGCTGCGCGCGCCATACTTGTAGCATTGCGACCCGATGTCCTCGGCCGAATAGCTGCTGCCGACGAGCAGGATGTCCTTGTCCTTGAATTCGAGCGCGTCGCGAAAGTCGTGCGCATGCAGGATGCGTCCGCCGAAGCTGTCGAAGCCGGGAAAGCTCGGCATGTTCGGGGTCGAGAAATGGCCGCACGCATTCACGACGTAGTCGAAGTCTTCCGCGTACACGACGTCCTTGTCGAGATCGTGCGCGGTCACCGTGAAGCGGCCGCTCGCGTCGTCGAACGCAACCTGGCGCACGACGGTGCTGAAGCGGATGTCCTTGCGCACGCCGGCCTTCTCGACGCGTCCCTTGATGTAGTCCCACAGCACTTCGCGCGGCGGATACGACGCGATCGGCTTGCCGAAGTGTTCCTCGAACGTGTAGTCGGCGAACTCCAGGCATTCCTTCGGGCCGTTCGACCACAGATAGCGGTACATGCTGCCGTGGACCGGCTCGCCATGTTCGTCGGTGCCGGTGCGCCACGTGTAGTTCCACATGCCGCCCCAGTCGCGCTGCTTCTCGAAGCAGACGAGCTGGGGGATGTCCGCGCCCTTCGCCTGGGCCGACTGGAAGGCGCGAAGCTGGGCCATGCCGGATGGGCCCGCACCGATGATTGCAACACGTTGTGTCATCGCGTTCTACCTCGTTGGAAGTGGTTAGCCGTGGTTCGGCGAACGGCGCGTGCCGTTCGTGCGCGGACGCGGGTCACGTCGCGCGCTGCCGCCGCGCCGCGAGCGCGGTGTTCTTCATCAGGAAGGCGATCGTCAGCGGACCGACGCCGCCCGGAACCGGCGTCAACGCGGCGGCGACGCGCGCCACGCTGTCGTGGTCGACATCGCCGACGAGCCGCGTCGCGCCGCCGGATTCGATGCGGTTGATGCCGACATCCACGACGACCGCGCCCGGCTTGATCCAGTCCGCATCGACGAGCCCCGGCTTGCCGGCTGCCGCGACGACGATGTCCGCCTGGCGGCACAGTTCGGCGGCGTTCGCGCTGCGCGAGTGGACGGTCGTCACCGAGCAGTCGGACTGGAGCAGCAGCGCGGCCATCGGCTTGCCGACGATGTTCGAGCGCCCGACGACGACTGCATGCTTGCCGCGCAAGTCGCCGACGATCTCCCGCAGCAGATGCATGCAGCCCGACGGCGTGCACGGCACGAGCGCGTCCTGGCCGAGCGCGAGCCCGCCGACGTTGTCGCGATGGAAGCCGTCGACGTCCTTGCGCGGATCGATCGCGTCGATCACGGCCGCGGCGTCGAGTGGCGCGGGCAGCGGCATCTGCACGAGAATCCCGTGGACGTCGGGGTCGGCGTTGAGTTCGGCGACGAGCGCGAGCAAGTCGGACGCGGCGGTGTCGGCGGGCAGCCGATGCTCGATCGAACGGATGCCGACCTGCTGCGCGCGCAGCATCTTGTTGCGCACATAGACGTGGCTCGCCGGGTCGTCGCCGACGAGTACGACCGCGAGGCCGGGCAGCACGCCGTCGCCGCGCAGCCGCGCGACGTCGTGCCGGACGGATTCCAGCAGCGCGTCGGCGATCGCCTTGCCGTCGATGATCGTCGCGCCGCTCATCGGAAGATCACCGTGCGGTTCTGGTTCAGGAACACGCGGTGCTCGGTGTGATACTTGACCGCACGCGACAGTGCGACCGTCTCGGTGTCGCGTCCGATCGCGACGAGATCGGACGGCTGCAGCACGTGGTCGACGCGCTGCACCTCCTGCTCGATGATCGGCCCTTCGTCGAGGTCGGACGTCACGTAGTGGGCGGTCGCGCCGATCAGCTTCACGCCGCGCTCGAACGCCTGGTGGTACGGCTTCGCGCCCTTGAACCCCGGCAGGAACGAGTGGTGGATATTGATCGCGCGGCCGGCGAGCCGCTCGCACAGGTCGTTCGACAGGATCTGCATGTAGCGGGCCAGCACGACGAGTTCGGTGCCGGTTTCGTCGACGATGCGCATCAGCTCCGCCTCCTGCCGCGTTCGGGTGTCCGGCGTGATCGGCAGGTAGATGAAGCGGATGCCCTCGCGCTCGGCCATCGGCCGCAGATCCAGATGGTTCGACACGACCGCGGTGATCTGCATGCGCAGCTCGCCCTTGCGGAAGCGGTACAGCAGGTCGGACAGGCAGTGGTCGAACTTGCTGACCATCAGCAGCACCTTCATCGGCTCGCCGGCGCTTTTCAGTTGCCACTGCATCGAGAAATCCCGGGCGACGCCCGCGAAATCGCGCTGCAGCTGCTCGACGTTGCCGTTCGCACCGGTGTTGAAGCGGAACACGGCGCGCATGAAGAACGTGCCGCTGACCTCGTCGTCGTATTGCGCCAGCTCGCCGATGTAGCAGTTCGACGCGGCGAGATGGGCGGTGACGGCAGCCACGATGCCGGACGTGGCCGGGCAGCTGATCGTCAGGATGTAGTTCGGATTCACGTCGTGTGTCCTCGAAACGGATCGGAATGCGGGAAAGGCCGGCCGTCGCCGGTCATGCATGGTCGTCAACGCGTCAGCCGACGGCGGTGCGCTTTTTCTTGTCGGGATCGTCGAACGGCAACAGCGCGGTGGTCGCGCGCGTCTCGACGCTGCCCTTCACCACGAGCGGCACGCCCGCACGGGCATGCCGGACGTCGAGGCGGGCGAGCGCGAGCGAGCGCCCCGTCAGCCGCGAATACATCGCGCACGTGATCACGCCGGCCGCCTTGCCGTCGTGCCAGAGCGTGTCGCCGGCCTGCGCGGCCTTCGCGGCCTCGAGCTCGACGCCGAAGATCCGGAACCGCTCCTTGCCGGCGAGCCGGAAGTGCTCGGCCGCGCCGCAGAATTCGGTCTTGCCGGGCGACACCGTGAAATCGAGGCCGAGTTCCCACAGCGTGTCGCCGGCGCGCTCGTCGGCAAACGGGTACATCTCGGAGTTGTCGTACGGATAGAACAGCAGGTAGCTCTCGACGCGCAGCCAGTCGAGCGCGGTGAATGCGCAGGGGACGATGCCCATCGCCCGGCCCTTGTCGAGGATCGTGTCCCAGATGAACGGCGCGTCGGCGGCCTTGCAGAAGATCTCGTAGCCGCGCTCGCCGGTGTAGCCGGTGCGCGAGATCATCGCCGGCCGGCCGAACAGGCGCGTCTGCACATGGTGGAAGTACGGCAGGTTGCGGATGTCCGGCACGTATTCGGCAAGGAAGTCGACCGCGACCGGCCCTTGCAGCGACAGGTCGTGCAGGTCGTCGTCGAACAGCACGGCGACCTGCCGGCCATACGCGGAGCGCACGAGGCGCTCGTACCCCGCGCCCGCGCCATGGACGACCATGAACGCATTGGGGCCGGTGCGGTAGACGATGCAGTCGTCGATGAACTTGCCGCTCTCGTCGAGCAGCGTCGCGTACACCGACTTGCCGGGATACAGCTTGCCGATGTCGCGCGTCGTCGCCCAGTTCAGCAGGCTTTCGGCGTGCGGGCCGACATAGTGCACCTTCTTCAGCCCCGATACGTCCATCAGGCCGGCGCGGGTGCGAATGGCCTCGTGGTGGTCGGCGAGATCGGTCGCATAGGTCCATGCGGTGCCCATGCCGTTCCAGTCCTCGAGATTCGAGCCGAGTGCGCGATGCCGGTCCGCGAGGGCGGAGATGCGCCAGGAGTTCGCCATCTTGAATGCTCCAAACGAAAGTGAAGGTCGATTACGGAAAACGCCGGGTCAGGCGTCGACGTCGAACCGGCTGAGCCATTCGACGAGCGTGTGCCGGTAGCGGGTCATGCCCTTGTATTCGGCGATCGGGTCGGGCAGGTCGCGCAGCACGCGGTGCAGCCGGCGCGCCCACACCGGGTTGCCGACGAGGTCGGCCATGCTGCACAGGTAGGTGCGGATGCCGAACATCAGCGCATTGCTGCGCGCAAGCCGCGCCATCAATTGCAGCTCGACGCGCAGGTGCACGGCTTCGCCGACGTTGTCGGGCGTCACGCGCCCGCGGTCCGCGCCCCATTGGTGATAGGTCTCGGGCGACGTGTCGAGGCGCGGATGAATGGTCAGCGTCCAGTTCAGGCGGCGCACGGGGTGGCCTGCCTGCACGCCGAGCAGGTATTTCAGCGCGCGGTCGAATACGCCCGCCTGGTGCGCGAGCGGCACCGGCGCGTGCCATTGTTTGAAACTCATGCCCGCATCGAACGCGAGCGACCAGTCGGCCGGGCCGGTGACGACGCCGGCGTCCATGTACAGGTCGCCGTCGCGCTGGTCGAGCAGCGCGATGTCGCCTTGCGTCTGCCGCATGACGTATTCGAGCGGGCCGTACGGCAGCGTGCGCGCGTCGCCGAACACGAAGGCCTGGTCGAGGTCGAGCGCGTGGTTCCGCCAGTGCCAGCGATCACCGTCGCGCTCGAGCGCGAACCACGCCGGATAGTCGTGCGCGAGATGCGTCATGATCATCTCCAGCGTGTCCCAGCACGCGGTCTCCATGTGCGGCATCACGATCGCGCGGCGCGGATCGGCGTCGAGCACGCGTGCGCGTTCGGCGATCTCGGAACGGTAGTGCTCGTCGATGTCGAAGTGGTGCGCGTAGACCGAGCCGGGATCGCGCGGCGTCGCGGGCTCGAGGTTGACCGAATACATGTACCGGTCCTCGGGGAACGGAAACGGAAAGCGCGCGATCGCCGCCGGGCTGTTGCGGAACGAGAAGTCGTCGCGATAGGTTTGCGCGGGCTTGATGAATACGCTCATGGCTCGGATCTCACAGGTCGAGGGTCAATGCGGCGCCGCACGCGCGCGATACGCAGGGCATCAGATGGGTGGCGCGCGCGTCGGCGTCCAGGAACGCATCGCGATGCTCGACCGTGCCGTCGAGATAGCGCGTCGCGCACTGGCCGCATGCGCCGCCGCGGCACAGGTTCGGCACGTCGATGCCCGCCGATTCGAGCGCCTCGAGCAGGCTCTGCTCGGCGCCGACCGCGATGCGACGGCCGCTGCGGCGCAGGTCGACCGCGAACGGCTGGCCCGGCGCCGGCGCCACGAAGGCTTCCCAGTGCACGCGGCCGGCCGGCCAGCCGAGCGCGGCGGCCGCGGCGCGCACCGCGTCCAGCAGGCTTGCGGGGCCGCACACGTAGACGTGCGTGCCGAGCGGCTGCCTTTGTAGCATCGCGATCGCGTCGAAGCGTGCGTGCACGCCGTCATAGCCGTGAAAGCGCGCGCCGAGCCGCGCATCGAGCGATGCGCGATAGGCATCCGTCAGGCCCGCGCGGTACGCATGGTGCAACTCGTGGCTCGCTTGCCGGCGCTCGAGTTCCGCGAGATGCGCGATGAACGGCGTGATGCCGATGCCGCCCGCGACGAGAACGTGATGGCGCGCGGTGGTGTTCAACGCGAACAGGTTCGCCGGTGCGGTGATGCGCAGGCGCGCGCCGGGTTCCAGACGGTCGTGCACGAACGCGGAGCCGCCGCGTGACGACGCGTGACGGCGCACGGCGATCCGGTAGAGGTTTCGTTCGGCCGGATCGCCCGCCAGCGAATAGGCATTGCGATAGGTGCGGCCGCCGTCGTTCAGCACGACTTGCACATGGCTGCCCGACGAGAACGCCGGAAGGGGGCCGTCGAGCGCCGTCAGCACCAGTTCGCGCACGACGGGTGTGAGCATGCGGGCTTCGGCCACGCGAACGTCGAGCAGGTTCATGCGCGGTCTCCCGCGCAGGGCCGGTCGGCGTCCGCGCAGACGCCGAGATAGGCGCCGAGCCGCGCGGAGAAATGCTGGCGGACACTCAGGCGGACGTCGCATGACGGGCAGGTGACCTCATCGGGCTCGTCATGCCCGTCGTGCGCATGCGCGGCCCCGCAATGCACGCAGTACACGGTGCGCCGCGTGCCGGACACGGCCGCGGCCACCTCCTCCGGCAGCAGGCCGGCCGCCTGCGCGATACGCCGAATGTGCCAGACGAACGTCTCGTCGCCGCACACATAAAGACGCACGCCGACCGTGCTTTCATCCAGCCGGTGCCGCACCTCGTCTTCGAGCGTGTCGAGCGACGCGTGAAACACGGCCGGCAGGCCGATTGCCTGCAGCTTGCCGAGCGTGACGAGCAGCGCGCTGCCCGGCAGCCCGGCGAGCGCGTTGATGAACGCCGGCAGCGCGTGGAGCGCGTCGCCTTGCGCGACCACGAGATGCGAGCGGGCCTCGGCGCAGGGCTGCAGCGGCGCATAGTGCGGCAAACTCGGCGGCACGAATGGCGTGTGCGCCGGTTGCGGTTGCCGGCTGCGGGCTGCGAACGGTTCAATTGAGTGCATCGATCGGCTCCCAAAATGGGGCGTTTGCATCATGAATGGGCGTACGCTCGGCGACGGTCGTGGCGTCACGTTTGCGTTCCTGTTGTTCAACATAGTTTCTTGCCAGTAATTGCCGTTCAATCCTGAAGAGGAGGTACGCCCTAAGAGGTAGCGCGCCGGAACGGCGCCGAAAGGCATGGAACTTGCGTCGTGATTCGATCCTGGTTTGTCCGTGCCGAACGACCGTGACTCCTGACGACAGCCTGACCGACCGATGCATGCGGCCCGCCGGCGGCGCGTCGTTGCCGACGCGCATGCGTGACGCGCTGCTCGCGTTTCTGGCCGGATACGTCAATGGCGCGCCGCGCCACGTGGCGTTTCACGCGTTCTTCACGGGACTCGCGCGCGAATTGCCGGACGCGCGGATCGTGCTCGCGCTCGATGGCGGCGTGGGCTACGAATCCGCGCCGGACACGCTGGTGCGATGCACGCAGGGGCATCGCTGCAAGTTGCGGCATGGGGCAAGCGACGGCGCATGCGAACTGTGTCCGGACTGCGTCGGGCAGGGGCACGGGCGCGCGGTGCGCGCGCTCGGCGACGCGGTGCTGGTGCTGGACGTCGCGCTGCCGGCGGCGCCGACGCTGCTGATGGACCTCGAGATCGTCGCGGCCACGATCCGCGCGGCGCTGATGCGTCGGGCGCCCGCCGACGCGCACGGGCGCGACGCGACGAACCCGTCGGAGGCGCTGACACGCGAGTTGCACGACTCGGTCGCGCAGCAACTGGGCTTCATGTCGTTCCTGGTCGCTCGCCTGCAGCAACAGGACACGACCGGCAACCCGCTGTTGGCCGAACTGCGCACGATGACGACGCGCCTGCAGCGCCAGGTGCGCGAGCTCATCACCAGCGCGCGGCTGACGCTCGACGGGCGCTCGCTGCAGCAGGCGCTGGCCGAGTCGGTCGCGGAATTCTCGCGCCGCTGCGATGTGGTGTTCGAACTCGACAATCGCGTGCCCGACCTGCGGATCGATCCGCGCATCGCGCTGCATATCCTGCAGATCGTCCGTGAAGCGCTGTCGAACGTCGTGCGTCATGCGCAGGCCGGGCATGCGTGGATCACGCTGCGGACCGACGGCGATGGTTTGCAGGTATCCGTCGTCGACGACGGAATCGGGCTCAGCGAGGGATCGGCCGACCTGAACCACTACGGCCTCGACATCTTGCGCGAACGCGCGGCGGCGATCGGCGGACGCATCGCGATCGATGGCGGCGCCTGCCGCGGGACGCGCGTGATACTTGTCGTGCCGGACGGCGCGACATTCGGAGAGACATCCTGATGGAACCGACGACGCTGCTGTTGATCGACGATCACCCGCTGTTTCGCCGCGGCGTGGCCGAATTTTTTGGTGCGACCGGAGAATTTCGCGTGGTCGGCGAATCGTCGAACGGCGCGCAGGGGATTTCGCTCGCGGGCATGCTGCGCCCGGAGCTGGTGCTGATCGATCTGCACATGCCGGGGCTCGGCGGGCTGCAGGTGCTCGACGGGCTCAGGCGCAAGGAGGTCGATTGCGTGAAGGTGCTGCTGACGGCGTCGATGGAGCGCGACGAGCTGCGCGCGGCCGTGCGGCTCGGCGCCGACGGCTACGTGCTGAAGGAGTCGGAGCCGCAAGCGCTGCTCGCCTACGTGCGTAGTTGCATGCGGGGGCTCGTGGTGCTCGACGACGAACTCGCCGACGAAGACGGCGTCGCCGGCGCGCATGCCGACGCGCGGCCGGTCGACCTGACCGCGCGCGAAACGCAGACGCTGACGCTGATCGCCGACGGCATGAGCAACAAGCAGATCGCGCGCGTGCTCGGCATCAGCGAGGGCACGGTGAAGGTCTACGTGAAGAACCTGCTGCGGAAACTGGACGCGCGAACGCGGCTCGAGCTGGCGGCATCGGTGCACCGGCGCGCGATCGGCGCATCGACGCGGGAACGGGGGGCGTGATGAAGGACGGCGCGCGCGTGACTCAGCCTGTTCAGCCGACGCAGCCGTCGAGCGGCGCGTTCGACGTGGACGATTGCCCGCTTGCGCTGCTGAAGCTGGACGGCGCGGGACGGATCGCCGGCTTCAACGTCGCGTGGACCGACGCGATGGAACGGCCCGCGGCCGGTCGGCGCTTCGTCGATTACGTGCATCCGGAGGACCGGCGCATCTGGAGCGGCATGCTGCAGCGTGCGCGGGCGATCTCGCGCGGCGGGGTCCGCGAGCGTCTGCGCTGCGTGCGTCCGGACGGCGAACTGCGCTGGTTCGAGGTGTCGTTGAAGAGAAATGCCGGCGGCTCGTCCGTTGCGCTGTCCGACGTGACGCTCGACCGCCGTCGCGAGACCTCGACGCAGGCACACCTGAGAAGCGTCGCGGGGCTGCTCGACAGCATTCCGGGCCTCGTCTACCGCGGCCGCAACAACCGGCTGTGGACGATGGAGTACGTGAGCGCCGGATGCGAGGGCTTGACCGGCTATCCGCGGCAGTGGTTTCTCGACGGGCATGCGCATGCATTCGGGCAACTGATCGTGCCCGAGGATGCCGATTACGTGTGGACGGGTGTACAGCAGGCGCTGGCGGTGCGCGGCGTCTTCGATCTGCGGTATCGGATCAGGTGCGCCGACGGACGGATCAAGCCGGTGTGGGAGAACGGCGTCGGGATTTATTCGGCAAGCGGCGAGGTGTTGGGCGTCGAGGGCGCGATCTTCGAAGTGCGGCCGGGCGACCGGTCGGGCGCCTGAGCGGCCGACGCATTCGCGCGGCCAGCCGCGCCCGCGCCGGATTGCCGGCGCGAAAGCGCGGCGCCCGGTCGTGAACCGGGCGTCGTTTCGATTCGAGCGCAACCGCGACGGCGCGCTTATGGCGCGAACCAGTGCGTCGCAGCGACGACCGCCACGCCGAGCAGCAGCGTCAGGTACGGCAGATAGCCGGCCTTGCGCGGCTGCATGCTGCCGGACAACGCCATGTCTTCCCGCATCTGGTCCGGGAAGCGGCCCTTGTCGGTCACGTAATGCCGCCAGGCGAACACCGGCAGGATCAGCGCGGCGAACATGAGGCCCGAGACCAGCGTGCCCTTGCCCCACACGTCGGCGCCGAACCCCATCAGCGCGAGGTTGACGAACGACAGCAGCGTGCCGAGCGCGAGCAGCCAGCGCGGCGCCCTGAACGGGCGCGGCCAGTTCGCGCGGTCGAGGCGGTGGATCCATGCCGCGTTCAGGTTGAGGAAGTTGAAGATGATGTACCCGACGTTCGACATCGCGAGCACGACGGTGTAGTCGGACATCAGCAGCAGAAACAGGTTGAAGCCGAGATCGGTCCACATCGCGCGGGTCGGCGCGCCGTTCTCGTTCACGTGCGACAGGTACTTCGGCAGCCAGCCGTCGACCGATGCCTGATACAGCGTGCGCGACGATCCGGCCATCGACGTCATGATCGCGAGCACCAGCGCGAATACCAGCATCGGTTTCAGGATGTACTCGCCCCGGTTGCCGACGTGCACGATCTGCGCCATGGCTTCGGCGACGCCCATGCCGCTGAAGATGCCCGGCGACAGCACGCCGTCGTAGACGGCCGCCTGCGTGACGTTGCCCGCCGCATCCTTCACTTCGGGCGTGACGAGCTGCCCGAGGCCCAGCGCGCCCTGGAACGCGAGCGGGACCATCGTGAAGAACACGATGCACAGCAGGCCGGAATAGACGATGGCCTTGACCGTGTCGCGGCGCGGATCGCGAAACTCGCGCGTGTAGCAGACCGCCGTCTCGAAGCCGTAGGTCGACCACGCGGCGATGAACAGGCCGCCCGCCATCAGCTGCAGGCCCGCCAGATTCCATGTTCCGTCGATGACGCGGCCGGCCGCATCCTTCGCGAGCGGGTAGAGCGGCAGCAGGTGCGACTTGGGCAGGTCGCCGCTCAGGATCGGATAGACGCCGACGAGCAGCAGCGGCAGCAGCGCGGCGATCGCGAGAATCATCTGGAGTTTTGCGGCCTGCAGGATGCCGCGATGCTGGACCGCGAAGGTCGTGAGCAGGATGATCGCGCCGATCACGAAGGTCGCGTTGATGCGCAGCGACAGGCCGCTCGCGAGCCAGCCGAGATCGAGCAGCGTGATTTGCCAGGTGTTGATCGCAGCCCTGGCCGGGAACAGCATGTTCAGCACATAGCCCGCGCCCATGCCCGAGCCGATCGCCAGCACCGGCGACCACGCGAACCAGTTGCACCACACGGACAGCGGCGCGAGCAGCTTGCTGTAGCGCACCCACGCGATCGCACCGTACACCGATGCGCCGCCCGACTTGTGCGGAAAGAGTCCTGCAATCTCCGCGTAAGAAAACGCCTGGACGAAGCCGAACAGGATCGAGATCATCCATACGATCCACGACGGCTTGCCGACGGTGGCCGCGATGGAGCCGATCGAGAAGAGCACGAGCGCGGGCACGCCGCTCGCGACCCAGAACGCGCCGGTCCAGCTTATCTTGCGCTGAAGTCCGGCCGTCTCGCCATGCGCGGCGGGGAAATCCGCCGGTGCGCTGTCAGGGAGGGAACTCATGGGGGTCTCCGTCAAGTCGGGTTGGGTACGATGCGATCAACGATCGTTGGCCAATAACGCGCAAACAACTCTCTTGAAGAGGTACTCCTTCCGAGAGAGAACCGGCGTCGCACGGCGACGGAGGGGCGATGCCGGCACGCGCTCGGGCGCGCATGTGCGCAAATCGCGCAGGCGAAGCGGGGCGCGCTTCGTTAGGTTGACGAAGAAAATGGAACGAAGGGATGGTGTCCGGTGAGTGGTGCGCCGCGACCCGAGCATGGGCGGATCATTCGAAACGTTCGTTGCCCACGCGTCGTCGCCTGTCCGGGTAGTTCCGCCCGCCGCCGCGCTCCGGCGTGTCCCGCACGCTGTTGCGCGCGTTGTAAGCAATCGCGGCGGCACGGTGCCACGCGTGCCGACACCCGGGATTCGACGAGCCTTTCATCGCGCCCCACAAAAAAGTCTTGACTATCTATCTATGAGTAGATAAAGTTCGATCCATGGAAACGAAGACGACCGTCCGCGAACAGATTCTCGACCACGCGATCACGCTGATGATGCTGCGCGGTTACAACGGCTTCAGCTATCGAGACCTGTCCGATCTGGTTGGCGTGAAGACGTCGAGCATCCACTACTACTTCCCGTCGAAAGACGATCTCGTGCTGGAAGCGGTGGCGGCGTACAGCGACGAAGTGCTTGCGGCGATGCGTGCGATCGATCCGGCGTTGCCGGCCGACGTCAAGCTGAGCCTCTACACGAAGCTGTTCGGCAGAACGCTCGGCGACGGCAATCAGATCTGTCTGTGCGGCATGCTCGCGGCGGACATCGAATCGTTGCCGGAGCGCGTGCGGCAGGCGGTTCAGGCCTTTTTCAAGGCCAACGAGAACTGGCTCGCCGAGTTGCTGGCGCAGGGCGCGAAGGAGCGCACGCTGCAGTTCAGCGGCACGCCGGAAACGGCGGCGCGCACGTTGTACGCGGCGTTCCAGGGCAGCGTGCTGGCCAGTCGGCTGTTTCATACGCGGGCTCGTCTCGAGGATGTCGAGGCCGTCTGGAAAATCCGGTCCTGATGGACGGGGCAGGCAGTCAGGCGGTTCGCCGCCTTTTGTTGGGGTTACTTATCTATCTTGTAGTAGATAGATAATCGGACGGATGGATTCGATCATCCGCATTTTTTGGGGATACGTGTCTATCTATGAGTAGATAAACAAGCGTGATGCCGGCGGCCAGGCCGTCGGCGCGCGATCCCGGTTGGAAGGCTGTTTCACTTACTCACCATTGAAAAGGAGTCTGTCATGTCGATCGAAAAAGTGCTGTACCGCGCTCATGCAAAAGCCACCGGCGGCCGTGACGGCCGTGCCACGGTGCCCGAAAGCGGTCTCGACCTGAAGCTGACCACGCCGCGCGAACTCGGCGGTGCGGGCGGCGCCGGCGCGAACCCTGAACAACTTTTCGCGGCCGGCTACAGCGCGTGCTTCATCGGTGCGATGAAGTTCGTCGCGGCCCGCGACAAGATCGCGATCCCCGCGGACGCCGCGATCGAAGGCAGCGTCGGCATCGGTGCGATCCCGAACGGCTTCGGCATCGAAGTCGAACTGAAGATCTCGCTGCCGGGCCTCGACCGTGAAACCGCGCAAACGCTGATCGACCGCGCGCACATCGTCTGCCCGTACTCGAACGCGACGCGCGGCAACATCGACGTCACGCTGACGCTCGTCTGATCGCACGCACTACGAAGTAATCCGTCGTCATTCATTGCATACACCGGTTGAGCCAAGGAGTTTCATCATGAAGATCGTCAAGCCGCTGCTTGTCGCCGCTGCCGTTGCGGCCGCGTTGTTCACCGCCCCCGCCGCCTTTGCCGCCGGCAGCGACGGCGTCCGTCCCGATACGGCGACCAGCGGGTTGCTCGCCGTGCTGAACGGCCAGAAGGGGCCGGGCCTCGAAACGCTGAGCCCCGCGAAGGCGCGTCAGGTGCTGGTCGACGCCCAGCGCGGCGCGAAGGTCGACCTGTCCGGCATCGACGTATCGAACCGCACGATCGAGCAGGACGGCCTGTCGGTGCCGATCACGATCGTGCGTCCGCAAGGAGTGGCGGGCACGCCGCCGGTGTTCATGTTTTTCCATGGGGGCGGCTGGATTCTCGGCGACTTCCCGACGCATGAGCGCCTGGTGCGCGATCTGGTGGTGCAATCGGGCGCCGTCGCGGTGTTCGTGAACTACACGCCGTCGCCGGAAGCGCATTACCCGGTCGCGATCAACCAGGCGTATGCGGCGACGAAGTGGGTCGCCGCGCACGGCGCGGAAATCGGCGTCGACGGCAGCCGCCTCGCGGTGGTCGGCAACAGCGTCGGCGGGAACATGGCGGCCGTCGTCGCGCTGATGGCGAAGGACAAGGGCGGCCCGGCGATCCGCTTCCAGGGCCTGTTGTGGCCCGTGACGGACCACGACTTCAATACCGGTTCGTACAACGCGTATCAGCAGGGGCACTTCCTGAACCGGCCGATGATGAAGTGGTTCTGGGACGCCTATACGAAGAACGAAGCGCAACGCAACGAGATCTACGCGTCGCCGCTGCGTGCGAGCACCGCGCAGTTGAAGGGATTGCCGCCCGCGCTGATCCAGGTCGCGCAGTTCGATGTGCTGCGCGACGAAGGCGAAGCGTACGGTCGCAAGCTCGACGCCGCTGGCGTCGATGCGACGACGACGCGCTACGACGGCACGATTCACGACTTCGGTTTGCTGAACGCGCTGGCCGAGGATGCGCCGACCAAGGCGGCGATGAAGGCGATGGCCAACGAAATCGCCACGCGCCTGAAGTAGGGCTGCGGGCGGCATTCGAACGGGTTCGAATGCGAACGGCGAAGCGGCGGGCTTAGGTCCGCCGCTTTCGCATGGGGAGCGGGGCGACAGGGCCGTCGAAACGCGACCCCGGCGGCCGGATCGAAGCAGCCCGATGCCGATCCCGATCGCGTGATGGCCCGCGGTGCCCGCCGCGCGCATTGTTGGTACGATCGCGCGTATCGTCCACGCCGGCGTCGCATGCCGCCGGCCCATCGGCTGCACGGTCACGCGGCCACGTTCGGGAGAAGCGGCTCATGCTGCAGGCGTTCGCGGTCTTGCTGACCTTCCAGTGTCTCGGGGAAGGGGTGTCCTACCTGTTCGGCGTGCCGGTGCCGGGCCCCGTGATCGGCATGCTGCTGCTGTTCGGTTTCGTGATGCTGCGCCCGCGGGTGGCCGACGCGATCGAGCCGACCGCGCTCGAGCTGCTGCGCCATCTGTCGCTGCTGTTCGTGCCGGCCGGCGTCGGCATCATGGTGTCGGCCGACCGCGTGCGCGGCGATGCGCTGGCGGTCGTCGTCGCGCTGGCGGCGAGCACGTCGCTTGCGATCGCCGTGACGGCGCTCGTCACGCGCGCGTTGCTGCGGCGCCAGCGGCGCGCGGACGGTGCGGCGGAGGGCACGCAATGACGGCCTTCCCGAAACTCGGCGCGATCTGGGTCTACCTCGCCGCGACCCCGCTGCTCGGCCTGACGATCACGCTGATTGCCTACCTGGTTGCGCAGGCCGTCTATGCGCGGGCGCGCTTCAACCCGCTCGCGAACCCGGTGCTGATCGCGGTCGCGCTGATCGTCGTGCTGCTGACGATCACGCACACGCCGTATCCGACGTATTTCGAGGGCGCGCAGTTCGTTCACTTCCTGCTCGGCCCGGCGACCGTCGCGCTGGCGCTGCCGCTGTACCGCCAGTGGTCGAAGCTGCGGCGCGCCGCGGTGCCGCTGCTCGTCGGGCTGCTGGCGGGCTCGCTGACCGCGATCGTGTCGGCGGTCGGCATCGCCGCGCTGTTCGGCGCGTCGCACCAGACGATCGCGTCGCTCGCGCCGAAATCCGCGACCACGCCGATCGCGATGGCCGTCGCGCAGGAAATCGGCGGAATTCCGTCGCTGACCGCCGTGCTGGTGATCTCGACCGGCATTTTCGGCGCCGTGTGCGCCCGTGCGATCCTGAACGCGCTGCGCATCGAGGAGCCGGCCGTGCGCGGTTTCGCGCTCGGCGTCGCGTCGCACGGGATCGGCACCGCGCGCGCGTTCCAGGTCAGCGAGGAGGCCGGCGCGTTCGCGGGCCTCGGGATGGGGCTGAACGGCGTGCTGACCGCATTCGTCGTGCCGATCCTGCTGCCGGTGCTGTCGCGCTGGATCTGAGCGGCGCAGGGCAGCGGCGGCGCGCGATGCTATCGGTTTCCCTGATGGCCGCGCCCCCCCGCGCCGGCCCGCCGGGCGCCTGGCGCGGATGTATCGTGGCCGTTATCGGGAGAATTCAGGAACCGGCACGGACATTTGTGCAGCGATCGGCTAACGTTGCATCGGCGCCGTGGCGGCACGCCGACGTCCGTCGCGTGCGGGCCGGCGTTCAACCCACATCCAACAATCGACAAGGAGAACCGGTCATGACGAAGTCTCGCGTGGTTTCGGTGGCAGTGGCAGTAACGGCGTCGTTCGGTCTGCTGTTGACCGCAGCGCCGGCGGCATATGCGCAGGATCCGGCGTCCGCGCCCATTGAGAATCCGGCATCCGCACCGACGCAGAAGCAACTCGACAAGGCGCAGAAGAAAGCTGCCCGCAAGGCAGCGCGCGCGCGTCACGCGAAGGACCTGAAGGCGATCGGCACGGGCACCGGCTACCGGCTCACCAACGACCAGAGCAACTATCCGCAGAACGCGGTGGAGAAGGCGCCCGCGACGAAGGCGGCGCCGGCGCCGGCCGCGCCTGCATCGGGCCAGTAACGGCCGCAAACGGCTGCAAACGGCTGCAGGCGGCCGGCAAGGGCCGACGTTGGTTCAATGAAAAACGGCGCCGGGTTCGACCGGCGCCGTTCGCTCGTGTGTGTGCCGCGCAAGCGCCACGCGCCGCGGCCCCGGGGCTTCCCGGCACGCGCGGCATTCGTTCGCGTTACGACGCGAGCTTCGCGGCGAGTTCCGCGACGTGCTTGCCCTGGTAGCGCGCGATGTCGAGTTCGTTCGCGCTCGGCTGACGGCTGCCGTCCGCGCCCGCGAGCGTGGTCGCGCCGTACGGCGTGCCGCCCGTGATCTCGTTCATGTTGACGAGCCCGCTGCACGCATAGGGCACGCCGACGATCACCATCCCGTGGTGCAGCAGCGTCGTGTGGAACGACGTGATGGTGGTTTCCTGGCCGCCGTGCTGCGTGCCGGTCGACGCGAACACGCTGCCGATCTTGCCGACGAGCGCGCCCTTCATCCACAGGCCGCCGGTCTGGTCGAGGAACGTGCGCATCTGGCCGGCCATGTTGCCGAAGCGGGTCGGCGTGCCGAAGATGATCGCGTCGTAGTCCGCGAGTTCGTCCACGGTGGCGACGGGGGCGGCCTGGTCGACCTTGACGCCGATCGCCTTCGCCTGGTCGGCGGGAATGGTTTCCGGCACGCGCTTGAGCGTGACCTCGACGCCGGGCACCGATTGCGCGCCTTCCGCGACGTGCTGCGCCATCGTTTCGACGTGCCCGTAGGACGAGTAGTAAAGAACGAGTACCTTGGCCATGTTGCGAATCTCCGATTAAGAAGGCCCCGCCTTCAGCGGGGCCCGAGGTTCCAAGCAGGCGTCATGCCCACTCGGCCGTCACTTCGACCGGACGCAGGTCGAATACCAGCACTTCCGCATCCTTGCCGTCGGCGAACGTCAGCGCCTGTTCGTCGCGGATGCGCGCGCCGTCGCCTTCGCCGAGCGTCACGCCGTTGACCGTCACGCTGCCGCGTGCGACATGCACGTAGGCGAAGCGGCCCGGTGCCAGTTCGAGCGTGGCGCGCTCGTCGCCGTCGAACAGGCCCGCGTAGATCCGCGTGTCCTGGCGGATCTTCAGCGAACCGCCGCTGCCGTCGGGCGACACGATCGGCGTGAGCTTGCCGCGCTTGTCGGCTTCCGCGATGTTCGTCTGCTGATAGCGCGGCTCGGCACCCTTCTCGGACGGTCCGACCCAGATCTGCAGGAAGTGGACGGGCGTCTCGTGCGAGTGGTTGAACTCGCTGTGACGCACGCCGGTACCCGCGCTCATCAACTGGACGTCGCCCGGCACGATCACCGACCCGGTGCCCATCGAATCCTTGTGCTCCAGCGCACCGTCGAGCACGTACGACAGGATTTCCATGTCGCGGTGCGGGTGCGTGCCGAAGCCGCGGCCCGGCGCGACGCGGTCGTCGTTGATCACCAGCAGGTCGGAGAAGCCGACTTGCTTGGGATCGTAGTAGTTCGCGAAAGAAAACGTGTGACGGGAGCTGAGCCAGCCATGCTCGGCACGGCCACGTTGGTTTGCTGCACGAGTCTCGATCATGATTTTTTCCTGGATGTCGCCGGACCTCGGAAGTGGGCCCGGCCGTTCGTTGAGATGAATCTTAGGTCAATCTATTTGACAAATAAATGGCCGTGGAGATAATGACTGTCGCTATGGAGTGGACAATATGGAACTCAACGACCTGAGGATCTTCGTCGCGACCGTCGATGCCGGCAGCTTCACGGCGGCGGCCGACCAGCTGATGCTGTCCAAGCAGTTCGTGAGCCGGCGCACGATGGCGCTCGAGGCGTCGCTCGGCGTGCGTCTGCTGCATCGCAACACGCGCAATCTCGCGGTCACGGAATCGGGGCAGGAGTTCTATGCGCGCGCGCAGCGGATCCTCGCCGAGGTCGCCGACGCCGAGCAGGCGATGTCGGTGCGTAGCACCGAGCTGCACGGCTCGCTGAAGATCAGCGCGCCGCTGTCGTTCGGGATCACGCACGTGTCGCCGCTGATCGCGGAATTCCTGTCCGCGCATCCGGCCGTGCGGCTGAACGTCGACCTGACCGATCGGCGGGTCGACCTGATCGGCGAGGGCTTCGATCTCGTGCTGCGGATCGGCACGCTCGAGGATTCGACGCTGATCGCGCGAGCGCTCGGCGCGTGGCAGATGATCGCGTGCGCGAGCCCCGCTTACCTGAAGCGGCACGGCGCGCCCGCGACGCCGGCCGACCTCGGCGGCCATACGTGCCTGATGTACGGGCGCGAGCGGCGCGTCGGCTGGGAATTCCGGGTCGACGGGGTGGCGCGCACCTTCGACGTGCAGGGGCCGCTCGTCGCGAACAACGGCGAAGTCGTGCGCGACGCGGCGATCGCGGGGCTCGGCATCGCGCTGCTGCCGCATTTCATCGTCGGCGCGGCGCTCGACAGCGGCGCGCTCGTGCCGGTGCTCGACGCGTACGCGCCGCCGCCGATCACGCTGAACGCGGTGTTTCCGCAGCACCGTGAAGGATTCGTCACGCTGCGGACGTTCATCGGGTTTCTGGCCGAGCGGCTGGGGAAGGCCGTGCCGGCGGCGAACGGCGGCGCGGACCGGCGGCGGTAGAGGCGCGGGCGTGCGGCGCGTGCGGTGAATCGAAGCGTAATCTCCGCAGGATTTGCGGAGATTGTTGAGTCATGCGGTGAATCGGTGGGATAATCTCCGCATCATGAGCGGAGATTACACCTTCATCTGGCAGTCGTCCGACTGGCCCGCCTGGCGCTTCGACCTCCCGGCACTCGCGACGTCACTGGCCGATGTCAGCCGTGCGCAAGGTGCGCTGGCCGGGAGACTGGCGGATGTCGGCCTCGCACTGCGCGATGAGGCCAGCCTGGCCGCATTGACGGAGGATGTCGTCAAGACCAGCGCAATCGAGGGCGACAACCTGAACGTCGCATCGGTCCGATCGTCGATTGCGCGCCGGCTCGGCGTCGATATTGGGGCGCTGGCGCCGGTTGATCGCCATGTCGAGGGCGTGGTCGACATGGTGCTGGACGCGACGGCCCGTTCGGCGGAGGCGGTGACCGAAGCCCGGCTGCGCGGGTGGCATGCGGCGCTTTTTCCGACCGGCTATTCCGGGATGTCGCGGATCACCGTCGGCGCGTGGCGTATGGATGCGAGCGGGCCGATGCAGGTGGTGTCCGGGCCGATCGGCCGGCAACGCGTGCATTTCGAAGCGCCGCCTGCCGCGCGCCTGCCGAACGAGATCGAGCGCTTCCTGCGGTGGTTCAATGCGACGCCGGTCGAGCCCTTGCTGATCCGGGCCGGCCTGGCCCACCTGTGGTTCGTCACGCTCCACCCGTTCGACGACGGCAACGGCCGTATCGCACGCGCGCTCGGGGATCTGGTTCTGGCGCGCGCTGATCGGAGCCCGCAGCGCTTCTATAGCCTGTCGGCGCAAATCCAGCGCGAGCGCAATGCGTATTACGACGTGCTGGAGCGCACGCAGCGCGGTTCGCTGGACGTCACGGCATGGCTCGCGTGGTTTCTGGATGCGCTGGGTCGGGCCGTCGATCACGCGCACACGACGCTCGATGCGGTTCTGGTCAAGGCGCGCTTCTGGCAGCGATGTGCGGGCCTCGCGATGAACGAACGTCAGGTCAAGGTGATGAATCGCCTGCTCGATGGTTTCGAAGGGAAGCTGACCACCAGCAAGTGGGCCGCCCTCGCGAAGTGCTCGCAAGACACGGCGCTGCGTGATATCGAGCAGCTCGTCGCGCGCGGTGTCCTGCATCGCTCGTCGTCCGGTGGCCGGAGCACGAGTTACGAACTGGTGCCATTCGACGGCTGACGGCTGACGCGTGCTTGCGCTGCCGGCGTTCGCGCGTGTCGCCATCACGGCGTGCACATGCAAGGCCGAGGCATCGTGCGCGTGATCGGTGTGGATGGCGCGCCCGGTTCGGGTTACGCTTCGGCGGGCGGGGCGAGTGCCGCATGCCGCGCCGGGCATTTTTACCTCGAACGTTGCGGGCATGGCGTTTCTACAGGCCCGCGAACCAGCGACGATCCAGGCCATGACAACCCAGAACCGATCGAGTGCTCGCGCCGGCGAGCGAGGGCAAGCCGCGCTTCGCGGCCGGCATGCGTGGAGCGTGAGCCCGCGAGCCGCCATGATGTTGGCAATACTGACGATCGCGCCGATGGCCGCGCAGGCGGCCGGCTTCGACTGCGCGAAAGCCGCTTCACCGACCGAGAAGACGATCTGCGCGGACGCCGGGCTGTCGTCGCTCGACGGCCAGCTGGCGGCGGTGTGGAAGAACACGCTCGCGAAAGGCGGCGATACCGCCGCGCTGAAGGCGGCGCAGTTGAAATGGCTCAAGCAGCGCGATCGCTGCGGCAACGATGCATCGTGCCTCGGCGATCGCTATCGCGAGCGGCTCGCGAGCCTGAACGGCGCGCCGCTTGCGGCCGACCGCTGGCAACAGACGTGGTATCGCGACAGCGACAACCCGTCGTTCGGCGGCGTGCTGACGTTTACCGGCACGGCACCGCGTCTGCACTTCGAACTGAGCGGCAACAATGGCGCGAATACCGGCGGACTCGGCGGCGATATCGACCTGCACGGCGACCGCGGCACGTTTCGCCAGGATCGATGCCGGCTCGATTTCAGCCGCAAGGGCGGCCGCGTGCAGGTCGCGCAGCAGGGCGGCGATGCCGATTGCGGCGCCGGTGCGGGCGTCGTGTATTCGGGCGAGTACGTGACGGCGTCGAAGGCGCAGGCGAGCCAGGCGGCTGACCTCGTGACGCTGAAGGTGCTGGCCGACGCGCACCAGAACGCGATCGCACATACGCTGCTCGGCGCCGACTATCAGACGCTCGTCGATACGATCAACACCAGCGCGAACGAGCAGGATCTTGACGGCCTGAACGCCGACGTGAAGTCGTACTGGGTGCGCGGCATCGCGACGACGAACGCCGCGATCGTGATGCGCCGGGGCACAGAGTTGTGGGTCGGGCTGCTCGTGTTCGATGCCCATGACAAGGTGCGCATGCGCTACTACTCGAACGTGCCGGCGTGGAAAAAGACCGTGCCGAAGACCATTCGCGCCTGGCACGACAATCTCGACAAGACGCTGCCGATCGATTTGATGTGATTCGGCGGGCCGCTGCGCCAGGCGTGACGAGGCCCTGGTCTTGGGCCAACGCGCTTCGCAATCGACGGCCGGCCACCCTGGCAACTGTCGTCAAGCTCGGCCGTGATGCGAGCGGCATCCTGCAAGACGTCTACACCGGAAGCGATCTACCTTTGCTGTCTCGGGGTGGGGCAAATTCGGCGGCGAACCGTGGGTTCACGATTCGCTGATCGCGGACAGCTGCCCGTCATTCGAGCGTATACGTCAGCGTGCCATATCCCAGTTGATCGAAGCCGCCGCTGTTGGGACCATAGTCGCCACCGCCGCCTTCCGGCGCGACCTTGCGGGCAAAGGCCTCCACGTCCGGCGCGGAGAGCCCTTTCAGCACGACGTAGTGGTTATAGACGAGTGCCCAGACAGGGCGCTCGTTACCGCGCGAATTCGGCGAGATGACGGGCTGCGTGACGTCGCTGTTCGTGTATTGCGTGTAAGGCACGTCCCTCCCGAGGTTGTATCGAGCGGCGTATTCCGCTGCGCGCAGGAACCGGTTGTCGTCATATCCGTAAAGATCGTCTCCCTGGCTCCAGGCCATCTGGCAGAACGCCCCGAGCAGCGCAATATCGAGCATGGCATGCCCCTGGTCGCGCCCGCTTTCCTGCAGCTGACCCAGCCCGTCCGGATACAACTTCCACACCACGTGTTCGATCGAGCCGTTGCCGGCGCCGTGCCTGAAATAGTCGACCGCTTCGGCGTAGATGTCGGGGCGATCGGTCAGGATCCCGATCGCCAGCATGGATGCCATGTTGGCGAGATCCCAGTTGGCCCAGTAGTGGTCGATCCTTGCGCCGTTGTGCCGAACCAGGAAGTCGTGGTTCATGGGATAGAACACGCCGAGCATCATCGACTGGAAGCGCCGGAAGTCGTCGGCGCGCCACAGGGGAGAGGTGCGCAGGATTTCGCCCGCGTTCGCCAACTGGTAGCCGTAAATACCGGAAGCCAGGAACTTGTCGGAACTGCCGCCGATCGTCGTCAGCGTGCGCGACCACGCGTTCAGGACTCCTATCGCGTGTTGCGCGTAGGCGTCGTCGCCGGTGATCTTCCACCGAAGTGCCAGCGCGTAGGCCGCGGCGGCATCATTGAAGAGCGTCGCGTAATTTTCCGGGTGGTCGGGGTTTCGGCCGCGATAGATGGCCGGCTGCGGATTCGGCTTCCAGTCGAGCGAAGCATGCCGATTGGCAACCAGGCGTTGCCAGCCGTCGAACCAGGGCTGCCGCCGCGCGGCGACGTTCTCGCGCATGCGCGTGAAATCGCGCTCCGTATGCAGCAGCCCGGGGTGGACAAAAGGCGCGCCGGCCGTCCGGGCGCCGGGCACGGTCTTCAGTTGCGTGCCGGTGGGCGACCGAGATGAAACGGTCGCGTCGGCAGGGTGCTGCGCCACGGCGGCGCACGCGCCCAGCATCACCACGCAAAGAACCGGGAGCGCGGCTGCTGTTCGCAAGGACGGACGAAATGCCATATGGCTCCGATAATGGTTGCGCGGTCTTGCCGAAAAAGAACCGGCATGGATTCGAACCGGGACCGTCGCACGATGAACGGGCCGCCGGGAGAAAGCTGCCTTGCCGAGTATGAACGGTCATCGCGACGCGGCGGTTGACAGTCGTTCGGATGCTTCGCATGCCCTTGGTACAGGCGTTGCTGAAAAACGGCGTCCCGATGTTTCGACACAAGTCGTGTCGATCGCCGAAGGCCGAAACGCGACCGAAACGCGGCGTCGCGCGGCCTGGTCGCCATTCGAGCGGCGGAGGTCGCCTGACCGGCATTCCCGACAGGTCTCGAGGGCATGCGTCGAAGATGCCGGGGCCGTGTCCCTGCCTTGCGTGCGCCTGCCCGCTATCTCTTGTGCAACTGCCGCCCCCATCGAATGTCACATCCTGCGATCGATTTGGCGCGCATTGCATGTGTCCGATCGCGGTTCAACAGCTAAGCTGTTACCGCACACCGGATCACGTCCGGCCATCATCGACCTTTGGTGCACACCCATGGCACGCAACCTCACTTTCTCTCTGGATATCGCATGGCGCACGCTGCTGAAGGACTTCGGCGTGCAGGCCGACCACGTGCTGCGCAGGGCGCGTCTGCCTGAAGACCTGTTTCATCGCGCAGATCGCGGGCTCGACACGGACGAGTACTTCCGCTTCTGGCGCGCGCTGGAGCTGGAAGCGAACGACCCCATGTTTCCGTTGCGCCTCGTCGAGATGGTCTCGGCCGAGGTATTCGATCCGCCGCTGTTCGCCGCCCTGTGCAGTGCCAACCTGATGCAGGCGGTGCAGCGCCTGGCCAAATACAAGCAACTTGTGGCGCCCATGAGGCTCGAGGTCGACGTGGATGAGGCCGGATCGCTGACGGTGTCGCCGCGCTGGTTGTCGGTGCAGACCGAGTTGCCCTATTCGCTGCAGGTGGCCGAGGTCGCGTTCTTCCTGCGGCTGGCTCGCCTGGCCACACGCGAGCCCGTGCGGGCATTGCGGGTGGCCCTGCCCCAGCTTCCGCCCGCCAGCTGTGCGCCGCGCTACCAGCGCTTCTTCGGCGTGCCCGTTCAACGTGGCGAGCGTCCGGCCATTACCTTTGGCGCCACCGATGCCCTGCGCCCGTTCCTGACCGTGAACGAAGGCATGTGGCGCGTGTTCGAGCCCGAACTGCGCCGTCGGCTCAGCGAACTGGACGCCACAGCCACGATGGCCGAGCGCGTGCGTGCGGTGCTGCTGGAGCTGCTGCCCGGCAACACGGCCACCATCGAGAAAGCCGCCGAGCGCCTGGGGCTCAGCAAGCGCACGCTACAGCGCCGCCTCGAAGACGAAGGGGAGAATTTCCGCTCGCTGGTGAACACCACCCGGGAAAGTCTTGCCCGCCACTACCTCGGGAGCACGACGATGACTGCCGGCGAAATCGCCTTCCTGCTTGGTTTCGAGGATCCCAACTCCTTTTACCGCGCCTTCCTGGAATGGACCGGGCAGACGCCGGATACCGCGCGCAATGCGATGCGCCTGAACTGAGAACGACACTCATGACCCTGGAAGAGAAACAACGCAAAGTGCTGCTGGCAGGTGCCACCGGACTCGTGGGCGGCCTGATGCTGAAGGCCCTGCTGGCCGACCGGACGGTCTCGGAGGTCCATGCGCTGAGCCGCCGCCCGCTGGCTGTGCGCGACCCCAGGCTCCAGGTCCACCAGGTGGATTTCGGCTGCTTGCCCGCGCTTGCGCAGGTCGACGAGGTGTACCTGTCCATGGGCACCACGATCAAGGTGGCCGGCAGCAAGGCGGCCTTCCGCGCGGTGGACTTCGATGCCAACCTGGCCGTGGCGCAGGCCGCATTTGCGGCGGGCGCGCGGCGCGTGGGGCTGGTCAGCGCCGCAGGGGCGAATGCCCGGTCGTCCATGTTCTATACCCGCGTCAAGGGCGAACTGGAAGATGCGCTCAAGGCCATGCCCTTCACGGCGCTGGTCATCGCGCAACCTTCGCTGCTGCTGGACTACCGGGACGGCCTGGGCCAGGCCACGCGGTACGGCGAGATCATCGCGATCCCCGTCGCCAGACTGCTCGCGCCGATCCTGCCCGGCGCCTACAGGCCCGTACACGCCGAGGCCGTTGCCCAGGCGCTGGTACGAACCGTTCCCACGTCCCGGGGCGTGGTGATTCTGCCTTCTGCCGAACTGGCCCGGCTCGGCGCCGCGCAGAATTGAGCGGGATGGGAACGCGTTGGCTGCGCGCAGGCTTGCCTTGGATGCTGGCGGTCAGCCTGCTGAGCGCATGTGTCGGCGCGCCGAAGCGGGCGCGGCCCGGCTTCGAGGGCCTCTGGCTGGTCGACGGCGTCTTGCAGGCGCCAGCGGCCGTGCCGCCTGTCGCACCGCTTGCCGCCAGACCCCGGTTGGCCCTCGTGCTGGGTGGCGGGGGGCTGCGCGGCTTTGGGCACGTCGGCGTGTTGCAGGCGCTGGAAGAAGCCGGCATCCGCCCGGATCTGGTCGTGGGCACCTCCGTCGGCGCCATCATCGGCGCGGCCTATGCGTCGGGCCGCTCGCCCGGCCAACTCTGGCAGCAGGCCAACAGCATGCGGATGCGCGCGCTGGTCGATGTTGCCCTCGGCGGTCCCGGCTTCGTCAAGGGCGAGGCGCTGGCAAGCTGGGCCAACGGCCTGGTTGGCGGGCAAGCCATCGAGCGCTTCCCGGTGCGTTTCGCCGCCGTCGCCACGGACCTCGACCAGTCCCGGCCCTACGTGATCACGCGAGGTGACGCCGGCCAGGCACTGCGTGCGTCGGCCGCGATTCCCGGCGTGTTACTGCCGGTGCAGGCCGGCGGCCACCTGCTGGTCGATGGCGGCGTCGCCGCACTGGTGCCGGTGCGGGCAGCGCGTGCGCTGGGCGCCGACGTCGTGATCGCAGTGGACATCTATTGCCACGGACCGCAATACCCCTCCAGTTCGGCGGTGTCGATGTGGTTGCGTGTGTCGCAGGCACAAAGCTGCTTGCTCTCGGGTCCGGAGGCCGCGTCGGCCGACGTGCTGATCGCTCCGCCGATCGCGCCCGCGGGCATGGACGATGCCGAGGGCCGGGAAACGGCACGGCGCCTGGGCTACGAGGCTGTCGTCGCGCAATTGCCTGCCATCCGGTCGGTCTTGCAGCGCCACGGCCTTGCAGCCCAGGTTGCACAGGCGCGAACGAAATCGCCCTGAGCCGCGTTCAGGCTGGCGCCGATCGCCATCCCTCTGGCGCGCGTGGCGAGTTCGCTGCGCAGCGTGGCCCTCTATGGTGAAGGCATCTTCACTCCATGAGGTTTCGCGATGATCGCCCGACGCAATCTTCTTTCCGCCGCCCTGCTGATTGGGCTGCTGGCCAGCCAGACGACCTTCGCGCAGGACGGCTGGTCGCTCGCCAGGCAGGCCGATGGCATCAGGGTCTACGTGCGCAACGTCGACGGATCGCCGCTGCGCGAATTCCGCGGCGAGGTGCAGATCCGGGCTACCCCCGATGACGTCGTCAAGGTGCTGCGTGACGCCGATGCCTACCGTCAATGGATGCCCGACGTGGCCGCATCCGAACTGCTCAAGGCCACCGACACCGAGCAGTTCCATTACCTGGACAACAAGGCGCCCTGGCCGGTCTCCAACCGCGACGGCATCTACCACTTCACCTACACGAAGGCCGGCGACGGCGCGGTCACCGTGCGCGTGGAGGCGGTCCCCGACTACCTGCCGTTGCGCGAGGGCAAGGTGCGGATTCCGCAGGCCAAAGGTCAGTGGAAGCTGGTGCCCGACGCCGAGGGTGTGAAAGTCACCTACCAGATGCATGCATCCCCCGGCGGCGCCATTCCCGACTGGCTGGCCAACCGGACAGTGGTCGACACGCCGTACGGGACGCTCAAGGCACTGCGCAGCCGTGTGCAGGAGGCCGGCCGATGAACATCGCGCCCCGTGCGGCGGCGCGGATCGCAAGCCGTTTGGCACATGACGCGAGGCAAGCGGCCTGCTTTTCCTGAAAAGCTAGCGGCAATTCAACAAAACGAGGTGCGACATGTCCACCACAGGAAAGAGAAAAACGGCCTTGGTCACCGGCGCATCGTCAGGCATGGGCAAGGCCATTGCCCAGCGTCTGATCAAGGACGGCTATCGGGTCTATGTCGCTGCACGCAGTGTCGACAAGATGGACGACCTGGCGCGACTCGGCGCCGAGCCGCTGCGCATGGACCTCTCCAGGGACGACGAGATCGTCGATGGCGTCAAGTTCATCCTGTCCCGGACGGGCGGGGTGGACGTGCTGGTCAACAACGCGGGCTTCGGCCTGTATGGGCCGGTCGAGGAAATCGGCATCGACGAGGCGCGCTACCAGTTCGAGGTCAACCTGTTCGGCGCCGCGCGGCTCACGCAACTCCTGCTGCCGGCCATGCGGGCCAGGCGTTCGGGATACATCGTCAACATCACCTCGATGGGCGGCAAGATGTACAGCATCCTGGGGGCCTGGTACCACGCGACCAAACACGCACTGGAAGGCTGGTCGGACTGCCTGCGCCTGGAAGTGGCCGAGTTTGGCATCAAGGTCGTGATCGTCGAACCCGGCGTGATCGAGACGGGTTTCGGTGATGCCGCCACCGACAGCATCGTCAAGCGTTCGGCCAGCGGCCCGTACGGCCGCCTGGTGCAGATGGTGGCCAAGTCGATCAAGAACACATACGGACACGGCACCGGTAGCGATCCGCGCGTGATCGCGGACGTGGTCTCCAAGGCCGTCTCCAGTCGCAAGCCGCGCACGCGCTATGCGGCCGGCAAGTTCGCCAAGATGCTGATCCGCATGCGCGTCTGGCTAGGCGACCGCATGTTCGACCGCATCATCCTCAGTCAGACGCGCTGACAGACCGTACGGCTTTTTTCCCCAACATGGAGGTATGCGATATGACATCGAAAGTCTGGTTCATCACGGGCGCCGCACGCGGATTCGGGCGCATCTGGGCAGAAGCCGCACTCGCGCGCGGCGACAGGGTGGCTGCAACGGCCCGCAACGCCGGCTCACTGGACGTGCTTGCGGAGCGCTATGGCGACCGCGTACTTCCCCTGGCCCTGGACGTGACCGATGCGCAGCAGGTTGCGGACGCAGTCACGCAGGCGCACCAGCATTTCGGGCGACTCGACGTGGTGCTGAACAACGCCGGCTACGCGTTGGTCGCCGCCATCGAAGAAGCCACGGTCGACGACGTGAAAGCCGAATTCGAGACGAATTTCTTCGGTGCGCTGCGCGTCATCCAGGCTGCGCTGCCTGTCCTGCGCAGCCAGCGCAGCGGGCATATCCTGGGCGTCTCCAGCGTGGCGGGCATCGTGGCCGGTCCCATTTCCGGCTTCTACAACGCCTCCAAGTGGGCGCTGGAAGCCCTGCACGACAGCCTGGCGCAGGAAGTCGCCAACTTCGGCATCAAAGTGACGCTGATCGAGCCCGGTGCCTACGCGACCGACTTCGCGAGTCCCGCGTCCCTGAAGATCTCCGAGGGGCTGGAGGCCTACGCCGCGCTGCGTCAGCAAGCGTTCGCGCGGGGTGCGGCCATGGAATTCGGCGAACCGCAGGCCACGGCGCAGGCCGTGCTGCAGGTCGTCGATACGGACAAGCCGCCGTTGCGTCTGTTCCTGGGCACCGAGGGCATGCCCGTCGTGCGTGCCGCCTATGCGGCGCGACTGGCCGAGTGGGAGCAATGGGAGGCCGTATCGAATGCGGCCCAGGGCATCTCGATCCGCCAGGCCATCGTCACCTGAGGTCATGCCGTGGCCGGTGCCATCGGCATGTCCGGCGGGCGCCGTCCGGCGTATTCGCGGGCCGAGGGGGCTTCGACGCTGCGCTGGCCGGGCCCCCGCCGATCTCCGGCTGCCCTTGCATGGAAGGGAAAGCCGCGATAGCCCTTTCGTGTGCGATGCCCCGCCGGTCGCCTATGACGCGTTTGTTACGTGACAATTGTCCACCAAATCGAGACAGCCAATCTTGTTGTGACGGATTGATGATTTCCGGTGAGACAGTAGACTGCACTCGTGCTTCGCCAGAACCGTTCGGCAGCGCGCCACGACGGCGCGACCGGACGGATTCTTCGGCAGCGGGCCGGCCGGCCCGCGGTTCGATCGTGCGAGGCGGGTTCGTTGTCGATCCGTGGGTTCGCCATTGTGGCGGACGTCGGCACCGAATGCGTCAAAACCGTCAAATCAAGGTGATTGCTATGCGTTACGTTTCGCTGGAGTCGAAGAAGGACGAGCTGCTGCTGGCGGCTCGCGTGCTGCTGATGATCCTGTTCGTGCTGTTCGGCTGGCAGAAGCTGAGCGGCTTCTCGGGCACGGTCGCGTACATGGCGTCGACGGGTGCGCCGTCGCCGGAGCTGTCGGCGGTGATCGCGGTGGCGGTCGAGCTGTTCGGCGGCGCGCTGATCGCGGTCGGCTTCTATACGCGTCCGCTCGCGCTGGTGTTCGCGGTCTATACGCTCGCGACCGCGTTGATCGGGCATCGCTACTGGGCGCTGCAGGGCATGGACCAGTACCTCGCGATGATCAACTTCTACAAGAACATCAGCATCATCGGCGGGCTGCTGTTGCTCGCGGTGAGCGGGCCGGGGCGGTATTCGTTCGACCGGAAGTAAGCGGGCGCGAGAATTCGTGCTGCACGACGGGCCCGGTGCGTGGAAGCGCACCGGGCCCGTGTTTCATCATCCGCTCGTCGTCGACGGGCGAGCGAAATCGACATCGGTTGCCGGTTCTCGTATAGATTGGGGCCCCTCGTCCCCTTTCATCGTTGGCTACCGTGTCGCACCCGACCATCCTTCTCATCGGCGCGTCCGGCCTGCTCGGCCGTGCGGTTGCCGCATCGTTGTCCCGCGCAGCGTCGCTGACGCTCGTCGCAACCATCCGGAACCCGGACACCGCGGGCGCACGGCGCCTCGCATTGCCGCCGGAAAACATCGTCCGACTCGACGTGCTCGATCAGCCGGCACTCGAACGTCTGTTCGACACGCGCCGCCCGGCCGCGGTGATCATCTGCGCCGCCGAGCGCCGCCCGGACGTCTGCGAACGCGACCCCGCGGCGGCGCGCGCGATCAACGTCGACGCGCCGGCGCGCATCGGCGCGCTTGCCGCGCGCTACGGCGCGTGGACGCTCGGCATCTCCACCGACTACGTGTTCGACGGCAAGGCCGCACCGTACCGCGAAGATGCCGTGCCGAACCCGCTGAACATCTACGGCCGCACCAAGCTGGAAGGCGAGGCCGCGTTGCTCGCCGCGTCGCCGCTTGCCTGCGTGCTGCGCCTGCCGTTGCTCTACGGCCCGATCGTCGACTGGCGCGAGTCGGCCGTCACGAGCCTCGTGCCGGCGATCGTCGCGTCCGCGCGAGCGGGCGCGGATGCGGTCGGCATGGACGCGTGGGCGATCCGCTATCCGACCTACACGCCGGACGTGGCGGACGTGATCCGCGACCTGACGCTGCGCCAGCTCGCGGGTTCGCCGGTCACGGGTATCCGTCATTGGTCGGGTGAGGAACCGATGACGAAGTACGACATCGCGCAACGGATCGCGGCCGCGCTCGGCATCGACGCCGCGCTCGCGCGGATCGACACGCCGGCCGATGCGACGCCGCGTCCGTACGACTGCCATCTGGATGCATCGCGCGTGCGCGCACTCGGGATCGATCATGTGACACCGTTCGCGACGGGGCTGCAAGCCGTGTTGCGCGACGCACCGCCGCTGCCGTAAGCGCGGCGCGCCGCAATGCCGCAACGTGTGGCAGCGGTCGGCGCCGGGGCGCGGCTGGACGTTACACCGCGCAACATTCCCGTTTGGGGGAAGCGTCCGGGCCGCAAGGCGGCCCGTCCGGTTCGCCGATACCCTGGCGCATTCGAAAAATCACGCGAGCAAGCGAGAGCCGATCGCGGCGTGTCTTCGTATCGGATGCGATCGCGCGCGCGACCTCGTGCGTGCCCGTTCCCGACCGATTGCTTTCCGGCCGCGTTGCCGGACGAAGCGAAACGTTACGTCATCCATATCGATGTCGACACGTTCCATGCGCCGTGGCTCGGGACGAGCGCAGCTATCGGGGTTGATCGTGTCACCTGTCATCGTGGTTGCGTCCGCAACTGTGGGTTGCGGACGCAATCGTGGATCGATTCAGCAGTGCCGGCGACGTGCGGAGGATTTCGCGCTTACGACCCTACTGCGATTCGAGCCATGTGGCGACCGCATTGGCGTCGTCGGCATCCAGCGTATGAGCAACGGCTGTCATGACGGGGGAATTGGCACGTGTCTCGTTCTTGAAGAACTCGATCTGCCGAAGCAGATAGTTCACGTGTTGTCCGGCAAGCCGCGGGAACGCGCCGGCACCCTGGCCCTGCGGGCCATGGCACGACGCGCATGCCGGGGTCCCCCGGTGCGGTACGCCATGCTCGAAAATATCTTTCCCCCTGGCCATCAGCGCGGCGTTGCCTGCCTTGCCATGCACCGGTTCCTGATGCGAGTAATAGGCTGCAAGCGATGCAATCGTCGCATCGTCGAGCCGCGACGCAATACCCCACATATACTCGCGCGCATGCGTCTCGCCCCGCGTGTGCTCGCGGAAGCCCTTGAGCTGCACAGTGAGATATTCCGGTGTCTGGGCGCTTAAGCGCGGGAACATGGGTGATTCGCTGTGTCCCCGTGCACCGTGGCAAGTGGCACAGACCTGCCGAGCCAGTTGCTCCCCGTCCTCGGCGCGTGCGTGCGACGGGACGCCGCCGATCGCGATGACGATCGGTAGCAGTGACATTGGCAAGAAAAACATCTTGTTCATCTTTCTTTGCTTCCAGTCGAACCGCGGTACAGCCAAACAGCCGGTATCGGTCGCTTGCGTTGGTATCGATGTCTTCCCTGGCGGCCTCATGCTTGCGTAGCGATACTGAATACAGTGTGAGAGCGCCGGAGACGGATATCTTGATTGAAGTCAAATACGAGTGTATTTTGCCGCTCGCCGCGGGTGCTTTGCCGGTCCATCGCAGTCGCCCATCTTTCACACGATCGCGCTGACGGCGGAGCGCATCCGGACCTCGAAAACCAGGTGCCGGATCGATGACAAGCACGAGCGATTCAGTCGGCAGGGCACCTGTTCGAATCGGCCGACGCATGCCGACTTCGCGCGTTGCCGGGCCGGCACACTCTTTGATCTCCCTCAAGGCCGTCGCGTCGGCACACTTTGATGTCGAGCCGCAGCGGACCAAGATGGAAATTGTGGGCACTGGCTGACGGGCTCGCCGAGCAAGCGAGTCGATCGAGCGATCGCCAGTGCATTCCGCCTGTTTCCGTGAGGTCTGGTATGTCGTCGTTGGGGCCGCGGGCCGCGATCACCGTCATCCTCCGTGAGCACGAGCGGCTGTCTGCCGTCGTCGAGGGCATGCGGCGCTATGTCCATCTGCTTGCGGCTGGCAAGCCCGTTCCGGGTCTCATGGTGTTCCGGGCGATGCTCTATTACATTCGAGAGTACCCCGAGCAGATACATCATCCGAAAGAGGAGCGCTACCTGTTTGCACCATTGCGGGATGTGGCCTCCGAATTCGACGGCGTGATCGACGAACTGGAGACTCAGCACGCGCGAGGTGACGGGATGTTGACCAATCTCGAACACGCGCTCACCCGGTACGAGTTGAAGGGGGCGCCCGCATTAGCGGCACTGGTGGCGCTGGTGGATGAATATGCCGAGTTCTATTCGGATCACCGGTTTACCGAGGAGACGCTGATTTTGCCGGCCGCGAGACGTTTGCTGTCAAACGAGGACTGGGCGGAACTTGACCTCGCCTTCGGAGCCAATCGCGATCCATTCGACGGGGTCAAGCTCGAAGCCGATCTCGGCAAGCTGTTCTCGATGATCGTCAATGCGATTCCGGAAACGGAAGATTAGCGGTTCGCGCGTGGGTCTGGGCCGAGGCTCTCTACCGAGCCAGGATGCCGGCTCCGTGTGTGCGACGCGCTCAGCGTGCGTCGTCTGCAAACAGCCGGTGCTCGGGTTCGGCCTGCTCGGTATCGAGACATTGCACGCGCCAGCGACCGGCATCCGGCGCGTGATGGGCATGCGGGTACCAGCGTGCCATGCCGGATGCGCCGACACTTGGCGCTTCGGCATTGCCGGACGCGAAGCCGTCAAGGACGATGAGCGGACGGCTGGCATCGGGCACGGCAAGCCGGATGCCGTCGCCGGTCCGGGCAAGCGTCCCCCATGAGGGCATTGCCATCGCGTAGTGGCCTTCACACGACCACTTTTGCTCGTCGAAATCAAGCCAGACGATCGCATACGCCGACGGGCCGGCATGCGCGAACGTGTCGAGATGAACGGTGATGCGCATGGTGGATTCCTGTGATGAGTGACTGCCGACATCCGGTGAGAGGGCATGGGTCCAGTCTAGGTTTGGCCGTGCGGCCGGCCTTGACGCACGTCAACCGGTCAAGCGGCATGACGGCCATCGACGATCGCTGGCTCGACGACTTCCGTCGTGGTTTTCTCGTGACGCTGACGACAAGCGTCGCGGCGGCTGCCTCCTGATCCTGACCAACTGCATCCGCCACGGGCCGGCGTCGCGGAACCCGCGCCGCGCATCCGGATTTCCGCGGACATCTGGCCGGACGCGTCGGCCATGCAAGCGCGCTGAACGCCGCGCGCGGTCCGAAGCTGCATGCGCGGATCGCGCGGGACGGGTGCCGCTTCGGCACGTGAAACGCCGCGCCGGCGTCGAGGCTCGCGGGCCAAGGCCGGCGAGTGTGCGCCGGACCGCAAAAGTCCTCGAACATGACGGATGCGCACTGCTATCATTCGCGCCATGCCGCGCCTGTGCCAGGGTGCGGCGCCAGGCGGCGAGGAGGTCGCCGCCGAAGGCTCGCCGCGCGTTCGAACGCGGCGCGTCAGGTGTTGCGTGCCGATGTCATGCGGTTTTCGACGATGGTGTTGCGTTCGGCACACTTCGAAACCCTTACAGATGCCGGCAAACGATTCACACATCGCAACACAGATTGGCGGAACTTCGTGATAGGTTCTGCCATCGGAGGTTTTTTGAATAAAAACATGCCCAAAGAGGATGAATACATGACCCAGGCTCTGCAGGAACTCGAAGCACAACTTCGGGACCTGAACATCAAGCTGTCGGAAGCCAAGCAGAAGGAGAAGCAAGCCGCACTGGCGGCATTCAGGGAGCAGGTCCAGCTGTTGGGCATCTCGCAGCAGGAAGTGCTGAGCGCCCTCGGCTACATCGTCCAGCGAAAACGCAAGGCGCCTGCCAAGTATTACGATCCGACGACCGGCCGCTCGTGGTCGGGCCGCGGCCCGCGACCCAAATGGCTCGAAGGCCGGGATCTCGATACGCTGCTCGTCGACCGCGAGGCCAAAACCTGGTGGCCCGGGGACGATCAGGGCTGAGTCAGCACCGCGCCGGCCTCACCACTCCCGTTTCATCCCGTTCTTTCGGTGTCCCAGCCTGCTGCGGGATCGCCGGCTTCAACATTTTTCAAATTCATTACCGCCGCTGCCCGCTTCCGTTCCCGGAAGCGGGCAGCGCGGCGCTTTCTGCGTGCGCCCGTGCACGGGCCCGTCATGCGCGGGAACAGGCTTTAGAATGTCGCCCGGACATTTCCGGCGGGACACCATGGCAGCAAACATGAAATCTTCGGCGCTCGACGATCCGGCGGCGCCGCGCGGCGGGCAGGTCGGGGCGTACGCGTGGAAGGCGCTGGCCGGCTCGGCGATCGGCTACGCGATGGACGGCTTCGACCTGCTGATCCTCGGCTTCATGCTGCCGGCGATCACCGCGGCTTTGCAGCTGACGCCCGGGCAGGGCGGCGCGCTCGTCACGTGGACGCTGATCGGCGCCGTCGCGGGCGGCATTTTGTTCGGTGCCCTGAGCGACCGCTACGGCCGTGTGCGCGTGCTGACCTGGACGATCATGCTGTTCGCGGTCTTCACCGGCCTGTGCGCGTTCGCGCAGGGCTTCCGGGACCTGCTCGTGTATCGCACCATCGCGGGCATCGGCCTCGGCGGCGAATTCGGCATCGGCATGGCGCTCGCGGCCGAAGCGTGGCCGGCGAGCAAGCGGGCGCGCGTGTCGTGCTACGTCGCGCTCGGCTGGCAGGCCGGCGTGCTGCTGGCCGCGCTGCTGACGCCGCTGTTGCTGCTCCATATCGGCTGGCGCGGGATGTTCGTGGTCGGCGTGTTGCCCGCACTGCTCGCATGGGTGCTGCGCAACCGGCTGCACGAGCCGGAAGTCTTCGTGCGGCGCGCGACGCAGCCGCGGGCCAACGCGTTCCGGATGCTCGTCGCCGACGCGCACACCGCGCGCACGAGTCTCGGCATCGTGATCCTGTGCTCGGTCCAGAACTTCGGCTACTACGGGATCATGATCTGGCTGCCGACCTTCCTGTCGAAGCAGATGGGCTTCTCGCTGACGAAGTCGGGGCTGTGGACCGCGGTGACCGTCGTCGGGATGATGATCGGCGTCTGGACCTTCGGGCAACTCGCCGATCGTATCGGCCGCAAGCCGACGTTCCTGCTGTACCAGCTCGGCTCGGTCGTGACGGTCATCGCCTACGCGCACCTGTCGGACCCGACGGCGATGCTGTGGGGCGGCGCGCTGATGGGGATGTTCGTCAACGGGATGGTCGGCGGCTACGGCACGCTGATGTCCGAAGGTTATCCGACCGCCGCGCGCGCGACTGCGCAGAACGTGTTGTGGAATATCGGCCGTGCGGTCGGCGGCTTCGGGCCGGTGGCGGTCGGCGCGCTGGCCGCGCGCTACTCGTTCCAGACGGCGATCGCGCTGCTCGCCGGCCTCTACGTGCTCGACATGGTCGCGACGCTGTTCCTGATCCCCGAGCTCAAGGGCGTCGAACTCGAATGACGATGCGCGGCGCGTGGCCGGGTTTCGCAGCCCGGTGCCGCGCCGCGGTTCAATTCAACGATTCATCACATCACCGGAATACATGATGCAACGCAACCACCGAACAATCGGCGTGATGGGCTCGGGCAAGGAACCGTGGCTCGCGTTTTCCGAGCCGCTCGGCGCATGGCTCGCGCAGGCCGGCTTCAACCTGCTGACGGGCGGCGGCCAGGGCGTGATGCTGGCGGTCGCGCGCGCGTTCGCCGGCGTGCCGGGGCGGGCCGGCCGGTCGATCGGCATCCTGCCGACGCAGGCCGATCCGCACGCGGGCTTCGTGCCGCTCGACGGCTACCCGCATCCGTTCGTCGAGATCCCGATCCTCACGCCGCTGCCGCGCCGCGAACCGGGCGCCGATCCGCACACCATCAACCGGAACTACGTGAACGTGCTGAGCAGCGACCTGATCGTCGCGCTGCCCGGCGGGCACGGGACCGCCGAGGAGATCGCGCTGGCGCAGCACTGGCGCAAGCCGCTCATCTGCCTCGGGCCCGACGGCGCGTTTCGCGAGCTCGCCGCGGGCGCGACATGCACGTCGTCGCTCGACGACGTGATTCGCTTCATCGACGCAGCGTTCGCGGCGGCGTTGCCGCATGCGGAGCCGGCGCAGCGATAGTGCAGCCGCGGCCGGGCATCAGTCGCCGGGTGCGGGTGCCGACGGCGGCTGGTCGTGCAGCCGGTCGGGCACGGCCCGTTCGGATCGGCGGTCGTGCATCCGCGGCCGTTTTCCCGAACAGCGGATGATCGTCGCGGGAGCGCGTCGGTGCGTGCCGGCGATCTGTCGGGGCGGCCCGACTGGGCCGCCCCGTGCTGGTCAGCGCCCCGTCTTCAGTTGCGCCCACAACCTGTTCTGAAGCCGGCGAATCTCGGGCGGCATCGGCTTGAGCAGCGTCATCTTGCTCAGCACCTCGTCGGCCGGATAGACCGACGGATCGCGCGCGATCGCGGGCTTCACGAACTGGCGCGCGGCCTTGTTCGCGGTCGGGTAGAACACCGCGTTGGTGATCCCCGCGTTGACCTTCGGGTCCTGCAGGTAGTTGATCCATTTCAGCGCGGCATCGCGGTTCGGCGCATCCTTCGGGATCACCATCATGTCGAACCACAGCAGCCCGCCTTCCCGCGGATTCGCGAAGCGGACCTCGTACGGACGCTTCGCTTCCGCCGCACGGCGATGCGCGATGCCGACGTCGCCGGAATAGCCGAACGACACGCACAGGTCGTTGTTCGCGAGATCGTTGATGTAACCCGACGAGTTGAACTGCGTGATGTACGGGCGCACCTTCTTGAGCACCTCGTACGCGGCGCGGTAATCGGCCGGAATCGTGCTGTTCGGATCCTTGCCCATGTACTGCAGCGTCGCGGCGAACACGTCGACGGCCTGGTCGAGGAACGATACGCCGCAGCTCTTCAGCTTCGCCATGTTGGCCGGGTCGAACACCAGCGCCCAGCTGTCGACCGGCGCCTTGTCGCCGAGCGCCTTCTTCACCGCCTGCACGTTGTAGCCGATGCCGTCGGTGCCATACGCCCACGGCACGCCGTACTGGTTGCCCGGATCGGCATCGGCGACCATCTTCATCAGCAGCGGGTCGAGGTTCGACAGGTTCGGCAGCTTCGTCTTGTCCAGCGGCTGGTAGACGTTTGCCTGGATCTGCTTGGCCATGTAGTTCGACGTCGGCACGACGATGTCGTAGCCGGAGTTGCCCGACAGCAGTTTCGCCTGCAGCGTGTCGTCGCTGTCGTAGTTGTCGTAGCGCACGTGCAGGCCGGTCTGCTTCTGGAAATTCGGAATCGTGTCCGGCGCGATGTAGTCGGACCAGTTGTAGATGTTCAGCTCGCCGGCGGCCTGGGCGTGCGTAGTGACGAAGGAGGCGATGCCCGCGACGGACATCATGGCGGCGGTTGCGATGGTGCGGCGAAGGGTGCGGAGTTGCATGGCTTGTCGTTCGTATCGGGAGGCTCGGCGGTTGGCTGCTCGCCGCGCCACGGTTCAAGGGATGGACGTGTGCAACCGGCCGGCGCTCGAAACGAACGCCGGCGGTGCATGATGATCAGGAGTCGGCTCGGCCTGCGAAGCGAATCGTGAGGGCACGCAACGCGAGCCGACCCTGTCGCGAGTCACGCGACACGATGCGCAGGTCGAACGGAACGGAGGGGGCGCGCTAAGGCAGCAGCGACGCCACGTCGTCGGTGTGGATCGCGACGTATGCGCGCGCGGCGACGGCGTTGTGACGGCGGACGGAACGGCGGGACAGGATGGTGTAGATCGACAGATGCAGGCGAGGACTTTGCCGGCGGTCACTGTCGCCGGTGGACGAGATCGATGCACGCACGTTGCGCGCATCGCCTCGTCTCCACCGCACCAGCGGGCCACGGATTCTCACGATTGCTCTCGACCGGGTTGTTGAAAGTATTGAACACCCGGCGACTCGCGGACGCTGGCCGTTTCACATGTCGATCGCCGCATTTGCCGCGCGGCGGCAGCGGGACCGTCAAGCAAAACGAAAGCATGATGCAAAGCGAAATCGCCGAAACATCGCGTTCCTGTGAATCATCAGGTAAATCGCTGTAAGGATGTCTCCGGATTTTCCCTAGTGATTCGCGCGTCGACGGATCGGGTCGTCGAGCGTGAGCGCAAGGGCGTGCGTGACGTGTGCCGTTCGGGATGCGGTCGAAGTGATGAGAATATTCGACAGATTGCCGGCAGCACATGCGACATGCGCGGTTCGCGGCCGGCGTCGCGCATGTCGGCCGCGGGGCGAAGCAACGCGCGTGCGGTCGTCAGGCGACCCGGATCCCCAGATTCTCGATCAGCATCGCGGCCTGGTCATACGAGATGGTCGCGCCGCGCAGCACGCCCGACGCGAGCAGCTTCGGCGTGCCGCCGAGCTCCACGTCGCGCAGGTCGGCCCCGTCGAACCGGGCGTCGTTCAGATGCGCGTTGCGCAGGCTGCCGCCTTCGAACACGGCGTCGCGAAAGTCCGTGCCGGCGAGATCGGCATCCGAGAAGTCGAGCGCCACGAGCCGCGTTTTCCGGAACGAGAAGCGGCGCAGGCTCGCGCCGACCAGCAACGTGTTCGCGAATTCGATGCCGAGCGACTTGCATTCCTCGAAGTCGGCGCCGGTCAGCCTGCATTCGTCGAAGCGCGCCGAGCCGAGCTTGCTGCGGCGCCAGTTCGTGTTGTTGAGATCGCAGGACTGAAACTGCGCGTCCTCGAGGTCGGCCGACGCGAAGCTCGTCTGGCGCGCGCGGCAGCGAATCCACGCGGTCTGCGCGAGCGTCGCGCCGACGAACGACGCTTCCGCGAGCGCGCAGCGCTCGAATCGCACGCCGCGCAAATCGAGCCGCGACAGGTCCGCACCTTCGAGATCGCAGTCTTCGAGACGAAGCGGCGCAGGCGAGCCTTCGACGAGAAGCAGCAGGTCGGCGCGATCGAGCGTTCGGCCGGAGACGGAAACTCCGCAGGTCGTCATGGGGTAGTCCGGTGTGAGTTGAAATGTTCGAGGCCGGTATCGGATGGTATCGGCCGGGCTGCGCGACATCGCGCGGGCGCCGCCGCTCAGCGCGCGGCCTTCATCCGGGCCGCGACCGGCTTGCCGGCCGGCTCGCGCTGGAACGTCCACAGGATGCGCATCTGCGCGCGCATCGCCTGCTCGTCAGCCGGAACCAGGCAGTACGCGAGCCCGATACGGCTGATCAGCGCGATGATGTCGTCGAGCGCGGGCACCCGCGCGCCGTGCACGGCGACGTATTCACGGTACGGCTTTTCGAGCACGCGCTGCCACATCGGCGCGATGTTCTCGACGATGTAGCCGAACACGTCGGTGGACAGGCTCGTGGCCAGATAGTTGTGGTGAAAGCCGCCGTGATGACGATCGCGATAGCGCACCGCGAAGCACACGCTCTCTTCGCAGTAGGCCTCGAAGTCGTGCTCGAAGGCGGTGAGCGCGCGCTGCATCTCGTCGAAGAACTCGGCGTTCTGGATGCCGATCACGCCCTGGATCAGCTCCTTTTTCGTGCCGAAGTAGCGGTACAGCGTGCGCCGCGAAATGTTCGCGCGGCGTGCGACGTCGTCGATCGACAAACGGTCGATCCCGTGCTCGATCATCGCGTCGAGCGTGGCGCGCAGGATCGCGCTTCGCCCGTCGTTGACGCTGTCCATCCTGCTGGCGTCGCCCCAGCGCAGTTGCCGATCCATACCTTTCCTCGTTGCCGTGCGTTGCGCGGCGTGTGCCGATGAGCCGACCGAATGCGTCGGTTCGGAATTTTCGCATACGTTGTCACAAAAATGGAATTTGTGCCATTATTCGTCACAAAATAAATGTTTTGTGACATAGCGCCGGGTGCATCGACCCGCCCGGCATATTCCCGGCAAGGTCCGCCACGCAGGTGCAGGGCTGCGCCTTTCGACTGGAAGGAGACGATCCATGACCGAATCATCCGCGCCGGCCACCCGGCATCCCGTTCACCGGATTCATGCCGCACCCATCGACGCGCGCTACGCGCGCGGCTGGCATTGCCTCGGGCGCGCCGACGACTACCGCGACGGCCGCGCGCACGGCCTGTCGATCTTCGGCACGCGCGTGGCGGTGTTCCAGGGCGAGGACGGGCAGTTGCGAATCCTCGACGGCTACTGCCCGCACATGGGCGCCGACCTCGGGCGCGGCCACGTCGACGGCAACGCGCTCGTGTGTCCGTTTCACGGCTGGTCGTGGGCCGGCGACGGCACCTGCACTGCGATTCCGTATTCGCAGCGCATCCCGCCGAAGGCGCGCATCAAGTCGTGGCCGGTGATGGAGCAGAACCGCCTGCTGTTCGTGTGGAACGATCCGGAGGGCAATGGGCCCGATCCGGCGGTCGAGATTCCGCGCATCGACGCGTGCTTCTCCGATGCGTGGAGCGACTGGGCGATCGTCAAGTGGGTGATCGACACGAACTGCCGCGAGCTGATCGACAACCAGTCCGACATGGCGCACTTCGGCCCCGTGCATGGCGCGCCGATCGACTACTTCTGCAACACGTTCGCGGGCCCGGTGGCCTACCAGAAGCTGCGCGGCGGCAGCACGCGGCTGGCCGGCAGCGGCGGGTTGACGGCCGACTCGGCCTACTTCGGCCCGGCATACCACGTCACGCTGATGACGGGCGAAGCGCACGGGCAGCCGCTCAGGTCGATCCTGCTCAACAGCCACGTGCCGATCGATACGAACAGCTTCGAGCTGCGCTTCGGCGTGATGGTCGAGAAGAATCCGGCGCTGACGGAAGAACAGAATCGCGCGATGGTCGACGGCTACGTGCTGGCCGCGCAGTCGGCATTTCGCGAGGACGTCGCGATCTGGGACCACAAGACGCGCGTCGACAATCCGCTGCTGTGCGAAGGCGACGGCCCGATCTATCGGCTGCGTCAGTGGTACCAGCAGTTCTACACGGACGTGGGCGAGCTGCCCGCGCGGCACGCGAGCGTCGAGGTGCACGAATACCGCGGCGAGCACGGCGCCTGGCGCCAGCTCGCCGACGTGCCGGCCGATGCGGCAAGCTGCCTTGCCACGATCTGAGCGGAGGCGATCATGTACGACGATCGACACGATTCGTTCGGCGACGCCACGTACGACGTGGTGGTGGTCGGTTCCGGCGCGGGCGCGATGACGGCGGCGCTGCGCGCGCATGACCAGGGGCTGTCGGTACTGGTGGTCGAGAAGAGCACCGTCTACGGCGGCACCACGGCGGTGTCCGGCGGCGGCATCTGGATTCCGTGCAACGACCAGATCGCCGCGCTCGGCGGCAGCGATTCGTACGACGAAGCAATCATGTATTTGCGCGACGTGGTCGGCGAGGATTTCGACGCGCAGCGCATCGATGCGTATCTCGACAACGGCCCGAAGATGGTCGCGTATCTCGCGAAGCACGCGCACACGCGGTTCAATGCGGTGCCGCGTTATCCCGACTACTACCCGGACCGCAAGGGCGGCAAGCCCGGCTACCGGACGATGGAGCCGGCGGCGTTCGATGCCGCGCGTCTCGGCGCGCATTTCGACACGTTGCGCGCGCCTTCGCCGGCGACGCTGATCGGCGGGCGTATCGCGATGACGCAGATCGAGGCGCACACGATCCTCACGAAGGAGCGCGGCTGGCTGCGGCTCGCCGTGCGCCTGATGCTGCGCTATGCCACCGATTTCAAATGGCGGCGCCGCACGCCGCGCGACCGGCGCCTGACGCTCGGCAATGCGCTCGTCGCGAGCCTGCGCGCAGCGCTCGAGCAGCGCGGCATCGCGCTGTGGCTCGCAACGCCGATGCGCTCGCTGCACACCGACGGCGCACGCGTGAACGGTGTGGTCGTCGAACGCGACGGCCGGCCGTTCGGCATCCGTGCGACGCATGGCGTCGTGCTCGCGTGCGGCGGATTCGAGGCGAACCAGGCGATGCGCGACCAATTTCTGCCGAAGCCGACGCGCGCCGAGTGGAGCGCGGCGCCGCCGATCAACACTGGCGACGGCATCCGCGCGGGGCTCGCGCTCGGGGCCGACGTCGCGCTGATGGACTTCGTCTGGGGCGTGCCCACGGTGCGCGTGCCGGGCGAGGAGAAGCAGCGCGGGCTGTTCGTCGAGCGCTCGGCGCCGCGCTGCGTGATGGTCAACCGGCTCGGGCGGCGCTTCGTCAACGAATCGGCGGCGTATCCGGACGTGATCCACGCGATGTATGCGGACCATGCGAACACGCAGGCCAACGTGCCCGCGTGGCTGATCTTCGATGCCGAATATCGCAGGCGTTATCCGTGCGGCGTGCTGCTGCCCGGCAGCGTGCAGCCGGACAGCAGGATTCCGCCCGGCTGGCTCGACTCGGTCATCTATCGCGCGGGCACGCTGGCCGAGCTGGCCGCGAAGATCGGCGTGGATGCGCGGGGGCTCGCGCAGACGGTCGAGCGGATGAACGGTTACGCGCTCACCGGCATCGATACCGAATTCGGCAAGGGCGGCAACCTGTTCGATCGCTACTACGGCGATGCGTCGTCGAAGCCGAATCCATGCCTCGGGCCGATCGAGCGTGCGCCGTTCTATGCGCTGCGGGTCGACCCGGGCGAGATCGGCACGAAGGGCGGCTTGCGTACCGATGCGCATGCGCGCGTGCTGCGTTCCGACGGTTCGGTGATCGACGGCCTCTATGCGCTCGGCAACACGTCGGCGGCCGTGATGGGCAAGACCTACCCGGGCCCCGGCTCGACGATCGGGCCGGCGATGACGTTCGGCTATGTCGCGGCCGATCACATCGCGGCCGCGCGGCGGGCAGCGGAGGCGGTTGCGCAATAGGCGAGGCGCGGAGGCGGGGCGGGACGCGATCGCCGGGTGCAGCGGATACGGGCGGCCGGCTGCTGCCGAAGCCGGGCGAGGGGCCGAGCGTCGCCGCGCAACTGGCCGGCCGTTTCGACCTGCGCTTCTTCGGCCGCGCCGACGACGGGCGGACGCTGCGCGTGAAAGTCACCGGCGATCGCGATCCGGGCTACGGCTCGACCGGGAAGATGCTGGGTCAGGCCGCACTCCGCCTCGCGCTGGATTGCAGCCGCGACGGTGAGAAGACCGGGCGCGGCGGCGGCTTCTGGACGCCCGCGACGATGTTCGACGAGCGCTTCGTCGAGCGCCTCGTGCGTCATGCCGGCTTGCGTTTCGAGGTGCTTTGAGCGTGTGGCGCACGCGTCCCGGTCGACAGGAATCGAAAAAACAAAGGATCGCGAATCAACGTGAGGAGGCAGCTTGCTGCAACCGCGGGTCCGACACGATCCCGCCGTGCTCGTAGATCTCGCGCGTGAGCCGCTGCAGGCCTGCGTCGCGGCGTGCGCGTCAGTGCGCGAACGTCTCGACGAGCGCGTCGACGACGACGCGCACCCGCGCCGTATGGGCAAGATCCTGATGGAGCACGAGCCACGTCTCGTACGGTTTCGTGCGGTGCCGTCCGGGCCAGATGCGTACCAGTTCCGGATCGCGCTGCGCGAGGTAGGCGGGCAGTTCCCCGAGCGCGAGACCGGCGCGCACGAACGTGGCCAGCATCAGGCTCGAATCGAGTTCGGCCACGACACGTCCGTCGGCGGCCGATTCGCCGGCCAGCGTGTCGTGCTGCTGTTGCATGACGCCCGGCTGGTAGCGCGCGATGTCGTGGCCCGCGAAGCGGCTGCCGGGCCGCGGTTCGCCGAAGCGATCGAGATAGCGCCGCGTCGCATAGAGCCCGACGTCCCAGCGCGCGAGCAGCCGCACGATCAGGTCGGGCTGGTCGGGACGCGTCGTGCGTACCGCGATGTCGGCCTCGCGGCGCGCGAGATCGACGATGCGCGTCGTGGTGCTCAGCAGCACGCGCACGTCGGGATGGTGTTGCTGCAATCGTTCGATCGCCGGTACCACGAAGTCGACCGCGAGCGCATCGGTCGTGGTCACGCGCACTTCGCCGGCCACGCGCGCGTCCGCGCCTTCGCTGCGCCGTTCGAACGACACGGCCAGCCGCTCCATGCCCTCCGCGGTATCGAGCACCTGCCGGCCGCTGTCGGTCAGCCCGAGCCCGGCGGTGGTGCGCAGAAACAGCCGGCTGCCCAGCGTGCGTTCGAGCGCACCGAGGCGGCGCCCGACCGTCGTCTGATCGATGTCCAGTTGCTCCGCCGCGCCGCGCAGCGTGCCGGCGCGATGCGCGGCGAGAAAGATGCGAATGTCGTCCCAGTTCATGTCGTGTCGTGGTGATGCAAATTTGCAGGGATGGCATGCGATTTCGTGCATTTTCACATGTCCGGTCGATCTCTACCATGCGGCGCCTGAGTTCAACCACATGCGCGCCGGGCGGACCGGCGTGCGAGGAGCCTTGTCGTGCCGCGTCTTTCCCTGATTCTCGTCATCGCGATGCTGAGTGCATTCGGCCTCATCGCGTCGGACGTCTACCTGCCCGCGATGCCGGGCATGGCCGCCGATTTCGGCGTCGCCGGCTGGCGGATGCCGCAGACCGTGTCCGCGTACCTGCTCGTGCTGGCGTTCGCGCAGCTGGCGTATGGGCCGCTGTCCGATCGTCACGGCCGCAAGCCGGTGCTGGTGGCCGGCATCCTGATCTACGTCGGCGGCTCGCTCGGGTGCGCGTCGGCCGGCAGTTTCGCGACGTTCGTCGCCTGGCGCATGGTGGAGGCGGCCGGCGCCGCGTCGGGGCTCGTGATCGGCCGCGCGGTGATCGCGGACACGTGCGACAAGCGGGTGTCCGCGAAGGTCTACGCGGTGATTTATCCGCTGGTGTCGCTGTCGCCGGCCCTGGCGCCGGCGCTCGGCGGGCATCTTGCCGCATGGGCCGGCTGGCGTGCCGACTTCCTGTTCGTCGCGGCATTCGGCGTGGCCGCGCTCGCGACGACGCTGGCGCTGCTGCCGGAAACCCGGCCCGCGCACGCACGCTCCCGCACGTCGCCGTTCGCCGGGTTCGGCAACGTGCTGCGCGATCCCGCGTTCCGCCGCTACACGGCGGTGGTGTGCGCGATCTACTGCGCGTGGTTCGTCTACCTGACGCAATCGCCGTTTCTGTTTGCGGCGGCGGGCGTGGACGAGGCGCGGCGCGGCTGGCTCTACCTGCCGCTGACGGCCGGCATCGTCGTCGCGAACGTCGTGGCGAAGCGCCTGCTCGACTGCTGGCCGTACGACCGCATCGTCGCGGCGGGCATCGTGTGCTTCGTGCTCGGCGGCGTCGCGTTCGGCGTCGCTCGCGCGTTCGGGATCACGGGCGTCGCCGCGACCGTCGTGCCGATGTGCATCGTCAGCCTCGCGAACGGTTCGTCGCTGTCGCTGGCCGTATCCGGTGCGGTGGCAGGCCAGCACGGCCATGCGGCGAGCGCGTCGGGGCTCGTCGGCTTTTGCCAGATCGGCAGCGCGGCGCTGGTCGCGACGCTCGTCAGTGCAACGGCCGGCACCGGGCAGACCGTGCTGACGATGTCGATCCTGGTGCTGTCGTTCGTTGCGCTCGCGGCATGCGTCGCGCGGCCGACGCGCGCGCGCGCGGTCGATCCCGCATGAGGCAGGAACAGGCGGAGGGCCGGGGCGCGGTGCGACCAGGGCGATCGCGTCAGTCGATATCAAAAGCAGTCCGAAGAAAGATCGCCACGCCGGGCGCGCAAGCCCGCTCGGTCCTGATCCTTCGTTCGCGGACGGCTCACGTGTCGTCGTTCGCGCCCGCTCGCGGCGTCTTGCCGGTCCAGCGCCGGTACGCATGGCGGAAGCTGCGCGGCTCGCTGTAGCCGAGCCGCTCCGCGATCGCGGCGACGCTCAGCGCCGGCTCGTCGAGCAGCCGCACCGCCTCCTGGCGACGCACGTCGTCGAGCAGCGACTGAAACGTGATGCCGTCCTTGTCGAGCCGGCGTCGCAAGGTGCGCTCGGTCAGGTGCAGCGCGTTCGCGAGCGACGTCATCGACTTGAAGCGCGCGAGGTCGCGCGCCATCAACTCCTTCGCGCGATCGGCGAAACGCGTGCCGACCGACGCGGCCCACTGCCGTTCGAGCGCTTCGCATTGCCCGTGCAGCGCATTGAAGCTGACCTCGTTCGCGAGCCGCGGGGCTTCCGTGCCGTTCACGCTCGTGAACACGAGCCGGTTCTCGCCCGCATTGAACGTGACCGGGCAGTCGAAGTGGCGCGCGTAGTCCGCGCCGTTGCGCGGCGTGCGGCGGGCGAGATGCAGCTGCGCGGGCCATACCGGCTTGCCGACCAGATCGGACACGATCAGGCGCAGGCTCGACAGGCACATGTCGGTCTGGAACACCTCGAGGTCGGGTTCGCCGTTGTAGCGGCCGATCGTCACGCTCATCCCGTCCGCGTGCGCGTGCACGCGCACGTCGAAATACAGCCCCATGAACAGCGGAAACTGGCTCATGCACCGGAACGCCTGCATCACGGAGCCGCTGATCAGCATCGCGTAACCGGCGAGGCCGAGCGTCGACACATGGAGCCGCGCGCCGATCGACAGGCCGATCGACGGTACGCCGCTGCAGCGCAGCAGGTTGCGGAAGCAACGTTGCTCCTGGCCGCGATTCACGTGCAGGTTCGGCGACGCGACTTCGGCCGCGCCGAGGCCGGTGCCCTCGAGCAGCGCGGCGCCGTCGATGTGCCGGACGCGGCATTCGTCGAGCGCGACCGCGATCGCGTGCACGGTGGCGGGAATGTCTTCCTGGCGTCCGGCCGGACGCGCGAGGCCGAGCGCCGAACGCAGGCTGCGTTCGGCGCGGCTTTGGGGTCGATGGGACTTGCTGTCCATGGCGAGGGGCGGCAACGGGTTCGCGTAGAACATAGCCGGAATGTCCGCGAAACGCCAGAGGGCCCGCATCAGCGGGGGGCGGCCGGCTGCCACGCGTCCGGAAATATCCCCCGATTACGTCCGCTTTTCTCATTCGTCGTCGATTTTTTGGCGCACCACACTCGTCTCCGGATCGCGCAATGCCTGCACTGCTGCACGGCACGCATTGCCGACGAGACGAGTGTTGATGTCATGGACCACGCCACGTGAGGACAGCATGAAAGACACCAGGCCGGAGCAGCGCACGCCCAGCGCCGCGACAGACGACGTGCGGGCACGCACGGACGGGCACGCCGACGCGGAGCCACGCGCCGCGCATTCGCTCGGGCTGTTCACGCTGGTGATCTTCGGCCTCGCATACATGCTGCCGATGACGGTGTTCACGACCTACGGGATCGTCACGCGCGAAACCAACGGACACCTGACGATCGCGTATGCGGTCACGCTGGTCGCGATGCTGCTGACCGCGCGCAGCTACGGCCACATGGCGCGGCTGATGCCGAGCGCCGGTTCCGCCTATACGTTCGCGAGCCGCAACTTCGGCACCTCGGCCGGTTTCATGGTCGGCTGGGCGCTGCTGATGGACTACCTGTTCATCCCGATGATCAGCTACCTCGCGATCGGCATCTACATGAAACAGCTGTTCCCGGCCGTGCCGGCCAGCGTGTGGATCGTCGCGAGCATCGCGCTGGTCACCGGGCTGAACATCGTCGGCATCCGGCTCGTCAACCGCGTGAACCTGATCCTGATCGCGAGCCAGCTCGTGTTCATCGCGGTCTTCGTCGCGGCGGCCGCGCATGTCGCGAGCGGCGAGGGGCTGGCGCCGACGCTCGCGCTGCCGTCGTCGGACGACGCACGGGCGATCTTCGCCGGGTCCGCGATCCTGTGCCTGTCGTTCCTCGGTTTCGATGCGGTGTCGACGCTGTCGGAGGAAACGCGCGAGCCGCGCCGCACGGTGCCGCGCGCGATCCTGCTCTGCACGCTCGCGAGCGGCCTGCTGTTCATGCTGATCGCGTATGCGGGACAGGTGGTGTTCCCCGACTGGCATGCGTTCAAGGATCTCGATTCGGCCAGCCTCGAACTGATGCGGCGCATCGGCGGCGGCACGCTGTCGGCGCTGTTCGTCGCGGTCTACGTGGCCGGCTGTTTCGCGAGCGCGATGGCCGGCCAGGCGAGCGTCACGCGCGTGCTGTTCGCGATGGGCCGCGACCGGGTGCTGCCCGAGCGCGTGTTCGGCCACCTGCATGCACGGTTGCGCACGCCGGTGCGCGCGACGCTCGCGGTCGGTGTCGTGTCGCTGTCCGCGCTGTTCATCTCGCTCGATCTCGCGTCGACGATGATCAGCTTCGGCGCGCTCGTCGCGTTCGCGGTCGTGAACCTGTGCGTGATGCGCAGCTATCTCGGCCGCCCGGAACATCGCCGCTTCGCGGGCTGGATCAGGTTCGGCGCGGTGCCGGCGCTCGGCTTCGCGATGAACGTCTGGTTGTGGTCGGGCCTGTCGCGCCAGACCTTCTACGTCGGCATCGGCTGGCTCGCGATCGGGCTGTGCCAGCTGCTGTGGCTCACGCGCGGCTTCACGCGCCCGGCGCCGACGCTGTCGATGAACTGAATGACCGGCCGGCGGCCTCCGGCTGCGGGCCGCCGGTCTCGAATCCCTGAAGGAGGAATGACCCATGAACGGTGTTGACGTCAATCTCGATGCGGACCTGCAGGCGCTCGGCAAGCGCCATCTGCTGATGCACTTCACGCATGCCGATGCGTATCGCGACCACGCGCTGACGGTGTTCGACCGCGGCGAAGGCTGCTGGCTCGTCGATCGCAACGGCAAGCGCTACTTCGACGGGCTCGCCGGGCTGTACTGCGTGCAGGTCGGCTACAGCCACGGCGCGGAGATCGGCGACGCGATCCGCGAGCAGATGGTGCGGCTGCCGTTCGCGACCAACTGGGGCTACGGCCACGAACCGGCGATCCGCCTCGCGCACAAGCTCGCGGCGCTCGCACCGGACGGCCTGAACCGCGTGTTCTTCACGTCTAGCGGCTCGGAGTCGAACGAATCGGCAATCAAGCTGGTGCGCCAGTATCACCAGGCGCGCGGCGAGCCGCAGCGGCGCAAGTTCATCGCGCGGCGCGTCGCGTATCACGGCACGTCGTTCGGCGCGCTCGCGCTGAACGGGATGACCAACTTCCGCAAGCATTTCGAGCCGCTGATGGCGGGCGTGCGGCACGTGAGCAACACGAAGCGCTACGGGCGGCCGGAAGGCGAGACGGAAGCGCAGTTCACGCGCCATCTGCTCGACGAGATCGAAGCGCTGATCGTCCAGGAAGGGCCGGACACCGTCGCCGCGCTCGTCGTCGAGCCGCTGCAGAACGCGGGCGGCAGCCTGACGCCGCCGGCCGGTTATGCGCAGGGGCTGCGCGCGCTGTGCGACCGGCACGGCGTGCTGCTCGTGGCCGACGAAGTGATCTGCGGGTTCGGCCGGCTCGGCGAATATTTCGGGTCGACGCGTTACGGGCTGAAGCCGGACCTCATCACGTTCGCGAAGGGGATCGCGTCGGGCTACGTGCCGCTCGGCGGCGTGATCGCGAGCGACACGGTGGTCGACACCGTGCTCGCCGGCCCGCAGCAGATGTTCCTGCACGGCGCGACCTACGGCGGCCATCCGGTCGCGTGCACGGCAGCGCTCGCGAACCTGGCGATCATGGAGCGCGAAGGCGTGCTCGCGAACGTCCGCGCCAACGAGGCGGTGTTCCGCGAGACGCTCGACGGCCTGCGCGAGCTGCCGTGTGTCGGCGACGTGCGCGGCGACGGCTACCACTACTCGCTCGAACTCGTGACCGACAAGGCCGCGCGCCGCTGGGCGGCCGGCATCAGCGCGCAGACGTTCGTGTCGACGCTGCTCGCGCCCGCGATCTTCGAAGCCGGGCTGTTGTGCCGCGCGGGCGTCGACCACGAAGGCACGCCGATCGTGCAGTTCTCGCCGCCGCTCGTGATGTCGCGCGACGAGATCGTGTGGTTCGTCGCGAAGATCCGCGACATTCTCGCCGACACTTACGCGCGTGCGACGCGCTGAGCGCGGCAGCACCGTTCGTCATTCCAGGAGCCTTCGATGCGAACCTCACAACAGAGCTATATCGCCGGACAGTGGTGCGATCCGGCCGATGCGCGCGCGATCGACGTGATCGATCCGGCGACCGCGAAGCCGTATGCGCGGCTCGCGATCGGCGGGCCGGCTGACGTCGACCGCGCGGTCGGCGCGGCGAAGCGGGCATTCGACGCGTATTCGCGCTGGACGGTCGACGCGCGCGTCGCGCTGCTGCAGCGCGTGCTCGAGATCTACCGGCGCCGCTACGACGAAGTCGCGCGCACGATCAGCCAGGAGATGGGCGCGCCGATCGCGTTCGCGCGCGCGATGCAGGCCGCGGTCGGCACCGCGCATCTCGAACAGACGATCCGCGCGCTGCAGTCATTCCGGTTCAGCACGCAGACCGATTCGCTGCTGGTGTCGCACGAGCCGATCGGTGTGTGCGCGCTGATCACGCCTTGGAACTGGCCGATCAACCAGATCGTCTGCAAGGTCGCGCCGGCGCTCGCGGCGGGCTGCACGATGGTGCTCAAGCCGAGCGAGATCGCGCCGTTCAGCGCGATCCTGTTCGCGGAGATCCTGCACGAAGCCGGCGTGCCGCCGGGCGTGTTCAACCTCGTGCACGGCTACGGGCATGAGGTCGGCGATGCGCTGTCGCGGCATCCGGACGTCGACATGGTGTCGTTTACGGGCTCGACGCGCGCCGGTGTCGAAGTCGCGAAGGCCGCGGCCGATACCGTGAAGCGCGTGCACCAGGAACTCGGCAGCAAGAGTCCGAACCTGATCCTGCCCGATGCCGACATCGAGGATGCCGTCACGCGCGGCGCGCGCAGCTGCTTCAGCAACAGCGGACAGTCGTGCAACGCGCCGACGCGGATGTTCGTGCACGTCGATCAGCTGGCCGCGGCCGAGGCGGCGGCGCGCGATGAGGCTGCGCGCACCGTCGTCGGCGATCCGCGTTCGCCGGAAACGGGCATCGGGCCGGTCGTCAGCCGCACGCAGTTCGACCGCATCCAGCAGCTGATCCGGAGCGGCATCGACGAGGGCGCGACGCTCGTCGCGGGCGGACCCGGCCGTCCGGACGGGCTCGGCGACGGCTTCTACGTGAAGCCGACGGTGTTCTCGAACGTCACGCCGGACATGACGATCGCGCGCGAGGAGATCTTCGGGCCGGTGCTGTCGATCCTGACCTACCGGACCGAGGATGAAGCCGTGGCGCTCGCGAACGATTCGGTCTACGGGCTCGCGGCCTACGTGCAGACGAAGGATCTCGAGCGCGCCCGCCGGATCGCGGCGCGCTTGCGCGTCGGCAACGTGCACATCAACTATCCGGCGTGGAACCCGGCCGCGCCGTTCGGCGGCTACAAGCGTTCGGGCAACGGCCGCGAGTATGCGGAGTTCGGCCTCGTGGAATATCTGGAGACGAAAGGCACGACGGGGTACGCGTGAGCGGCGGTGGCCGACCGCCGCCGGACGGTCGGCCCCTGCCTCGAGCCGGCTTCGCGTGTACCGACAGTCAGTTGTCCTCGCGATCCGCCGCGGCCGCGTCGGAGCCCGAGACGGGCGCGGCGGCCCGCCTGCGGATTTCGGAGTCGAGGATCAAGCGCCCGCGCAGCTTCCCTTTCATCCGTTTCACGTGCTTGGGCGCCTCGGTCATGTGCTCGACCATCAGTGCACGTACGCGCTCGGCATCGCGCGCTCGCGCGGCCAGCAGGATCTCCTTGTGGATCGACACGTTCGCTTCGCCGAAGTGCTTGTGCTCCGCGAGCGGCGTATCGTTCCTGAACTCGATCAACTGCCGGATCATCTCGTTGATCAGCTCGCAGCTGAAGCGCAGGAAGGGGTTCGGGTTCGCGGCCGCGAGGATGTCGTGGAACGTCGTGTCCTCCTGCCGCTGGCGCAGCATGTGGCCGCGGTCGTGCACGCCCGACGCGCCGTCGCAGCACGCGATGTTCGCCTCCAGCGCCGCGAAGTCGCGCTCGGTCAGGTGCGGCACGGCGCCCGCCGCCAGCTCGGGTTCGAGGAGCTTGCGCACCGTGTAGATGTCGTCGATCGTCACGTCCTTGAAGAACAGGTAGTTCTGCAGAAGTTGCAGCGTGCGGTCGAGCGGCACCTCGACGACCATCCCGCCGCCCGACGGCCCCGTCGTGACCTTGATGAGCCCCTGCACCTCGAGCGACTTCAGCGCCTCGCGGATCGTGCTCTTGCTCACCGCGTACAGCTGCTGCAGTTCCGCCTCGCGCGGCAGGCGGTCGCCCGGCTTCAGATCCTTCTCGGTGATCAGCCGCTTGATCTCCTCGGCGACGAGATCCGCCCGCTTCGGCTGCTTGATTTCGACCGCGAGGCCCGCCCTGGCTCGGTCCATGACCATCTTCAAGACTCCTTTGTCTGACTGCGCGCCACGTCATCGTCGACGATCCGTTGCGGCGCGGGGTACGGAATTTTGCCTGATTGACACCAATTTTGATCAACTCTAGCATCAGGTTCATTCTATTTATCATGATAAATAGGATCAACCGGCGACGCGCATCCTGCAGGGCGTGGATACGGTTTGGGTTTGGCAGTCGGTCGCATCGTGTGTCCCCCTTTATCAGGAGCGTCAACTTGAATCGCCGAGAACTGTTGAAACTGGCCGCGCTGTCGGCCGTGCCGGGCGCGCTCGGCAGCATGTCGTCCCGTGCCGCATTCGCGCAGGGTTCGACCATCCAGCTTGCCTGCCCGGTGCCGATGTCGGGGCCGTTCGCCGCCAATGGCAAGTACGCCGATCTCGGCATGCAGCTCGCCGTCCGGCAATACGGCAAGGTGCTCGGTGCGCCGCTCGCGTATACGGCACTCGACACCGAGGGCAAGCCCGCGACCGCCGTGCGGCGCGTGCAGGAGATCGCGCAGCAGAAGGGGGCCCGCTTTTTCGCGGGCGGCATCCTGTCGTCCGAATCGCTGGCAATGGGCAAGGAAGTCCAGAAGGCGGGCGGCGTGTTCATCACGACGGCGGGCGCGGATGAACTGACCGGCAAGGACTGCAACGATGCGACGTTCCGCTGGTCGGTGCCGACCTTCGGCGCGATCGAGCAGACGGTGCGGCCGTTGCTCCAGATGCTGCCAAAAGCGAAGCGCTGGTACACGATCACGCCGCAATACGTGTTCGGCGAGGGCCTGCTGTCCGCCGCGAAGGCGATCTTCAAGGAGAAAGGCATCGAGCATGTCGGCAACAGCTACCACTCGCTCGCCGAGAAGGAGTTCAGCGGCTACCTGACGAACGCGGCGGCCGCGCAACCGGACGTGCTGCTGATCCTGAACTTCGGCTCGCAATCATCGGACACGCTGCGCCAGGCCGTCAGCTTCGGGATGAAGCGCAACTGCACGATCCTGCTTGCGTGGGCATCGGGCCTCGAGCAGTTCGAGGCGCTCGGCCCCGACATCTGCGACGGCGTGTATTTCGGCGCGCAGTACTGGCACGGCATCGATTCGCCGCTGAATCGCGACTTCGTGAAGCGGGCGAACGCCGCGTTCAAGGCGAACCCGAACTACAGCCTCGCGGGTTCGTACATCTGCTCGAAGATCCTGCTCGACGCGATGGTGAAGGCCGGCAGCGCCGATCCGAAGAAGGTCGTCGCGGCGATGGAAGGCATGAAGTACGACGGTCTCACGGGCCCGGAGGAAATCCGCAAGGGCGACCACCAGGTGCTGAAGAACTACTACCTGCTGAAGGGCAAGCCGAAGAGCCGGATGAAGAACGCGGACGACTACGCGGATATCGTCAGCTCGGGTCAATCGTTCCTGTCCGTCGACAAGACGGGGTGCAAGCTCGCGTAACGCGATGCGCGCGTTCGCGGCCGTCGCGCGCCGCGGACGTCCGTTTCACTCCTTTCCGGTACGGAAGCCATGAACGTCTATCTGCTGCAGATCGTCAACGGCATCGGCGTGGGCATGCTGTATTTCCTGCTCGCCGTCGGCCTGTCGATCGTGTTCGGCCTGCTGCGCTTCGTGAACTTCGCTCACGGCGCGTTCTATCTGCTCGGTGCGTACCTTTGCTACCAGGCGCTGCAATGGTCGGCCAACTTCTGGGTTGCGCTCGCGGTCGTGCCGCTCGTCGTCGGCGCGTTCGCGTGGATCGTCGAGAAGCTCGTGCTGCGTCACGTGTATGCGCAACAGCATGAATTCCACATCCTCGCGACCGTCGGGCTCGCGCTCGTGCTGCAGGAGTGCGCGATCCTCGCCTGGGGCCCGCTTGGCGACAACGTGCCGCCGCCCGACGCGCTGAACGGCGTCGTGATCTGGGGCGGCTTCGTCTACCCGAAATACCGGCTGTTCGTGATCGCGTTCACGGCCGTGCTTGCCGGACTGCTGTGGTGGGTGCTCGAAGGCACGCGGCTCGGCAGTACGGTGCGCGCGGGCAGCGAATCGACGGAGATGGTGTCGCTGCTCGGTATCAACGTGACGCGCGTGTTCAGCCTCGTATTCGCGCTCGGCGCGGCCACCGCCGCGCTCGCCGGCGTGCTCGCGGCACCGATCCGCGGCGTCGATCCGTTCATGGGCATCGAGGCGCTCGGCGTCGCGTTCGTGGTGGTCGTCGTCGGCGGGATGGGGAATTTTCTCGGGGCGCTCGTCGGCGGGCTGCTGGTCGGCATCGTGCAGAGCCTGATGAGCACGCTGTGGCCGGAAGGCGCGCGCTTGATGATCTACGTCGCGATGGCGGCCGTGCTGCTGTTGCGTCCGAACGGATTGCTGGGGAGGGCCGCATGATCGAATCGTCGAAACCGCTGCCGCCCGCGGCGGCAGCCTCGCAGCGTTCGCGGCCGTGGTGCGGTGCGCTGCGGCGGCCGGAGGGCTGGCTCGCGGTGGCCGTCGCGTGCGTGCTGCCGCTGGCGCTGAGCTCGGGCTCGCTCGCGACCGAAGTGCTGGTGTTCGCGCTCGCCGCGCTCGGTTGCAACCTGCTGCTCGGCTATACGGGGCTGCTCTCGTTCGGGCAGGGCATCTTCTTCGGGCTCGGCAGTTATGCGGCGGGGCTGGTCCTGACGCACGGCGTCGGGTCGGTGACGGTTGCGCTCGTCGCGGCCGCCGTGCTCGGCGCCGCCGCGGCCGCGCTCGTTGGCTGGTTCTCGATCCGGCAGCGCGGCACTTACTTCGTGATGCTGACGCTCGCGTTCGGGCAGTTGTTCTACTTCCTCGCGTATACGACGCCGGATCTGACGGGCGGCGACAACGGGCTGCTCGACATCCCGCGCCCCGCGCTGTCCGCATTCGGGCATCCGCTCGTTCCGCTCGATTCGCCGTGGCGCTACTACGGCTTCGTCGCGGTGCTGTTCGTCGCGGTGTTCTGGCTGCTGCTGCGCGTATCGCGCTCGGTGTTCGGCCGGACGCTGCTCGCGATTCGCGACAACGAGGCACGCGCGGCGGCGGCCGGCTACGACGTGCAGCGATTCAAGCTCGCGGCGTTCGTGATCTCGGGCGCGGTCACGGGCCTCGCGGGGGCGCTGCACGCGCTGATGACGGGCATCGCGCCGCTGTCGAACATCGACTATCACACGAGCGAGATGATCCTCGTGATGACGGTGATCGGCGGCACGGGCAACCTGTTCGCGTCGGTGCTCGGCGCGGCATTCTACGTGCTGTTCGCGGATTGGCTGTCGACGCTGTGGCCGCGCTGGCTGCTGCTGCTCGGCCTCGTGCTGATCGCGGTCAGCCTGTTCATGCAGCGCGGATTGTGGGGGCTCGGCGAACGCGTCGCGGCATCGCTGCGGCGCGCCGATCGTACTGCGGCTACGGCCAGGGAGCGGCAATGAGCGAAGCGATTCTCGAAGCGCGCGGCATCGTCAAGCGCTACGGCAAGTTCACGGCGCTGGGCGGCGTCGATCTGCGGATCATGCCGCGCACCGTGCATTCGGTGATCGGCCCGAACGGTGCCGGCAAGACGACGCTGTTCCATACGCTGACCGGCACGCTGCCGATCACGTCGGGCTCGATCCTGTTCGATGGTCACGACGTGTCGCGCGAACCCGATCACAAGCGCGTGCGGCGCGGCATCGCACGCTCGTTCCAGGTGACGAGCCTGTTTCCGAACCTGAGCGTGCGCGAGAACCTGCGCGTCGCCGCGCAGGGCGTGGAATCGCGGCGCGCGTTGAATCCGTGGACGCCGCCGAGCGGCGCACTCGCGCATGACGGCATCGTCGACGAGGTGCTCGAGCGGCTCGGCCTGCAGCGCTTCGCCGACACGGCGGCCGGCGTGCTGTCGCACGGCCAGCAGCGCCGGCTCGAGGTCGGGATGGCGCTGGCGGCACGGCCGCGCGCGATCTTCCTCGACGAGCCGACGTCGGGCATGGGCATCGACGACCTCGACGACATGAAGGCGCTGATCCGCGGCCTGCGCGACGACTACACGGTCGTGCTGATCGAACACAACATGGGAATCGTGATGGACATCTCGGACACGATCACGGTGATGCAGCAGGGGCGCGTGCTGGTCGAAGGCAAGCCCGATGCGATTCGCGGCGATGCGCGCGTACGCAGCGCGTATCTCGGCAACATGATCACCGGAGGCCGCGCATGATGCTCGACGTGAAGGAGGTTCACGCCTGCTACGGCAAGAGCCACGTGCTGCAGGGCGTTTCGCTGAACGTGAACGAAGGCGAGACGGTGACACTCCTCGGCCGCAACGGCGCGGGCAAATCGACCACGCTCAAGACGATCGCGGGTGTCGTCGCGCCGACCGGCGGGACGGTGACGTTCGCCGGCCGGCCGGTGTCCGGGCAGCCCGCGCACCGGATTGCCGCGTGCGGCCTGTGCTTCGTGCCCGAGCATCGCGGCATCTTCCGGCTGCTGTCGGTCGAGGAAAACCTGCGGCTCGGCGCACGCCGCGATTCGCCGTGGCAGCTCGACGACATCTACCGGATCTTCCCGCGCCTGAAGGAGCGCCGCCGCAACGGCGGCGCGCAGTTGTCGGGCGGCGAGCAGCAGATGCTCGCGATCGGCCGCGCGCTGATGAACCACCCGCGGCTCCTGATGCTCGACGAGCCGGTCGAAGGGCTCGCGCCGGTGATCGTCGAGGAGATCGTCGCGCAATTGAAGCAGATCAAGGCGGCCGGCGTCGCGATCCTGCTCGTCGAACAGAACCTCGAAGTGTGCACGCAGCTCGCGGACCGCCACTTCGTGATCGAACAGGGCGTGATCGTCTACGAAGGCAGCAACGCGGCGTTCGCGGCCGATCACGAGGTGAAGGACCGTTACCTGGGTGTCGGCGTCGCGTAAGCGCCGGGCCCGTTCATTGCGAGGAATTCCATCGATGCAAGTTCTGGATTCGACACAGGGCGCCACGGCGTCCGGCCTGCGCGTCGACGGCGCGCGGCTGTGGGACAGCCTGATGCGTCTCGCGCGAATCGGCGCGACCAACAAGGGAGGCGTGTGCCGCCTCGCGCTCACCGAACTCGATCGCGAGGCGCGCGACCTGTTCGTCGCGTGGGCGAAGGAAATGGGCTGCACGGTACGCATCGATGCGATCGGCAACATCTTCGCGCGACGTACGGGCGAACGCGACGACCTGCCGCCCGTGACGACGGGCAGCCATATCGACACGCAGCCTACCGGCGGCAAGTTCGATGGCAACTACGGCGTGCTCGCCGGCCTCGAAGTGCTGCGCACGCTCGACGACGCGGGCGTGCGCACGCGTGCGCCGCTCGAGGTCGCCGTGTGGACAAACGAGGAAGGCTCGCGCTTCGTGCCCGTGATGATGGGCTCCGGCGTGTTCGCGGGTGCGTTCACGCTCGATCACGCGCTCGCGCAACGCGATCGCGACGGCATATCGGTGGGCGATGCGCTGGCCGCGATCGGCTATGCGGGCGACGCGAACGGCGCGCATCCGGTCGGCGCGTATTTCGAGGCGCATATCGAGCAGGGCCCGGTGCTGGAGGCGCACGACACGACGATCGGCGTGGTCGAGGGCGCGCTCGGGCAGCGCTGGTACGACGTGACCGTACACGGGATGGAGGCGCATGCGGGACCCACGCCGATGGAACTGCGGCGCGACGCGCTGCTGGTCGCGGCCGATCTCGTGCGCGCGGTGAGCGGCATCGCGCGTGCGCACCCGCCGCACGGGCGCGGCACGGTCGGCTGGGTCGACGTCCATCCGAATTCGCGCAACGTGATTCCGGGCCGCGTGACGCTGACCGTCGACTTGCGCGCGGCCGACGATGCGACGCTGGCGGCGATGGATGCGGAACTGCGCGCGGCCTGCGCCGATCTGGGGGCGGTGGCCGACATGCGGATCGACGTCGAGCAGGTCGTGTATTTCGCTCCCCAGCCGTTCGACGCGGCACTCGTCGAGCGGGTGCGCGCGGGCGCCGGTGCGCTCGGGCTGTCGTCGATGAACGTGATCAGCGGCGCGGGTCACGACGCGGTGTATCTCGCACGCGTCGCGCCCACCGCAATGATCTTCGTGCCGTGCAAGGACGGGATCAGCCACAACGAGATCGAGGATGCCGATCCCGCCCACCTCGAAGCGGGCTGCAACGTGCTGCTGCATGCGATGCTCGGCGCGGCGGGCGTGGCGGAGGGCGCCACGCGATGAAGATCCTGATCGCCCGGATGAACCACGAAACCAATACGTTCTCGCCGGTGCCGACGCCGCTCGCCGCGTTCGGCCGCAACGGCCCCGACTGGGGTGACGACGCGTATCGCGCGAATCGCGGGATGCGCACCGCGATGGCCGCGTTCATCGATGCGGCGGCTCGCGCAGGCGCGGAGATCGTCACGCCGGTGTCGGCGGCCGCGAACCCGAGCGGGCCGGTCGCCGCCGACGCGTATGCGGCGATCTGCGACGCGATCGTCGCGGCCGCGCCCGGCTGCGACGCGGTGATGCTCGACCTGCACGGCGCGATGGTCGCCGAGCAGAGCGCGGACGGCGAGGGGGACCTGCTCGCGCGCGTGCGCGCCGCGCTGCCCGATGCGCCGATCGCGGTCGCGCTCGACCTGCACGCGAACGTCACGCAGAAGATGATCGATCACGCGGACGTGATCGTCAGTTTCAAGACCTATCCGCACGTCGACATGTACGAAACCGGCGAGCACGCGGCGCGTGTGCTGCTCGACCGGCTGCACGGCCGCGCACGGCCAGTGCTCGCGTGGCGGCAGCCGCCGCTGATGACGTCGACGCTGCGCAGCGCGAGCGCCGAAGGCGCGATGCGGCGCGCGGTGGAGGCCGCGCGCGCGGCTGAAGCCGACGGGATGCTGGCGGTATCGGTGCTGCCCGGCTTCTCGCTCGCGGACATTCCCGCGCCGTGCATCAGCATCGTCGTGGTCGCCGATGGCGACCACGCGGCGGCCGACGCGGTGGCCGAGCGCATCGCCCGGCAGATCTGGGACGCACGCGACGCGTTCGTCTACCGCAGCGCGCCGCTCGCGGAATCGGTCGCGCAGGCCGCGGCGCTGGCGCGCGGTGCTGACCGTCCGGTGCTGATGCTCGATCACGGCGACAACTGCATGTCGGGCGGCCCGTGCGACACGATGGACCTGCTGGAGGAAGCGCTCGCGCAGGGGCTCGACGGGATCGTCAGCGGGCCGCTGTGCGACCCGGATGCAGTCGCGGCGCTGATCGGCGTGGGCGTCGGCGCGACCGTGACCGTGCCGGTCGGCAACCGGATGCCGTCGCACGGCGGCGCGCGGCGCGCGCCGTTTCGGGCGACGGGCATCGTGCGCGCGATCACCGACGGCGAATACGTGATTACCGGGCCGACGTATACGGGCCAGCGCGCATACATGGGCCGCGCGGCGGTGCTCGATATCGGCGACGCGACGCTGGTCGTCACCGAGCGCACGCAGGAGCCGTGGGATCTCGGCGTGTTCGAGAGCGTCGGCATCGATCCGCGCCGGGCGCGATTCCTGCTGCTGAAGTCGCGGATGTACTGCCGGCCGGTGTTCGTGCCGATCGCGGCCGCGCTGGTCGAGTGCGACAGCCGCGGCGTGACCGGTTCGGACTACGGCCTGTTCCGCTACGAGCGGCTCGCGCGACCCGTGTATCCGCTCGACGACGTCGATCGGTGGGACAGCGCGGACGTGCGCACGACCTGAGCGGCGGGCGCGAGACGCCGGTTTCGCGCGCTTTCGTGCATCATGCGGTGGCATCGACCCGTCGAGCAGCAGGGTCGTGCCAGTCCTTGCGTCCGCAACCGATCCGGAGAACCGACCGCCATGCATTCGAATCGCTTTCGCTTTCGCCTTCGTCGCGCCCGCCTGCTCGCCGCGCTGACGCTCGCTACCACCGCCGGCACCGCCGTCACCGCGCACGCGGCCGACTGGATCGTGTCCGGCAACGACGGCACGTATCAGCGCGTCGAAGGGCGCGACACCTATCTCGCGTCGCCGCCCGCCGACACGCTGACGTTGCTCGACGCGAGCGTGTTTCCGCCGAAGGTCGCGCTGCAGGTCGATGTCGAGAACGGCATCCAGGGCCCGCCGCAGGCCGTCGCGATCGCACCCGACGCGAAGCTCGCGCTGGTCGGCGCGCCGACGCGCTACGACCTGGGGGTGAGGCAACTCGTGTTCGACACGTTTCTGCAGGTCGTGAACCTCGCTGCGTCGCCGCCGGCGATCACGCGCGTCGAACTCGGCACGCACCCGCAGGGGATCGCGATCGACCGGTCGGGCCGGCTCGCGCTGGCGGCGAACGTCGACGGCAGCGTGTCGATCCTGCGGATCGACGGAACGCAGGTGACGCTCGACGGCAACCTGAAGATCGGCAAGAAGCGGCTCGCCGGGATCAGTTTCACGCACGACGGCAAGCATGCGCTCGTGTCGCTGCGCGACGAGCAGGGCATCGCGGTGCTGAACGTCGACGACGGCAAGGTGACCGACAGCGGCACGCGGCTGAGCACGGGCGTCGCGCCCTACACGATCGACGTGTCGAGCGACAATCGCTGGGCCGTCGTCAGCAACGTCGGGCTCGCGGGGCTGCCGGGCTATACGGGCACGCTCGCGGGCGATGCCGATTCGGTCGCGCTGATCGACGTGTCGCGCACGCCGTTCCGCACGGTCCAGTACCTGACGGTGCCGTCGCTGCCGGAAGGCGTCGCGATCTCGCCGGACGGAAAGTGGATCGCCGTGCAGGCGATGGACGGCTCGAACCTGACGCCCGACAACCCGGGTCGCCACAAGCTCGGCAAGGTGGTGCTGTTCGAGATCCGCAACGGCCGTGCGGTGCAGACGAGTGAAGTGCCGGGCGGCGAAGCCGCGCAGGGCATCGTGTTTACCGCCGACAGCCGGCACGTGATCGTGCAGTTCAACGTCGAGCGGCAGCTCGCGCTGTATGCGGTGGAGGGCGGCAAGCTGCGCGATACGGGCAAGCGCATCGCGCTGACGGGCGGGCCGTCGTCGTTGCGGACGTTGCCGCGGTGATGGGTTGAAGCGTTCGACGGGGTGGCCGACGCGTGCGTCGTGCCGGTCCGGGATGCCGGGCTGCGCACGCAGCCCGAAGTCGCGATGACGGCGACGGTCAGCCGCCATCCGCTAGCCGAACTGCTCGCGCCGCTACGCGTTGCGCAGCGCCAGCCGTTCGCGCCCGCGGCTCATTGACCGAGCAACGCCGGCAGGTTGCCCTCATAGAGATGAACGCCCGCGTGGACGGTCTGGAACCACGAACACGCATACAGCTTGCCGCCGCACATCCGCCATTTCTTGCAGAAAGACAGATCCTCCGACAGCGAGCGCCCGTCGGGTTCCCTCAGGAACTCGAAATGCTCGTACATGGAGGTCGAATTCGGCGACAGGTTCCGATAGCTCGGCGGAAACTGGACCTGCGTCTCGGGATAGGCCTGCGCCATCGTGTCGAACACGGGGCGCGCGATCATCATCAGGCCGGCGCCGCCCGAGTGGATTTCGGAAACCGAATCGAGCTGGATCCGGGACTGTGCACCGTCCACCGCATACGCGGTCTGGCTGTAATCGGCGCTGAACAACGCGAGCCGCTCGGGCGGCGCCGACGGATCCGAGCGCGCGGCCTCGGCGACCGCCGCCCAGTTGATGCTCTTGGACGGATACAGCCCGAGCATCACGTCGTGCTGCTGTTCGAACATCCGGATCACGTCGCTGCCGCGAAAGCCGATGTCCGCATCGATGAACATCATGTGCGACAGGCCGCTGTGCAGGAAGCGCTCGACCGCGACGTTTCGTTGCTGATGCAACAATGCGGTGCCGCTCAGGTAGAAGTATTCGAACGCGAGGCCGGCGCTCAGGCACGCATGCTGGAGCTCCAGCAGCCCGTTCACGTAGGGCAGGTAACACATGCCGCCGTAGGCGGGCGTGGCGACGAAAATGCCTTGTTTCATGATCGGACGGCCTGCGTGGGCGGTGCCCTGTTCGTGCTGCGCGAGAATGACGACTCCGACCCGGATCTTACCCTGCGTCGCGGCCCGCCGGTCGGCGTTTTTCAGTGCGGCGTCGTCGCGTCTGCCGCTGCCGTGCGCGCCGCCGTCGTTACGGACGCAGCAGGTCGAATCCGCCGAACACGACCACGCCGCTGAGCGCAATCATCGCGACCGAATGCTGGCCGAAATAGAGAATCGCGGCCGCGAGCCACGTGGTCAGGCAGAAGGCGCCGATGCGGGCCATCGTGAATTCCTCGAAATGCGTGATGAAGGGGGGCGTGCCGAAGTCGGCGCGTCGCATGTCGATGCGGGCGCGGGGCTCGCGTTGCGACGGCGCCGGACGGCATCGCGTATCGGGCCCGACCGGGCGGGCACCGACGCGGGGTAGCCCGCGAGGCCTTGCCGGAAGCAGCCGGTGTGCTGCGGCAGCAGGCCAGCCGGCGATTTTACCAGCGTCGACGGCCGGCCAATCTGGCCCCTTCGCGACGATCGGCGGTACGCGCACGGCGCGGGCATCTCGGGGCATCTCAGGGCAGCTGGAAAGGCGCGGCTCAAGTTTCATCCGACGAATACCGTAAACCGGTTGCAAGGTTTCCCCTGTTCAACCAACCCGAGTCGCACACTCACTACGGACCGATACGATGCAGATCGACCCTTCTTCCGCCGCGCAGACCTCGCCAGCCGCTGGCAACGCGACCGCCAACCAGTCCGGCACCGGTGCCGCGTCGCCGGCGGGCGGTGCCGCGCAGTCGGACGGCGCGGGGCAGACGCCGGGCGCGTCGGGATCCTCGGCCGAGGATCCCGCGGTAAAGCAGTTGAAGCAACTCATCGAGCGCCTGCAGAAACAGCTTGCGCAACTGCAGCAGCAGATGGCGGCGGCCGCGCAGCGCGCGAAGCAGGATCCGGCCGCGACACTCGAGCAGCAGACGCTGGGCGCGGAAGCCAGCACGATCTCCGCCGCGCTGTCGACGGCGATCGCGCAGCTTGCGCAGGCGATCCAGAAGTCGGGCGGCTCGACGTCCGGCGCGCTGGTGTCGACGCAGGCCTGAAGGCACGACGCCGCGCCGTCGCGCACCGCAGCGCGCGGACGCGTCGCGGCACGCCGTCGCGCGCATTACAATCGCAAGCTCGTCTCCCTCGCAAGGAAGGCAGAACGATGAACGCGGAATTCGCCGACGACGACCTCGTCCGCTTCGACGCGCAAGGCGGCGCGCTGCTGCCGGCGGCCGACGCCGAAGGATGGCTGGACCACGACGGCGCGCGCATCTGGCACGCGTCGTTCGGCCACGGCCCGCCGGTCGTGCTGCTGCACGGCGGCCTCGGCCACGGCGGCAACTGGGGCAACCAGGTGCCGGCGCTGCTCGCGGCCGGCTACCGCGCGATCGTGATCGACAGCCGCGGCCACGGCCGCAGCACGCGTGACGATCGCCCCTATTCCTACGAACGCATGGCCTCCGACGTGCTGGCGGTGCTCGATGCGCTGCGCATCGGGCGCGCACGCTTCGTCGGCTGGAGCGATGGCGCGTGCGTGTCGCTCGTGCTGGCCGCCCGCGCGCCGGCGCGTGCGGCGGGCGTGTTCTTCTTCGCGTGCAACATGGATCCGGGCGGCACGAAGGAGATGATGCCGAGCCCGCTGATCGACCGCTGCTTCGCGCGGCACCGCAAGGACTACGTGCGGCTGTCCGCGACGCCGGACCGTTTCGACGCGTTCGTTGCCGCCGTCAGCGAAATGATGCGCACGCAACCGGATTACAGCGCGGCCGACCTCGCGGCGATCGCCGTGCCGGTCGCGATCGTGCAGGGCGAGCACGACGAGTTCATCCGCCCCGACCATGCGGCGTATCTCGCGCGCACGATTCCGGACGCAACGCTGACGATCCTGCCGGGCGTGAGCCACTTCGCGCCGCTGCAGCGGCCGGCGCGCTTCAATGCCGCGATGCTGGCGTTTCTCGACCGCTTGCCGGACTGACACGCGCGGGACCGGTTCACGCGCCGCATAAGATTTTCTTTAGGCTCGCGCAACATATCGTCGATTGTCGGTTGGCGGCCGGCAGCGGATAGTCCTGCTTCGACGGGACGGCTGGCGCGGCGTCCGCGCGGCGCGGCCGAATCCGTTGTTCATGCAACCATCTGAAAATCGAAGGAACCGCACCCATGCGATTCAACGCGATCCGCATCGCCGCGACCCTGTTCGTCGCCGCATGCGCCGCCACCACGGCCGGCCGCGCGGCCGCCGCCACGCAGGACGAGATTCACGACACCGTAACCCGCCACGTCGCACCGCTGATGAAGCAGTTCGCCATTCCCGGCATGGCGATCGGCATCGTCGCCGACGGCAAGCCTTATGTGTTCGACTACGGCGTGATGTCGACGCAAACCGGCCAGCCGGTGACCGGCGACACGCTGTTCGAGATCGGCTCCGTCAGCAAGACGCTGACCGCGACGCTCGCATCCGACGCGCAGGAGGGCGGCGAGCTGTCGCTCACGGACCCGGCCGGCAAGTATCTGCCCGCGCTGCGGGGCAAGCCGTTCGGCCGCGTGACGCTGCTCGAGCTCGGCACGCACACGCCCGGCGGGATGCCGCTGCAGGTGCCCGACAGCATCCGTGACGACGCGGGCCTGATGCGCTATCTCGACGCGTGGCGCCCCGCGTACGCGCCGGGCACGCGGCGCACCTATTCGAACGTGGCGATCGGGATGCTCGGGCAGCTCACCGCGATGGCGATGAACCGCGACTTCGCGGGGCTGATGGAACAGCGGCTGTTTCCCGCGCTCGGGATGGCGCACACCTACATCAACGTGCCCGCCGCGCGCCAGGCCGACTATGCGCAGGGTTATACGCAGGACGGCAAGCCGATCCGGATGACGGGCGGCATGCTGTGGCAGCCGGCGTACGGCGTCAGGACGACGGCGGCCGACCTGTTGCGCTTCGTGCAGGCGAACATGGGGCTCGTCGAAACGGCGCCGCGGTTGCAGCGTGCGCTCGAACGCACGCACACCGGCTATTTCCACGCGGGGCCGTTCACGCAGGACCTGATCTGGGAACAGTATCCGTATCCGGTCGCATTGCCGACGCTGCTCGCGGGGAATGCGCCGCCGATGCTTCACGACGCGACGCCCGCGATCGAACTCAAGCCGCCGCTCGCACCGCGCCCGGACGCGTGGATCAACAAGACGGGGTCGACCAACGGCTTCAGTACCTATGTCGCGTTCGTGCCCGCGAAGCGGCTCGCGATCGTGATGCTCGCGAACCGCAGCTTCCCGATCGAGGATCGTGTGAAGACTGCGTACCGGATCGTCGAGTCGCTGGGCGGCAAGCCGTAGCCTGGAGGATCCGGCACTGACGCGGCGCCGCCGCCGATCTTCCCGCCCGGATCAAAACTCTTTTCGCGATCCGCCTCTTTCGCCGCCCGCGCGCGGCATCGATACTGACGCTACAGGCCGCGTTGCGCAGGTTCGACGCGCCGCACGGCCGGCATCGACGGCCCGCGCCCATCCGACACCGGTGCGCGCGGGCCGACTCATTTCCGCGAGGCGCGGGCAGTTTCGCGGCCTCGCCATCGGAGCGGTGGATGAAGGGCATCAAGGTATTCGTGACGGGCGCGGCCGGCTACATCGGCGGCTCGGTGGCCGCACGGCTGGTATCGGAAGGGCATGTCGTCACCGGGCTGGCGCGCAACGGCGAGAAGGCCGCGACACTCGCGGCAGCCGGCATCTTGCCGGTCATCGGCACGCTCGACGACACGGCGCTGCTGCATGCGTTCGCGAGCGACGCGGACTGCGTGATCAACGCGGCGAGCAGCGACCACCGCGCATCGGTCGAGACGATCGTCGCGGCGCTGAGCGGCTCGGGCAAGACGTTCCTGCATACCAGCGGCACCAGCGTGATCGCGGACGACGCACAGGGCGCGCACGGCGACGCGCCGGTGTTCGACGAAGCGACGCCGGTCGTCGCGCCGGCCAAGCCCGAGCGCCGTGCGATCGATCAGCTCGTGATGTCGGCGGCGACGCTCGGCATCCGCTCGGCGGTGATCTGCAACAGCATGATCTACGGCGACGGGCTCGGCATCCGGCGCGACAGCGCGCAGCTTCCGCTGCTCGCGGCGATCGCGCGCGAGGCCGGCGCGGTCCGCGTGATCGGCAAGGGGTTGAACCGCTGGTCGAACGTGCATGTCGAGGACGTCGCCGATCTCTACGTGCGCGCGATGCGGCACGCGGCGCCCGGCGCGCTGTATTTCGCGGAGAACGGCGAAGCGTCGTTCGCGGACATCGGCGCGGCGCTCGCCGCGCGTCTCGGTTTGCCGTCGGTCGTCGAGTGGGACATCGCCGAGGCCGAGCAGGTGCTCGGCCACTCGCGCGCGCATTTCTCGCTGGCGTCGAACAGCCGCGTGAAAGCCGTGCGCGCGCGGCAGGAACTCGGCTGGGCGCCGCAGCATGGCGCGATGCAGGACTGGATCCGCCACGACATGCCGATCGCGGCCTGACGCCGCAGAATTGCTTCGCAGCACGCAGCACGCAGCACGCAGCACGCAGCACGCAGCACGCAGCACGCAGCACGCAGCACGCAGCACGCAGCACGCAACACGCAACACGCAACACGCAACACGCGCCCTCCCGGGCGCGTGCGCCCCCCGGCCCGCGATCGCATTGCTCGGACAATATTGGCCGCGCATTCTTGAATCTGAATCAACTATGATTCGCGCCGGCTCCCGCTTATCAAACGGGCGCTGCGGCACTATCGTGACGATTCTGAAACCGTCACCGATTCCCGACCATGAAGACCACCCTCGACGAGATGCTCGCATTCGTGACCATCGCCGATACCGGCTCGTTGACGGGGGCGGCGGACAAGCTCCACCAGCCGACGTCGGTGATGAGCCGGATCCTGCGGCGTCTCGAGGAAAAGCTCGACACGACGCTGATCCGCCGCACGACGCGCCGGCTCGAAGTGACGGAAGAGGGCACGCTGTTCCTCGAATACGCGCGCGAGATCATCGCGTCGGTCGAATTCGCCGAGGAACAGCTCGCCAGCCAGCGCGAGAAGCCGGCCGGGCGGTTGCGCATCAACGCGGCGATGCCGTTCATGCAGCACGTGATCGCGCCGATGATGCCGGGCTTTCGCGAAGCGTTTCCGGCGATCGCGGCCGAACTGCATACCAGCGACGAAATCATCGACTTGCTCGAACAGCGCGCCGACGTCGCGATCCGGATCGGCGAGCTGCGCGATTCGACGCTGCACGCGCGCAAGCTCGGCAGCAGCCGGCTGCGCATTCTCGCGAGCCCCGCGTACCTGGAGAAGGCCGGCGTGCCGACGCGCGTGGCCGATCTCGCGGACCATACGCTGCTCGGCTTCGTGCAGCCCGAAACGCTGAACCACTGGCCGCTGCGCACCGCGGACGGCGACGTATACCGGATCCATCCCGCGCTGCAGGCGTCGAGCGGCGAGACGCTGCTGACGCTCGCGCTTAACGGCGCGGGCATCGTGTGCCTCGCCGACTACATGACGGGCACCCATCGCCGCGACGGCAGCCTCGTCGAAGTGCTGGTCGACGACACGACCGAATTCCGCCAGCCGATTCACGCGGTCTACTATCGCAACGCTACGCTGTCGTCGCGCATCGTCAGTTTTCTGGACTACTTGAGCGCACAGCTGAAGGAAGGCGGCGATATCGACTGAAGGGGCGCGCAAACCGCCGCTCGTCTCGTGCGAAGGGCGACGTGTTCGATCGATATCGGGCACGTCGCCCTTTTTTCATGGCGACCGACGCGACCAACGCGACCGATGCGCCGCACCAGCCGCATCGCACCAACCCGCCTACTGCCCGAGCGCGGTCATCAGCCTGACCTGCGCGAGCATCTCGTCGGTGCGCGCCTGCGCGAGCGAATCCTCGGCCGCGAGCAGCGAGCGCTGCACCTCCAGCGTGTCGATGAACGCCGATTCGCCGCTGCGCCACGACCGGTTGATCTGCGCATAGGCATCGCGCGCATTCGACGCCGCGCGTTCGAGGCGCTCGGTCCGGCTGTGATCGCGGGCGGTTGCGGCGAGCGACGTTTCGACATCGCTGACCGCGCCGAGCACGGTCGAGCGATAGGCGGCGACGGCCTGATCGGCCTGCGCGCGTCGCAACGCGACGATGCTGCGGCGCCGTCCGCCGTCGAACAGCGGCGCGCTCGCGCCGGCGCCGGCCATCCAGGCGAGCGAACGCGCGAGCGTCGCGCCGGAGAAGCCGTCGACGGCCGCGCCGATCACGCCGATCAGCTGCAGGTGCGGCCTGAGATCGGCTTCGGCCACGCCGATGCGTGCATACGCGGCGACGACCCTCGCTTCGGCGGCGCGCACGTCGGGCCGGCGGCGCAGCAGGTCGGCTGGCGTGCCGATGCCCGGCGCCGCTGCCGTCCACACCGGCCCCGGCGCGGGCGGATCGAGTTGCGCATAGACGTCCTGCGGCGTCGCCGCGGTGATGATCGACAAGCGGTGAATCGCGGCCTGCCGCTGCAACTGCAGCACGGGCAACTCGGCGAGCGTGGTTTCCGCCTGCGCGGCGGCGCGGTCGACGTCGGCGATCGGCACGACGCCCGCGTCGAACAGGCGCCGCGTCGATGCCTCGGTGCCGCGCTGACTCTCTGCGTTCGCCTCGACCAGCGCGAGCCGCTGCTCGAGCCCGCGCACCGTCACGTAGGTGCGCACGGTTTCGTCGATCGTCGCGATCCGCACGGCCGCCGCGTCGTTCTGCGCGGACGCGATGTCGGCGTCGGCGGCCGACACGCCCTGGCGGATGCGCCCGAAGATGTCGATTTCCCACGCGACGCTCGCATTCAGGTCGAACGCATTGCCGGTCGTCGGCGTGTCGGTCGGGAACGCCTGCGACGCGGACAGACGCTGACGGCCGGCGCCCGCATTCAGATCGAGCGACGGGAACCACTGCGACGCGGCGCCGATCCGTACCGCGCGCGCCGCGTCGATGCGCGCGACCGCCGCCTTCAGGTCGAGGTTGTTGGCGAGCGCGCGATCGACCAGCCGGTCGAGAATCGGATCGTGAAAGCCGTGCCACCACGCGTCGGTCGCGGCGGCAGGGCCGGCGGCGACGAGATCCGCGTTCGCGTAGGTCGCGGCGAGCGGCGGCGGGGCGACGGTGGCGACCGGCGCGCTCGTGCACGCGGTCAGGACGGCCGCCGCGGACAGCGCGGCCACGAGTCGGATGAATTTCATTGCACCACCTCCGCGGCCGCCGCCGCGACGCCGGATTTGCGTGTCGCGAGCCGGCGGACCAGCACATAGAACACAGGCGTGAACAGCAGCCCGAAGAACGTCACGCCGATCATCCCGAAGAACACGGCCGCGCCGACCGCCTGGCGCATTTCCGCGCCGGCGCCTTCGGAGATCACGAGCGGCAGCACGCCGAGAATGAACGCGAGCGACGTCATCACGATCGGGCGCAGCCGCTGCACGCACGCGTCGACCACCGCGTCGACCAGCTCCCTGCCGTCGGCCTCGAGCTGCCGTGCGACCTCGACGATCAGGATCGCGTTCTTCGCGGCGAGCCCGACCAGCACGATGAAGCCGATCTGCGTGAGGATGTTCACGTCCTGGCCGAGCGCGCGCACGCCGAGCGACGCGGCCAGCAGGCACATCGGCACGATCAGCAGGATCGACACCGGCAGGCTCCAGCTGCCGTACTGCGCGGCGAGCACCAGATAGACGAGCAGCACGCACAGCGGGAACACGAGCAGCCCCGTGTTGCCGGCCGTGGTCTGCTGGTACGACAAGTCGGTCCATTCGAACGAGATGCCCGGCGGCAGCACCTGCTTCGCGAGCGTCTCCATCGTCTTGATCGCAAAACCGGAACCGAGGCCGGGTGCGGTATCGCCGTTGATCTCGGTGGCCGGATACAGGTTGTAGCGCGGTGCGCGATCGACGCCGAGCGTGTCGTCGATGCGCGTGACGCTGCCGATCGGCACCATGTCGCCGTCGCGGTTGCGCACCTTCAGGCGCCCGAGGTCGGAGGCCGTCACGCGGAACGGCAGGTCGGCCTGCGCGGTGACGCGATAGGTGCGCCCGACGATGTTGAAGTCGTTGATGTAGGTCGAGCCGAAATACGTTTCGACCGCGTCATTGATCTCCTGGCTCGGCACGCCGAGCATCTCCGCCTTCTCGCGATCGAGCTCGACGTGAACCTGCGGACTCGTCGCCGAGTAGGGCGTGTAGACGCCGACCATGCCGGGCGTGCGGTTCGCGGCGTCGACGAGATCCTGCGTCGCCTTCGCGAGCGCGGCCGTGCCGAGGCCGTTGCGGTCTTCGAGCCGCATCGCGAAGCCGCCCGTGCTGCCGAGGCCCTGCACCGGCGGCGGCATCGCGACGACGATCGACGCTTCGGTGATGCCCGCGAGGCGCTTGCGCAGCTCGGCCGCGATCGTGTCGATGGTGAGGCCCTGCGCCTTGCGTTCGGGCCAGGGCTTGAACACCGGGAACAGGCCGGCGCTGTTCGCCGAATTCGTGCCGGTGGCTGCGTTGACGCCGGAGAACACCGGCACGCGCGCGACGCCCGGCACCGACAGCGCGATGTCCTCGATCTTGCGCGCGACCGCGCTCGTGCGTTCGAGCGTCGCGCCGTCGGGCGTGCGCACCAGCACCACCAGGTAGCCGCGATCCTGCGCGGGAATGAAGCCCTTCGGGCTCGATACCAGCAGATAGCCGGTCGCCGCGATCAGCACGACGTACAGCACGCTCATCGCGGGAATGATCCGCACGAGCTTCCTGACCAGCGCGCCGTAGGCGTCGGACACGCGCTGGAACACGCGGTTGAAGGCATCCGCGAAACGCTGCACCGCGCGCATGAGCGGCGCGAGCAGCGCGACCGTGCGCGACGTCGACGCCGGCGCATCGTGCGCGGAGTCGTGCGCCTTCAGCATCATCGCGGACAGCGCGGGCGCGAGCGTGACCGACGTGAAGAACGAGATCGCGGTCGACACGGCGATCGTCACGCCGAACTGGCGGAAGAACTGGCCGGAGATGCCCGGAATGAACGAGGTCGGCACGAACACCGCGCACAGCACCAGCGTGATCGCGAACAGCGCGCCGCCGACTTCCTTCATGGTCAGCAGCGTCGCATCGCGCGGCGCGGTGCCGGCCGCCAGGTGCCGCTCGACGTTCTCGACCACGACGATCGCGTTGTCGACGACGATCCCCACCGCGAGCACGAGGCCGAACAGCGTCAGGTTGTTGATCGAGTAGCCGAGCACGGCCATCGCCGCGAACGTGCCGACCAGCGACACCGGAATCGACAGGATAGGGATGATCGAAGGCCGCCAGCCCTGCAGGAACAGCAGCACGACGAACACCACGAGCACGACCGCCTCGTAGATGGTCTTCACGAGTTCGTGGATGCTGTCGCCGATGAACGCGGTCGGGTTGTAGCCGATGTTGTAGACGATGCCCTTCGGGAACGCCTTGCCGAGCTCGGTCATCTTCTTCTCGACCGCGTCCATCGTCGCGACCGCGTTCGCGCCGGGCTGCTGCAGCACCTGCAGCGCGATGGTCGGGTGGCGCAGCATGTAGCTGTCGGTCGCGTACGCGAGCGCGCCGACCTCGATGCGCGCGACGTCCTTCAGCCGCACGAGACGCCCGTCCTGCCCCTGCTTGACGACGATGTCGCTGAAATCCTCGGGCCGCTTCAGGCGCCCTTCGAAGATCAGGTTCGGCTGGAACGCCTGGTTCGTGATCGGCGCCTGCGCGACCACGCCGCCCGCGAGCTGCGTGTTCTGCGCGCGCACCGCGGCGATGAGGTCGCGCGGGCTCAGGCCGAACGACGCGACGCGTTCCGGGTCGAGCCAGATGCGCATCGAGTATTCGCGCGCGCCGAGCGGGTTGATGTCGCCGACGCCGTCGATCCGCTTCAGCACGTCGGCGACGTTGCGGATCGCGTAGTTCGACACGTACAGCGGATCGTAGCGCTGGTCGGGCGAGTAGATGAAGATCGTGCCGAGCTGCGTCGGCGACGACTTGCGGACCGACACGCCGCTGCGCTGCACGGGCTGGGGCAGGCGCGGCGTCGCGAGCGCGACGCGGTTCTGCACCAGCACCTGCGCCTTGTCGACGTCGGTGCCGGGCTTGAACGTCGCGGTGATGTTCAGGCTGCCGTCGGAGGTCGCCTGGCTGTACATGTACAGCATGTCCTCGACGCCGTTCACTTCCAGCTCGATCGGGGTCGAGACGGTTTGCGACACGGTTTCCGCGGACGCACCCGGGTAGCTCGCCTGGATCACGACGGTCGGCGGCGCGATGTCCGGATACTCGGACACCGCGAGCGAGAAATAGGCCAGCGCGCCTGCGATGGTCAGCACGATCGACAGGACGATCGCGAGCACCGGCTGCTGGACGGACAGGCGGCCGAGGTTCATTGCGCGCTCCCGGTCGCGGTTCTGGACGCAGCGGTTGCGTTCGCAACTTTTTCGGAATTCGTCGCATTCGCCATCTGCGCCGCATCGATCGCGCGCGGCACCGCATTGACCTGATCGCCGGCCTGCACGCGCTGGAAGCCGTCGACGATCACGCGGTCGCCGGCCTTCAGCCCCGCATCGATTTCACGCAGGTTGCCGAACAGGCGGCCGGGCGTCACCGGGCGCACCGATACGGTGCCGTTCGCGTCGACGAAATACAGCACGCGGCGCGTCGCGTCGGTCGCGACGGCCGAATCCGGCACGAGCAGTGCCGCGTGCGCGACGCGGCTCGACAGCGACACGCGGCCGAACTGGCCAGGGCTCAGGCGCCCGTCCGGATTCGCGACGCGCGCGCGCTGGCGCAGCGTGCCGGTCGAATTGTCGAGGCGGTTGTCGACGAAATCCATCGTGCCCGACAGCGACGGCTTCGCGTCGCCCGGCAGCGCGATCGCCACCTGTCGCGACGACGCGCTGCCGCCATGTTGCGCGGCTTCGCGCGTGTAGCGCAGGTAGCTTTCCTCGTCGACGTCGAAGTAGATGTCGATCGGGTCCTGCGACACGATCGTCGTCAGCACCGTGGCTTCGCTGTCGCCGCCCTTCACGAGGTTGCCCTCGCTGACGCGCTTGCGGCTGATGCGCCCCGACATCGGCGCGACGATGCGCGTGAACGACAGGTCGAGCCGCGCGCGTTCGAGCGCGCCTTGCGCGCTCGTCACGTCGGCCTGCGCGCTTTGCACGGCCTGGCGGCGCTGGTCGTACAGGCTCTGCGCGATGGTGTCGGTCTTGATCAGGACGCTGGCCCGCTCGAAATCCTGCCGGCTCAGCTTCAGTTGCGACTGCGCGCGCTCGAGCGTGCCTTGCGCGGCCGTCACCGCCGCCTGGTACGGGCGCGGATCGATGACGAACAGCAGGTCGCCTTTTTTCACGGTCGCGCCATCCTGGAACGCGACGCGTTCGAGATAGCCGCTCACGCGCGGGCGCACGTCGACCGTGTCGACCGCTTCGAAACGGCCCGTGTAGACGTCGACGTCGTTCACGTTGCGCGCGACGGGTGCGCTGACGATCACGTTCGGCTTCGGGGCCGGCGCGGTGTCGTCCGACCGGCAGCCCGTCAACGTGAGCAATGCGGCGAGCGGAAGGGCGGCCAGCACGGCCGGTCGCGCGAAGCGCTTCAATCCTGGGTAGCTGTTCATGTTGTTCGGGGTATCGAATGACGCGCACGGCGCCGGATGGTGCGCAGTATCGTGCGTGGCGCGCGATGGATAAACGGACGCGGCGTCATAAGAACTTGTACTGCGCAGTCACGAATCGCGCGGTGCGGCGACGATGCGCGCGGCAGGGGCGTGATGCGGGAAGCGGTGCGACGACGCGCGGCCCGAATGCCTGTTCAGGCGATTCGGGCCGGCGATGCGGAGGGGACGGACGAGCGGGGGCGCGTGGCGGGCAAGGTGCTCGCGCGCGTCGACGCCGCTCAATGACCGCGATAGATCGCGGCGCGGCCGTTGGTCGTCAGCGCGTGGCCGGATGCGCTGGTGCTGGTGCCTTCGCTGCCGTAGCCGGTCGTGTCGGCTGCCGGTGCGGTGTTCGATGCCGCTTGCGCGACGGCGTTTTCACGCACGCGCTTTTCGGCGGCGAGGATCGCGACCGGATACTGGTTGTGGTCCAGTGCCGGCGTATAGCCGACGGCCGCGAGGCGGGCCATTTCGGCTTTCACTTCGGCGCGGGTCAGCGGGCGGTCATGCTGCTGCGCGAACGAAACGGCCGGCGTGGCGATGATCAGTGCGGCAAGCGTGGAAGAAACGAGCGTTTTCATCAGGGGTACCTATCGGGTCGAGTGAACCGCAACCACGTCGTCGTCGTTGCGAGTGCTGCCAATATAGGTATCCCGACGCCGCGGAAAAACGGGCCGCCGGCGAAATCATTTTTGACCTGGAATCACGAATCGGCGGTCGATGCAAACGATCGAGCCCGCACACGGCGGCCGGCCGGTCACGCGCGCCCCATGATCCGCGCGCCGAGCGAGATGCCGAGCGCGGACAGCGACGCATTGGCCGCAATAGACCGTCTCGTGAGACACGCGCATCGCCTCGTCATCGGCATATCGGTTCTTAAGCCAACCGCTCACTTGCTCTGGAGACCATTCGCGGCAAAGCTTACGCTCGACCGCATAGCGCAAGCGCCGGTTCTGCTCCAGGAAGCAGCGTTTGGGTCGCAGAGCAGCCTGCAAGGCTCGCTCATCCGCTTCCAGAGCTCGATAGTGGCCCGTTCCGCCGTTACGCGCAATCTCACGGGAAATCGTGGAAGGAGCGCGGTTCAACTGGCGGGCAAACGTCGAGAATGAAAGTCGGCGAGGGCGGTGCAGCCTGGCAGGTGACGCCGTCGTTCAGCGTGATCGGAGGGTATCAGTACACGACGTTCGAAGGCCATCACGGGAACGAAGGGGCGCTTGGCCTCCATTACCTGTTGTCGAAACGGACCGACGTCTATCTGTCGGGAGACTACGTGAAGGCGTCGAGCGGTGTGAACGCGGTGGTGGGTTACAGCTTCGTGCCGTCGTCGACCACGACACCGGCAGACTAAGGATCGGGATGCGCCACTCGTTCTAGTCGCATCATTCTTTTGAGCAACAGGGACGGGCCGCGAAATTCCGGTCGACGTTCTTCGTCGCGCCCGCACGCAGAGGGATTGACAGGGAGATTCTCTCGGTGCGGGCTCGCTCGAAGAACGAGACGTGATCTTGCGGCCGCTTTAGCGGCGGCCAAGGCTCCACGGTGCCGATCCGGGAAGATCTATTGAAATACCCGGTCGGCTGCATTCGCCTCTCGAAGTGCGCGCTCGACGATCTTCATCAACATCCTGGATTGCCGGTCGCGAATCGGATCAAGCCCCGGAGCGACGATTTCGGTGATCAGGAGGCGGCGACTGCCGTTAGTGCGGGTGAATGTGCGGAACGCTTCGTCATTGCGCGTCGGGCGCGGTGGTGCCGCCGGCCGCTGCCGGCTCACTGACGGTCCGCGTTCTGGCCGTTCACTGCTGCAACGCGCGCCTGGGCGGCCTGCAGGTTTTCCGGAAATTGCGTTCGTCTGGCCATGGACGGCCGGTAACCCGCCGTCTCGATCTGGATCAGCTCGTTGCGAACTTCCGTGCGGGTCTTCGCCGGATTCTGCGGTTGGGCGAACGACACGGCGGGAATGGCGATCATCGCGGCGATTGCGAATGTATTAATAAAGGATTCCATAGTGATTTACCTCCGATGCGGATGCGTATGGCGATCTCAACCTTCCTGTCAGTCACCGGTAAGAACAGTGTAGCCGAGACTGCATCCCCATGCTGGTAAAACATGATTGCTCGAACGTGCAATTCAGATTATCCGGATGTCATTTCGAAAAACCGGATTGATTCGATCGAAACGTTCGAAGTATCGGCGCGGGAACAGCGCGTGGCATCGTTCGAGCGATGCCGTGCTTGTTCGAAAAGGCGAATGATGCGTCGAACGATACGCCGATCGACCGAGTTTCTCGTGCTTACTGCAGCGCAATGAATTGCTCGAGCAGATCCCGGTGGTCGAACTTGTCGCGCCACCATCGCAGCGCGCGTCCGGCTTCGTCGTCGCGCCATGCCAGATAGCATGGCGTCGTTTCTCGCATCCCGGTCACCTGGCGCGTTACGAGCTTGCCTTCCTCGATCGCGCGGGCGGCCAGGCCCGCGGGTAGCGCGCCGACGGCGAGCCCTTCGCACAGCACCGCGAGCTTGATCTCGAGGGTCGGCACCGCGAGGTAGGGCTGGGACGGTTGGAACGCCGCCGACCGCAGCAGCGATTCGCGCGAGGGGCCTTCGACCACCGCGCATCGAAATTGCGTCACGGCGAGGAGCGTGAGCGGTTCAGGCATCGTTGCCAGAGGGTGATGCGGCGCGACCGCGAACACGTAACGCAACGTGCCGATCGGGCGCGCGACGATGTCCGTCAGCGCGGGCGGCTCGCCGGTCGCGCCGACGACGAGATCCGCGCGTCCCGAGACGAGCGCATCCCACGTTCCGCCGAGCACGCCCGTCGACAAGCGCAGGCGCGTGTCCATTTCGAGCGCGTCGAATTCATGCACGTACGGCCAGAATCCTGCGAACGGCAGCACTTCGTCGACGCACACGTGCAATTCGGTCTCCCAGCCGTCCTGGATCCGGCGCGCTCGCAGTTCGAGCTGCTCGGCGGCCGCGAGCAGCCGGCGGCCCTCCTCGACGACGACACGCCCCGCGTGTGTCAGCCTCGCGCGGCGGCCGCTGCGATCGAACAGGACGACACCGAGATCGCTCTCGATCTTCTGCACGAGATAGCTGAGGGTCGAAGGCACGCGGTGCAGCAAGGTAGCCGCATCGGCGAACGAATGCGTCCGGTCGATCGCATCCAGGGCTTCGAGGGCTTCGAGTGACAGTTTCAATTCCGCTTTCCTCAGCGCAATGGTGTGTGCATGTCCGGCGTGCATTCGGCGATCGTCGTGTCCCGTGAGCAGCGCACGGCGGGCGATACGGCGTGTTGCCCGTGCGCCGGGCGGCCTGCTGTCGTTGTCGTCATCGATCAGGAAAATTCAGGTGATCTTAAGAACATCCGTCTCGCCGTCATGTAAGTTTTATAGGCGTGGCCTCGGCCGGAACCGCGGACGATGCGGATCGAGAGGGGCGGGCACGCGGAACCGTGACATTCGCTCGTCGACGAAAAAGGAGAATCGACATGATCAAGTCCGGCATGATGCCGCTCGCGCTTGCAGTGCTGACGGGTGTTGCGCTGCTGGGTGCGCCGGCCGCGTACGCGCAGGATTCGGATGCCGCTCCGGCAGCGGCCAGTGCACCGATGTCGAAGCAGGAACTGAAAGCGCAACGCAAGGCACAGCGCAAGCAGGCTCGCCTGAAGCGTAACCAGGAACTGAGTGCGCTCGAGAAGAACGGTTATCGCGTAAGCAAGGACGATCACTATCCGCAGAGCCTCCAAAGGGCGGAACACAAGGCCGATGCACAGAAGGCTGCCGCCGGCGCGTCCGCGCCCGGGCAATGACGATCCGGCGCCGTATCCGCGCCCCGGCGTGGCGTGGCGGGTGACGGCGTCCGCCCGCGGCCTCCCGTGCATGCTGGCGCGATGCAACCGACAGGCTCCGCGTCCATTCTCGCTCGATTGGGTGCAAACGGTTGCAAAGCGAAGCATACCCATATTCACTGAAAAATTGCCGAAATTCAGGGTTAACGCTCTCTAGCCTGTTACGGTCAGGCAGGTACTATTGCATCAACTTATGCAAACGGTTGCATGGAGGGTATCATGACGGAGCAGGCAACATTGAGTGCGATTACCGACGATCCCGCGTCCGTTACCGCGATCGTCAAGGCGGCGATGGCGGGAACCCGGGACGCCCGACTGAAGGAGATCATCGATGCATTGGTCGATCACGGCCATGCGTTCCTGAAGCAGGTCAAGCTGACGGACGAGGAGTTCGAGCGCGGCCTGTCGTTCATCCGGGCCGCGGGGCACGCATGCAACGAGCGCCACAACGAGGTCGTGCTGCTGTCGGATGTCCTCGGCTTTTCGACGCTGGTCGCATTGCTGAACAATTCCGACGCGACCGATCGCACGCCGGGCGCGTTGCTAGGGCCGTTCTACCGCGGCGGTTCGCCGGTCTACGAGGATGGCCGGTCGATCGCAAGCCCCGGGTCGCCCGGCTCGCCGCTTTTCATGCGCGGTCGTGTGCTCGACGTGTCGGGCCGGCCGGTCGCGAACGCGGTGGTCGATGTGTGGCAGGCATCGCCCGTCGGTCTCTACGAGAACCAGGATCCGGAGCAGCCCGACCGCAATTTGCGCGGTCGCTTTCATACCGACGCGCACGGGCGTTTCAACTTTCGGACCGTGCGCCCCGCCGGTTACCCGGTGCCCGTCGACGGCCCCGTCGGCACGCTGCTCGCCGCGCAGGGCCGCCATCCGTATCGACCCGCGCACATCCATTTCGTGATCGTCGCGGAAGGTCATGCGACGCTGGTGTCGCAGGTGTTCGCCGATGATTCGGAGCATCTCGACTCGGATGTCGTGTTCGGTGTGAATCGTCGCCTCGTCGGCACGTTCGAGCGTCACGAGCCCGGGACGGGGCCGCACGCGGAAACGGGCGACGCGTATTACACGCTCGATTTCGAATTCGTGATGGCTGACGGCACGCCGACGTACCCGACGCCGCCAATCGACTGAACAGGAGCAGGCCGTGTCACGCAATCTGAACGATAAAGTCGCCGTCATTCTCGGCGGCACCGGCGGCATCGGTTTCGCGACCGCCATGCAGTTCGCCGAAGCGGGCGCGCGCGTCGTCGTCGTCGGACGAAGCGACCTCGACGCCGCGCGGCACATCGCCGACAAGCTGCCCGGCGAAGGGCACTCGGGCGCGATCGCGACGATCACCGACAGCGCGACGCTCGCCGCGCTTGCCGACGACGTGCGCACGCGTTACGGGCGGGCCGACGTCCTGGTGAATGCCGCCGGCTTCACGAAGCCGGTCCGGCATGCGGACCTCGACGCGCTGACGGACGACCTGATCGACGAGATCATGAAGGTCAACTGGCGCGGCCAGTTCGCGGCGATCCGGGCATTTCGCGCGCTGCTCGACGAATCGGGCGACGGGCTGGTCGTGAACGTGTCGTCGATCTCGGGGACGACGGGCAATGGCAGCAACGTGGCGTACTGCGCGGCGAAGGCGGGGATCGACGTGATGGCGTTGTCGCTCGGACGCGCGCTGGCGCCGCGCATTCGCGTCGTGAACGTGTCTCCCGGCGTCGTGGATACGCAGTTCGTTCCGGGGCGCGGCGACGATTTCAACGAGAAGGCCGCGGCGACGACACCGCTGCGCAGGATCGGTGCACCGGACGATGTCGCGGCCGCCATCGTCGCGTGTGCGACGACGCTCACGTTCACTACCGGCACCACGATCGTCGTCGATGGCGGCCGCCGTCTGAACTGATTGCCAGGAGCGCTTCTCATGCATGCTCGCAAGACCATCATTACGTGCGCCGTCACGGGCAACATCACGCGGCCCGACCAGCATCCGGGGCTGCCGGTCACGCCCGAGCAGATCGCGAACGCGTCGCTCGAAGCCGCGCAGGCCGGTGCCGCCGTCGTGCACATCCACGTCCGCGATCCGGCCACCGGCAGGCCGTCGATGGACATCGAACTCTATCGCGACGTCGTCGAGCGAATTCGCGCGGTCGATCGCGAGTTGATCATCAATCTGACGACAGGCCCGGGCGGACGTTTCATTCCGAGCGACGACGACCCGCGGGTGGCCGCTCCCGGCACCACGCTCCTGCCGCCCGAACGGCGGGTGGAGCACATTCTCGCGCTGAAGCCCGATATCTGCAGCCTCGACCTGAACACGATGAATTCGGGGGCCGAGGTCGTCATCAACACGCCGAAGAGCGTCACGCGGATGGCCGAGGTGATACGCCGTGCCGGCGTCAAGCCGGAACTCGAGATCTTCGACTCCGGCGATATCCACCTGGCGCACGACCTGATGGCGAGCGGCGTGCTCGACGGCCCCGGCCTGTGGACGTTCGTCGGCGGCGTCAAGTACGGCTTCGCCGCGTCGCCCGAAACGCTGCTGTATGCGCGCGGGCTGCTGCCTCCGGGTGCGATATGGTCCGCCTTCGGCATCGGGCGCTTCGAGTTTCCGATCGTCGCGCAGGCATGGCTCGCGGGCGGGCACGTGCGCGTCGGCCTCGAGGACAACATCTATATCGAGAAGGGCGTGCTCGCCGAGAACAATGCGGCGCTTGTCGCGCGGGCCCGCGAGATCGTCACGCTGCTCGGCGGCGAGATCGCGACGTGCCGCGATGCGCGCGCGAGCCTCGGTCTCGCGTCCTGAGCGCAACGCTGCGAACGACATGCGGCAACGGCGCACGCCGGCACGATCGGCCGACGGTCATCGTGTCGTGCGCCGGAATCCGAATTTTCCATGAGGCCATCGAGCATGAAATGCATTCGCGTCCAGCAGAAAAGTACTGATATCAACGCGCTCGCGCTGCACATCGACACGCAGCCCGTGCCGCGGATCGATGCGACCGACTGCGTGATCGCAATCGAGAGCGCGGGCGTCAACCCGAGCGATGTCAAGGCCGTGCTCGGCTTCATGCCGCACGCGGTGTGGCCGCGCACGCCGGGCCGCGATTACGCGGGACGCGTGATCGACGGTCCGCCGGACCTGATCGGCAAGGCGGTGTGGGGCAGCAGCGGCGAACTCGGCATCCGGCGCGACGGCACGCACGCGAGCCATCTCGTCGTGCCGGTACATACCGTGCGCGAGAAACCGGCAAACCTGACGATGGACGAGGCGGGCTCGATCGGCGTGCCGTTCGTCACGGCATTCGAGGGCCTGCACCGCGCCGGCGGCGTGCGGCGCGGCGACGTCGTGCTCGTGCTGGGTGCGAACGGCAAGGTCGGGCAAGCGACCGTCCAGCTGGCGACCATGGCGGGGGCGGAAGTGATCGGCGTGGTGCGAGACGATCCGTCGTACGTCGGGCACGCCAGCGGCGACGTGACGATGATCAACGCATCCGCGGAGCCGTTCGACGAACTCGTGCTCGAGATGACGGCGGGCCGCGGCGCCAACATCGTCTACAACACGGTCGGGAGTCCGTACTTCGAGCGTGCGAATCGCGCGATGGCCGTGTGCGGCACGCAGATCCTCATCTCGACGATCGAGCGCGCGGTACCGTTCGACATCTTCGCGTTCTACCGCGGACAGCATACCTACGTCGGGATCGACACGCTCGCGCTCGACACGCGGCACTGCGCGAACATCCTCGACAGGTTGTTGCCGTCGTTCGAGCAAGGTGTGTTGAAGCCGTTTCCGATCGATCCCGGCTCGGTGTTCGACCTTGCGGATGCAGCGCACGCCTATCGGACGGTATTCAGCGGTACCGCGAGCCGGGTGTTGCTCAAGCCATGAACGTGACGCGCTTTCGGGATGCCCCCGACTACTTCCCTCCGAATCACGTCGGGATGCGCTGCGTACGGCTGCAGGGGCGCGAGGCAGGTCCGGCCGAATCGTTGTGGCTCGGCGTATCGACGATCGAGCCCGGCGGGCACACGACGATGGAGGGATCTGGCGTCGAGAAGCACTACGTCGTCCTGGAGGGGCAGGTGTGCGTCGAGACGGATGGTGCCGAAGTCGACTTGCAGGTGTTCGATTCGTGCCGCCTCGCGCCGGGCGAGCGGCGTGCACTGCGCAACCGCTCGGACCGTCCCGCCAGGATCCTGCTCGCGATGCCGTTCGCGCGTCCTTCGCACGACTAGCTGCGGCCGCAGGCCGGGCGGTGCAATGCCGTCGATGATCGAGCGCGGTGGCGACCGGCCGCGCCCGGTCATGATTATCGGACGATCCGACAAGCCGTAGACCATTTCGGTCACCTTTCGAAGCGGCTCCCGCTGTATATTCGATTCACCCGATTCGACGACGCGCACTGAAAGCGCGGCGTCGGTTTCGGGCGCGAGCACGCGCTTCCGACACGACGAGCGGGCGCCGTTGACGACATGGACCGCCGCCGAAGTGTGCGCCGGGCAGGTCGTGCATGCCCGATGCGCGGTGCGCGTCGCGTGTCCGGACGCACGGCGGAATGCCGTTCACGATCGCCAATACAGTTCTGGCGGAACGCCTGTATCGATCGGCGATCCGTCGTCATGAGGGTGACGCGCTTGTTCTGACCGGCGGGCAGTGCGCGTGCGGCGGGTGCATGCGCGACGCGGTGCGACTCGTCAGCTCGAACGCGCCCGGCCGCCCGCCGCACGCGGCGCGCCGGTCGAGCCGCGCACGACCAGTTCGGGCGGCAGCGTGATGCGCAGCGGCGCCTTACCCGGCGTCGTGATCATGCCGAGCAACAGGCGTGCGGCTTGCCGGCCCATCTCGCGATGCTGGATCCGGAGCGTGGTCAGCGACGGATTCAGCATGTCGAGCAGCGGCATGTCGTTGTGCCCGATCAGCGAGATGTCCTTCGGGCAGGCGATCCGCCGCTCGGCGAACACGTCGTAGCAACCGAGCGCGATCAGGTCGTTCGCCGCGATGATGGCGGTCACGTTGCGGTGCGTGTCGAGCAGTTGCGCGCAGGCGGCGCGTCCGGCTTCGCGCGTGAACTCGGTGGCTTCCACGATGACGTTGGCCGCAAGGTCGTACTGTTGGGTCGCGATCTGGAAGCCCTGTAGTCGCGACAGGCCGGTCGCGAGCCGTTCCGGTCCCGACAGGTGCGCAATGCGCGTATGCCCGAGCCCGACCAGATGCTCGACCGCGAGCCGCATGGACAGGAAGTCGTCGTTGACGACTTCGGGCACGTGACCGCCGTCCTCGCCGCGATTGACGAGCACGACGGGCACGCCGTCGAGGATGCAGCGTCGCACGAGCGGATCGTGCCGCGCGGCGGTCGCGAGGACCAGGCCGTCCACCTGGCGCTCGAGCATCTGCTCGAGCATCCGTTCCTGATTCCTGGGATTGCCGACGATGTTCGCGATCAGTACGCCATAGCCCTCGGCTGACAGTTCCTCCTCGATTCCGCAGACCATCGGCGGGAACACGGGATTCGAGATGTCGGGCAGGCATACGCCGATCACCTTCGATTGCCCGCCGCGCAGCGCGGAGGCAAGGCGGTTCTGTCGATAGCCGAGCGACTTCGCTGCCGCGAGCACGCGGCGCACGACCTCGTCGCCGATCAGGTGACGCGTGGCCGGATTGAGCACGCGCGACACCGTCGACGCATTGACGGACGCCGCCGCGGCGACTTCGCGAATCGTGACGCGGCCGGTGCCGCGCGTGTCGGAGGATGGGCTCATGGAACCTGCCGGTGGATAGGGATCCGATTGTATCGATGCAATGGGTTGCGATCAATGTTGCAGGTAAAACCCTAATGTTTTCAGCGCTAAACCTCATTGACAGAGGTTTTGCGTCGAGTACGATGTGCATACGTTTGCATAAAGAAAAACACGAGCTCGACGCGATCGATCGGAGCGGTAGCAGGACCGGGAAAACCACGGGCGGCAAGGATGCCGCAAATTCCGGGAAAAAATGCAGATTCATTGACGTCGACCGGTAAGTAGCGCCGATGCGTTGCGTGGATGTTTTGCCTGGATTTATGCAAACGGTTGCATTTGATCACCCAGAGTGCCAGGCCGGCTAGCGGCATGGCCAACGTGAACGACGGACAGGAGACAGTGGATGGAGACGAACCACAATTCCGGGCGGCAGCCGGCGGGCAGTCGGGCGGCGATGCGCATCGCCGCCGCGTGTGCGGCGGCGCTCGGCCTTGCTCACGGCGCGAGCGCGCTTGCGGCAAACGAAACGATCGCGGCCTTCTACAAGAACCAGGTCGATCCGCATTTCGCGCTCGTTCGCGCCGGCGTCAACGCCGAGGCGAAGCAGCTTGGCGTGACGGTCACGCACTACGCGCCGACCCGCCCGAACGATCTCGGCGAGCAGCTGAGCGAGCTCGAAGACGTCGGCGTGAAGAAGCCGAACGCCGTGCTGTTCATGGGCGTGAATCCGCACGGCGTCGTGCCGGCGATCCAGAAGATCAACGCGATCGGCATCCCGGTCGTCAACTACAACGATCGCGTGGCGGGCGGCAAGTTCTCGTCGGTCGTCGTCGCGGACGACTACAACCTCGGTCTCGACGTCGCGCGATACCTGTTCAGGAGTCTCGGCGGCAAGGGCAATGTCGTGATCCTCGAAGGCGTGAAAGGCTCGACGACGAGCGACGAACGCGAGCGCGGTTTCAGGAAGGCGCTTCAGGAATTCCCGGGCATTCGCCTGCTCGCGGCGCAGCCGGCGAACTATCAGCGCCTGCAGGCGCTGCAGGTGATGGAGAACCTGATCCAGTCGAATCCGAAGATCGACGGCGTACTGGCGGCGGCCGACGTGATGGCGATGGGGGCGATCGAGGCCCTCGAGGCCGCGGGCCAGAAGCAGGTGAAGGTCGTCGGCATCGGTGGCGTGCCCGAATCGGTCAAGGCGATCAAGGAGGGGCGCCTGCTCGCGACCGCCGAATTCAACGGCTTCAGGATGGGTTGCGTCGCGACGATGGCGGCGGTCCGCACGCTGCGGAAGGAGCCGGTGCCCGACACGGTGCTGATCAAGGGCATCGTGATCGACAAGACGAACTATGCGCCGTTCGAGCAGCCGGGCGATCAGCGTCAATGCCCGGCGTGGAGCGACGTGGCCAGCAACTGACGCGTGCAGGCGGGCCGGCCTGACGGCCCGTATCGCGGTACGTGCGCCGGCCGCCGCATGATGCACGGCCGACCGCCGAACCGCACCGTGGAGATGAACATGGAAACCTCGACCGGGCGCGTTCCGCGTCTCGAATTACGCAAGATCTGCAAGCATTTTCCGGGTGTGGCGGCGTTGACCGACGTCGACCTCGCGCTGTATCCGGGTGAAGTGCACATGTTGCTCGGCGAGAACGGCGCCGGGAAGTCGTCGTTGATGAAGGTGCTGTTCGGCGCTTACCGTGCCGATGGCGGCGAGATTCGCTACGACGGAACGCCCGTCGCGATCGAATCGCCCGCCGATGCGAAACGCCTGGGCATCGCGGTGATCTTCCAGGAGTTCTCGCTCGTGCCGCATCTGTCGATCGCGCAGAACATCTATCTCGGCCGCGAGCCGCGCAACCGTCTCGGCCTCGTCGATCACCGGCGCATGCACGCGGACGCGGCGGCCGTGCTGGCGCAACTGGGGCTCGCGTACGACACGCGCACCCACGCGGCGGACCTGGGCGTCGCGCAGCAGCAGATGGTCGAGATCGCGAAAGCGCTTTCGCACGATGCGCGCGTGCTGGTGATGGACGAGCCGACCGCCGCGATCTCGGACCGGGAAGCCGACGCACTGTTCGCGGTCGTGCATCGGTTGCGCACCTCCGGCGTGGCGATCGTCTACATCTCGCACCGGATGAAGGAAGTGTTCGATCTCGGCGATCGCGTGACCGTCTTGCGCGACGGGCGCCTCGTGACGTCGATGCCGGCTGGCGACGCGACCCCTGAGCAGCTGATCGCGCTGATGGTCGGGCGCAAGGTCGGCGCGGTCTACGAGCGCCGTTATTTCGGCGCATGCGGAGAGGTGGCACTCGACGTGCGCGGCCTGACGACGTCGACGGGCGTGAACGGCGTCGACCTGCAGGTGCGCTGCGGCGAGATCGTCGGATTGTCGGGGCTCGTCGGCGCCGGGCGGACCGAGGTCGCGCGCGCGGTGATCGGCGCCGACCCGATCCAGGGCGGGCGCATCGAAATCTTCGGCAAGGCGGTATCGGGCGGCCCGCACGAGGTCGTCAGGCGCGGCGTCGGCCTGATTCCGGAAAACCGCAAGCACGAAGGCGTCGCGCTGCGCCGCTCGGTGCACGAGAACCTGCTCGTGTCGAGCCTGTGGCGACTGTTCCCGAACGGCTGGTATCGCCCGGCCCGCGCGAGGCGCGTGACGCGCGACCTGATCGAGCGGCTGCGGATCGCGCCGGGCGATCCGGCGAAACGGGCGCGCAACCTGAGCGGCGGCAACCAGCAGAAGATCGTGATCGGCAAATGGCTCAGCGCCGACTGTCGGCTGTACATCTTCGACGAGCCGACGCGCGGCATCGATATCGGTGCGAAGACGGAGATCTTCAACCTGATCGAACGGCTCGTCGAGCAGGGCGCGGCAGTGCTGCTGATCAGCTCGGAGCTGTCGGAGATCGTGCATGTTTGCGACCGCGCGTACGTGATGCGCAGCGGCGCGATCTCGGGCGAACTGCCGCGCGAACAATTGAGCGAGCAACGCATTCTGGGTCTGGCGATGCATGGAGGTGACGATGTCGATTGAAACGAAACGAAATGGCAGGGTTTCGGCGGCACGGCGCAAACGGCCGCTGCCTTCGATCGTATGGGCCAGCGTCGCGCTGGTCGCGGCGGCGGCGTTCGGTGTACCGGGATTCGCGTCGCGCGCGAACCTGGTCGACATCGGCCTCCAGGTCGCGATCCTCGTGATGATCGCGATGCCGATGACGCTGGTGATCCTGAGTGAGGGGCTCGACCTGTCGGTCGGCGCGTTGCTGAGCCTGTGCGGCGTCGTGTTCGCGCAGATGCTCGGTGCGGGCGCTGGTGTCGGTGCCGCACTCGGCGCGGCCGCGGCGGTCGGGATCGCGATCGGCTTCCTGAACGGGATGCTCGTCGCGCGACTCGCGCTGCCGCCGTTCGTCGTGACGCTCGGCACGCTGGGTGTCGCGCATGGCGTTGCGCTCGTGCTGACCGACGGCAATGCGGTCGTCGTCGCGAATCCCGCGGTCGGCGCGCTGTACGGGGCGTCGGTACTCGGTGTGCCGTTCCCGATCGCGTGCGCGGTCGCGGCCTACGCGGTCACGCATCTGCTGCTCTACCACACGCGGTTCGGTGCCTATGTGTTCGCGATCGGCGGCAACCGCGACGCGCTCACGCTGGCCGGTGTTCGTGCGCGCGTCCATCACGTCGCGATCTACGCGATGAGCGGGCTGTTCGCGGGTCTCGCCGCACTCCTGCTCGTCGGGCGCATGAACGCGGCGGAGCCGAATGCCGCGATCGGCATGGAATTCGATGCGATCGCGGCCGTCGTGCTCGGCGGCACGTCGTTCGAGCGCGGTGCAGGGTGGTTGCCCGGCACGGCGATCGGTGTGTTGACGATCGGCGTGCTGCGCAACGCACTCAACCTGGTCGGCATCGAATCGTCGCTGCAGGTCGTGACGATCGGCTTGCTGGTTCTCGCGGTCGTCGTCGTCGATAGCGTCCGTCAATCCCGTGTCGCAGGAGCGCAAGCATGAATCTCCAGAATCCCTCTCCGTCGGCGGCGGTGCGCGTCGGGCGCATCGAACGCCGAGGCCGCCTGTCCGACGATGCGAACGCGCTGATCTGTCGAGCGGTATTCGTCGGCGCGATTGCGATTGCGCTTGCGTTCGCATCGGACGGCTTCATGACGTCCGGCAACCTGCTGAACGTGCTGCGGCAGGCGAGCCTGATGTTCCTGCTGGCGTCCGGCCTCACGATCGTGATCCTGTCGGGCGGGTTCGACCTGTCGATCGCCGCGAATCTCACGCTGTCCGCCTGTCTGGCAGCGGGTGCGATGAAGGCGGGCGTGTCCCCGTGGCTCGCCGTCGCGATATCGATGTCGTGCGGCGCATCGATCGGACTGCTGAACGGCATGGCGGTCACGTTCCTGAGGCTGCCGCCGTTCCTGGCGACCTACGGGATGCTCTGGGTCGTGCAGGGCCTTGCCTTTCACTACATGGGCGGCAACGAGATCTTCGGCTTTTCGGCCGGCTTTCGCGCGCTCGGTACCGGGTTCTGGTGGGGCGTGCCGATTCCCGTCTACATGATGCTGCTCGTGCTCGTCGTCGGATCGATCGTCACCGCGCGACTGAACTTCGGCCGCGAGATCTACGCGATCGGCGCGAGTCCGGAGGTCGCGCGGCTGTCCGGGATTCCGGTGCGCCGCCGCCGGATCGCGGTCTATACGATCAGCGGCTTGATGGCCGGCATCGCGGCCGTGGTCTATCTGGCGCGCGTGAATGCGGCCGATTCGACGATGGGCGAGCCGATCCTGCTCCCTGCGATCGCGGCCATTCTGATCGGCGGCGCTTCGCTGTTCGGCGGGACCGGCACCTTGTTCGGCACGCTGCTCGGTTGCGTGACGCTGGCGCTTGTCATCGACGGGATGAATCTGCTGAACCTCAATGCCAACTGGCAACCGCTCGTCGTCGGCGTGGTGCTGCTGGTCGCCGTGCTTACCGACGCGCTCGGCCGCCGGCATGCGGAGCGGATCGGCTGACGGCCGCGACGCCGGGTTTTCCCGGCGAAAACAAAGAGACGATTTGACAAGCGGTGAGACTCTTCGGCGATGGTCGCCGGCGGAAGTGTCCTTAACATGAATGCCAGGTGATCGACATCTTGCGATCCGGTCCGGTCGGGCCGTCAGATCGGATCGCACGACCTTTCACTTCCGACGTGGCCATCTGGATGATTAGTTATACAGATCAAAAAAGCATTCCGTGCATCGGCATCCAGTATCGAAAGACTGAAATGGAGGGGTAGACAGTGGTGGAGATGAAAAAGACAGCGATCGCCGCACTGATCGGCGCGGCGTTGAGCGGATCGGCCTTCGCACAGAGCAGCATCTCGCTCTCCGGGAAGCTTGACAACGGCCTGACATTCGTGACGAACGAAGGCGGGCATCACAACTACAAGATGGACAGCGGCGTGCTGTTCCCGAACGTGTGGATCATGTCGGGTGCGGAAGACCTGGGCGGTGGCAATCGCGCGATCTTCAAGTTGTCTTCGCTGTTCAACATGAACAACGGGCAACTGAACCAGGCCAACACGTTGTTCGGGCAACAGGCGTATGTCGGCGTACAGACACCCTACGGCTCGGTCACGCTGGGCAAGCAGTTCGACTTCACGGCCGAATTCCTCGCGCCGCTCAACGTCAGTTCGGCCGGCAGCGGCTATGCGATTCACCTCGGCGATTTCGACCGCACGAACAACGATCGGCTGACGAATTCGATCAAGTACATGAGCCCGACGTGGGGCGGATTCCAGTTCGGCGCGATGTACGGGTTCAGCAATACCCCCGGCAGCTTCCACGACGGCAGCGGCTGGAGCGCGGGCCTGCAGTACACGAACGGCCCGCTGACGCTCGCGACCATGTACACGTTCGTCGCCACGCCGACGATCGATCCGTACGCGCAGATCGGCGTGCATTCGTTCTTCGGCCTGCCGGTCGCGACGGGCGCGGGCGACAGCGTCACCGACACCGCGCCGAATTTCCAGATCCGCTCCCTCGGCACGCTGGGTGTCGGCGGCTCGTATGCGATCGGCGACGTCACGCTGTATGCGAACTACACCAACACGGTGCTGAAGTTCCAGGACGCGAAGTCGGTCATGAACGTCTACGAGGGCGGCGCGACGTGGCAGGTGACGCCGGCGTTCCAGCTCGTCGGCGGCTATCAGCACACCAGTTTCGAAGCGCACGCGTGGAACCAGGTCACGGCCGCTGCGCTGTATTTCCTGTCGAAGCGCACGACGGTCTACCTGTCCTCCGATTACCTGAAGGCGTCCGGCGGAGTCGACGCCGTGATCGGCGCGAGTTTCGCGCCGGCACCGACAGGTCATCAGGCGGACGTCCGGGTCGGCCTCGCGCACACGTTCTGACCGTATCGCGCGGCGCTCGGCCGGCACGGTGCCGGTCGCCCGCGAATGCATCGCTTCCCGGCTTGCGTCGGGTCTATCCATGAGTACCACGAGGAGACAAAGATGAAACGTACCTGTATCGCACTCGCGATGATGAGCCTGACCGCTGCCGCCGCGATCGCGTGGGGCGCCGATGCCGGCGGCCCGAAGCTGATCACGACCATCCCGGTCACGAGCGAGAAATCGTTCGGCTTCGATATCAGCGCCGTGTCGGACGGCAACTACTACCTCGCCGACGGCGCGAACGGGACGCTCGACGTATTCGATGCGACCACGATGAAGCTGCGCGACCGGATCAAGGCCGATTTCGCAGGTATCGGCCCGACGCACGAAAAGTCGGGGCCGTCGGGCGTGTTGCCGATTCCGGGCACGTCGCAGGTGTACGTGGGCGACGTGAACGCGGTCAAGGTGATCGACGTCGCGTCGAAGCAGCTCGTCAAGCGCATCGAGGTCAGCGCGTCCGGCATTCGCGCGGACGAGGGCTGTCTCGACCCGAAGCATCATGTCGCGATGTTCTCGAGCGGTGCCGAGCAGCCGCCGTTCGTGACCTTCATCAACACCGAGACGCAATCGGTGATCGCGAAGATGCCGCTTGCCGACTCGACTGGCCTCGAGGCATGCGAGTTCGACGCGAAGAACGACAACTTCGTGCTGAACAACGACGGGACGAAGGCCAACCCGAAGGGCGAGGTCGATCTGATTCCGGCGAAGTCGGTGCTCGAAGGCAAGCCGGTCGTGCAGTCCGTGTTCAAGCTGAAGGGCTGTGAAGGCCCGACCGGCATCGCGCTCGGGCCGGGCAACGACGCGCTGATCGGCTGCGATCCCGACGAAGGCGGGAAGCAGACGACGGTCATCATCGATCGCACGAACGGGACGCCGCTCGCGCAATTGCCGTTCGGCGGCGCCGACGAGGTGGCCTACGACCCGGTGTCGAATCGCTACTTCCTCGCCGCCGGCCACCACTCGGCGGACAACGTCTCGCGGGTGGGCGCGAAGGACGCGAAGTTCGACTCCGCGCTCGGGATCGTCGACGCGAGCACCCGCAGCCTCGTCGCGATCGTGCCGACCGGCAAGTTCTCGCATTCGGTCGCGGTCGACGGTGCGTCGCATCACGTGTTCGTCCCGTACGGTGCCGGCTCTTCCGAGCAGTTCCCGGGAACCGGTGTGGCGGTGTTTGCGACGGAGTAACGGCTCCAGTGTGGTGATTTGCCGCGGGAGACGGGCTCCCGCGGACTTTTTTGTACACCGCGAGCGACTGCTGCGCGCAACCGGATATCGGACTCGACGGTCGATCGCGAGGCCCGATGGTCGACCGAAACGGCCTGGCCGGACGTGCGCGGGGACTTGGGCGTACCGGATGGCATGGAGTCAGGAGATGGAAGTGAAATTCAGCAGGTTACGGGTTCGGCGATGGTTGACGCGGGCAGGCGTGGGAGCCGGCTGCGTGGTCGCCATGCACGCTGCGTGCGCGCAAGAGGTGCGCAGTGACGCCGCGACCCTGACCTATGCGCTGAGCTACGCGCAGACGCAGGCGCTGCTGTCGCTCGCGATTGCCGAGGCCGATGCACGGCACCTGGCGATGGGTTTCGCGGTCGTGGATCCCGGCGGCCATCTGCTCGCCGCCGTGCGGATGGATGGTGCGTCGTTTTCGAGCATCGACTTCGCGCGCGGCAAGGCGTTCGCGTCCGTCGCGCTCGGCGGCCAGTCAGGCGTCACGCTCGAACATCGCTACCGGGACGATCCGTCCGAGTACAGCAACATGTCCGGCGCCGGCTATTACGCGCCGTTCCTGCCCGGCCGCGGCACGTTCCCCGTCTTCATGAACGGTCATCTGCTCGGTGCGATCGGCGCCGCCGGCGCGCCGTCCGAGATCGACGATCAGGTGGTGCTGAAGGCGATCGCCGGGCTCGGTGCCCAATCCGCGCGTTGAACGCGCATTGTCCTTGAAACCCAGTCTGGAAGACGTATGAGACACAACATGGAAATCGAACACGCGGCCGGCACGCCGGCGAGCGGCACGGAAACGAGCGGCGCGATGACGATGGACGGCACCGCGCAATGCCGGCGCACGATGCTGAAGCTAGGCTTCGGCGCGATCGCGGCGGGTCTGGCCGGCGCGGCACGCGCGCAAACGGCGGCCCCCGGGGCGCGGGCGGCCACGCCGCACGTCCTGCCGGGCGGCAAGACGGTGAAGCTCGTGCCGTCGTGGAAGACGGTGCAGGTCGGTCAGATGACGCCGGACGCCGAGGCCGCGGCTTCGATCCGGTCGGGCGACACGGTCTGGTACGACGGCACGTGGACCAATTGGGGCAATGAAGCGAAGTACGGGATGGGATTCAAGGAGCGCGAGCCCATCCGCAAGAAATATCCGAACGGTGCATTCTCGTTGATCGGGCCCGTCGAGATCGACGGCGCCGAGCCGGGCGACCTCGTCGAATGCCGGATGCTGAAGATGCGGCCGATCGATTGGGGCTGGAATTCGGCGCCGCCGGGCGTCGGCGCGCTGCCCGGCGATTTCGGCCCGTATCTGCGGTACCTGAAGTTCGATGACGCGCGCACCTACGCATCGTACGTACCGGGCGTGCGGATTCCGCTGAAGCCGTTCCAGGCCTATCTCGGCACCCAGCCGCCCGGCGACCGGGTGACCAGCGCGAACTTCGCAGGCAGCTACGGCGGCAATCTCGACTGCGCCGTGCTCGGCGTCGGGACCTCGGTGTTTCTGCCCGTGCAGGTCGCCGGCGCGCGCGTGTGGACGGGCGGTTCCATGGGCGCATCGGGCGAGGGAAACATCGATCAGACGTCGATCGAATCCGCGTTCGAGGAGATGCGCATCCAGTTCCTGCTCCACAAGCGATCGGCGCTCAACGGCCCGCTGGCCGAGACCCCGGAACACTGGATCGCCTTCGGCTTCGCCGACAGCCTCGACGACGCGCTCGTGTCGTGCATTCGCCAGACGATCGGCTGGATGTCGTCGGCCACGGGAATCCCGGCGGTCGATTGCTACGGGATCCTGAGCGTGGCCGGCAGCTTCCGGATCACGCAGTACGCGCACCAGACCGGCACGGTCTACAAGACGGAGCCGCCGAAAGGCGTGCACTGCATGGTGCCGAAGAACATATTCTCCGCCGGCATGCTGCGGCGCCTGTCCGATTACGTGCGCGCGTAAGCGCACGTTCCTTACCGCTTTGGAACGACCGGCCGCGCGGGCCGCGGCCGTGCTTCACGGCGAGCCGGCCCGCGCGCGCCGCAGGAGGTTGCGTAGTGAATTCGCATGACCAACACACCACGGCCGACGCCGGCAGCCAGGACATCGGCGGAATGCGCCGGGCTGTCGCACTGCTCGTTTGCTTTCTCGTCGTCGTTCTCGACGGCTTCAACACGACGTCGATCTCGTTCGTCGTGCCGACGCTGGCGCGCGACTGGCATCTCGCGCCGGCCGCGTTCACGCCGGTCTTCGTCGCGACGAATGTCGGCGCGGCGATCGGTTTCATTGTCACCGGATCGCTCGCCCATCGTTTCGGGCATCGCGCCGTCGGGCTGGCCAGCGTCGTGCTGTTCGGCGGCTGCACGCTGCTGACGGCGGTCGCGGACAGCGTGGCGCTGCTGTCGGTGATGCGCGTCCTGGCGGCGATCGGGCTGGGCGCGGCGTTGCCGATCGCGATCACGGCGTCGGCTTCGATCATCGGCGCGAAGCACAAGGTTGCCGCGTCGGTGCTCGTGACGACCGGGATGTCGGTCGGTGCCGTGACCGGGGGCGTGATCGGTGGGCCGCTGATGCACGGCTTCGGCTGGCAGTCGGTATTCCTGATCGGCGGTGCATTGCCGTTCGTGGTCGCGCCGGCGTTCTTCGGGATCCTGCCGGCGGCCACCGCCGAGGAGAAGGGCGCGACGCATCCGGAGCGGCCGGTGGCGAATCCGGTCCGCGCGCTGTTCGCCGACGGCCGTGCCGGCTATACAGGCGTGCTGTGGCTGTTCTCGTTCCTGATCTTCATGGACGTCTATGCGCTGTTGTTCTGGCTGCCGACCCTGCTGCTCTCGTTCGGCTTTTCGCTCGATCGGGCACCGGCCGGCATGGCTGCGTTCAGTGTCGGCGGGTTGAGCGGCAACCTGCTGATGACGGCCGCGGTGACGGCGATGACGGTTGCGGGCAGGTTGCGCGTGAAGTCGGCACTGGCGGTGGGGATCGTCTGCGTGATCGCCGGCATCGGCGCGTTGAGCCAGGCCGCGTTGCCGCTGTCGACCGTGCTGCTGTCGATCGGCGTGATCGGCGCGGGGCTCGTCAACGGAATCATGGGCCAGACGGCGCTCGCGGTGGCGTTTTATCCGCCGGCCATCCGCGCCACCGGCGTTGGCTGGGGGCATGCGATCGGGCGGATCGGTTCTTTCATCGGCCCCGCGATCGGCGGCGCACTGCTCGCGACCGGCTGGGAGCCGCGCAACATCGTGCTCGTGGCCGTGGTGCCGGCGATCGCGGCAATTGCCGCGCTCGGCGCGCTGGCGATCATCGGCCGCCGCACGCCCGAACGCGAAGCGCCCGCGGGCGGCGCGTCGACCGTGCACTGAGTCGTTTTCGACACATCTTCCTCGCAACCAGCGGAATCACGCTCAACCATGAAAATCATTGCTTATTCGGACGCGGGCACTCAAGCGCTCGGCGTCGTCACCAGCGATACGCAGTTCATCCCGGTCGCGGAGATCGCGCCGGACTTGCCCGCGACTCTGATCGAGATCCTCGAGATGGATGACGGGCTCGACCGTCTGCGCGCATCGGCCGCCGGCCGGACCGGCACCCGGTTGCTCGCGTCCGTGACGCTGAAGCCGTTCCTCGGCCGGCCCAACGCGATGTGGGCGCTTGCGCTGAACTTCAAGAGCCACATCGCCGAGACCGGCCTGCAAACGAATCCCGACTATCCGCACCTGTTCCTGCGCACGGCCGCGTCGTATGTCGGCGCGGGCGAGCCGATCGTCGCGCCGCCGGAACCGGTTGCGCGCGCATTCGATTACGAGGGCGAACTCGGCGTGATCATCGGCAAGCCGGGGCGCTACATTCCCGTCGAGCGCGCGCTGGAATACGTCGCCGGCTACACGTGCCTGAACGAGGGCTCGGTGCGCGAATACCAGGTGCACAACCGGCAGTTCGGCCTCGGGAAATGCTTCGAGGCGTCGGGGTCTTACGGTCCGTGGCTGATGACCGCGGACGAATTCGGCAACCCGGCGAAGCACACCGTGCTCACGCGAATCAACGGCGTCGTGCGGCAGCGCGCGCCCCTCGACGACATGCTCGTCGACGTCGCGCGCACGGTCAGCTACCTGAGTCGCGGCTACCGGTTGCGCCCTGGCGACCTGATCGCGATGGGGACGCCGGGCGCGCTGAAGCCCGAACCGGATGATGTGGAGGGCAACGACCTGACGCGCCAGTACGGACCGTTCCCGACGCCGGGCCTCGTGCACATGCGTCCGGGCGACTGGGTCGAGATCGAGATCGACGGGCTGGGCGTGCTGGGCAATCCGGTGATTGCCGATCCGACCGACCTGCTCGCCTGACCGGTACCGCATGTGCGCCAGCGCGTGCATGCGGCAGACCGGCCGCGCCGGTCAGTCGAATCGCTCGAGATCGAGCGTGACCGAATGCCGGCGAAAATCGCTCGGCGGCACGCCCATGTGCTGCGCAAAGAAGCGGGTGAAGTGGCTGTGTTCCTCGAAGCCGAGCTCGTCCGCGATATCGGCGAGCGGCCGGTCGCTCGCCGCGAGCAGCCGGATGGCGTGCGACATTCTCACCCAGTCGATGAAGTGCTGCGGCGAGATGCCCATGCAGCGCCGGAACTGCTCGAAAAAACGCGACCGCGACAACCCTACCTCGGCGGCGACCTGCGTGACCGTCATGTTCGCGGATGGCGCGCGCTTGATGAAGTCGAGCGCCTTCCGGATTCTGAAGTCGACCGGACGCGTCGACGGCGCGATGCGCGTCGTCAGTTCGGGATCGGCGAAATCGCGCCCGAGTGCCGTCACGAGATCGTCGAGGATCGGCAGGCAGCCCGCATCCTGCGCAACGAGATGATTCGTGATGGCGGCGGCCAGCCGATCGACGTGATGCTGCACGTCCGGCGTCACGACGACGATCCTGCGCGGGAAGATGTCGGCCGGGCCGCCGTCCGCGAGGCCGAGCTGCTTGCGCAGCCACGGCGTTTCGATCACGAGCGACAGGATCAGCGACGGCGTGTCCTTGTTCGCGCACTTTGCGTGTTCGACCCACGGATTCAGGCAGATCGCGGAGTCGGCACTGAGCGTGCAGTCCTCCGCACCCATCCGGAAATCGCAGTCGCTGCCGCCCAGCTTGAACAAGAATTGGTACTGCGAGTGCGCATGGGCGACCAGCGGCCGGCTGATGAAGTTCACCGTGGCACGGCCGAACTCGCCTTGCAGAATCCAGACGGGCTTTTCCGATTCCATTGCTGCTTGCGCCATTTCAACCTTCTCCGGTATCGCCGCGGCTGGAGCGCCGTCGCAGGTTTCGCTCGCTCCGCTTCGATGCAAACGGCTGGCACCGTTGCGATAAAGCGATGGCGCCTGAACGTCCGCACAAGCCATCTACTAAATCAAATGCGCGGCGGCCCGTCAATCCGGGGAAGATCGCAGACGCGCATTGCGCAACGCATCGACATGCCTCGCGATAAAAAATCCGGACGATCCGGTAAGCCGTCGCTTCAATCGACCATCGCCTCCGCCGCCCGAAAGATAGAGTGTGAAGCGAGTGGGCCGCACGGCGCTGCCCCGGCTAGTCCGAGTTGACGAGAGGCTGAGGATGAAAGCATGGTTTGAACGCGAGGGTATCCGTTTCGCATATGAAGAGTCCGGCCCGAAGGAAGCGCCGGTGGTCGTTTTCAGTCACGGTTTCCTGATGGACGGCGACATGTTTCGCCCGAACGTCGACGCACTGGACGACACGTTCCGGTGTGTCGTCTGGGATCAGCGCGGCTTCGGCACGACCGGGCCGATCGACCGCGCGTTCAGCTACTGGGACTCGGCCCGCGACCTGATCGCGCTGCTCGATCACCTGGAAATCGCGACGGCTTCGCTGGTCGGGATGTCGCAGGGCGGGTTCGTGTCGATGCGTGCGGCGCTGCTCGAACCCGCCAGGTTCCGCGCGCTCGCGCTGATCGCGACGCGCAGCGATCTCGACGAGGCACCGGTGATTGCGTCGTTCGAGGAACTCAAGGCGGAGTGGGCGCGAAATGGTGCGGCGAACGTCGCCGAGCACCTCGCCGGGTTCCTGCTCGGCGCCGGCTTTCCCGCGTCGGCGTGGATCGAGAAATGGCTGAAGATTCCGCGCGATCATTTCGAATACCCGGTCGATGCGCTGACGTCGCGCGACGACATCACACCGCGGCTCGCCGAGATCACGCATGCGTCGATCGTCGTTCACGGCATGGCCGATGCGGCCATTCCGCTGCGTTGCGGCGAGGCGCTTGCCGAAGGGCTGCCGAACTCCAAGGGAATAGTCGGCGTGGCCGGGGCCGGACACACGCCGAATCTGACCCATGCCCACGATGTCAATCCGAAGCTGCGGGATTTCCTGCTGCGCTACGGCCGCTGATCGCGTCGATGCGCTCGCTCTGATGAAACGGCTCCGTTCACGAGTTCATAGGATGCTTGGTGATATTGGAGGAATCCGAATCAAATGATGGATTCTGAAAATTAGGAAAGAACATGCTATTTATTGTCTACTGCCTCGATCACCCGGGTATGGCGGAGCGGCGCCAGGCCCACTTTGCCGCACACAAGGCGCGGTTGCTCGCTTCGCCGTTGAAGGCGCGCATTGCCGGGCCGCTCATCGATCCGGACGGCTCGGTGGGCGGGAGCCTGTTTCTTTACGACGCCGACGATATCGAAGCAGTACGGCGACTCGTGCTCGACGATCCGTTCCATACGGAAGGCATCTGGAAGACGGTCGACATCCGGTTCTTCCTGAACCGCGCAGATGAGCACTGAGGCGCCTTTGCGCCATTCATCGGCCCCGCGGCGCGCGTTCGTGAGCGGGGCCAAGGAAATGCAGTCCGCGCGTGCATCGATCAACGGGATGACGCCACCGGTATCGCACGTCTTTGACGCGTGTGCCGCCTGCGCCCGCCGGGGCGGTCGCGACGGGTTGAAGCCGCGCTTGCCGCGATGGTCAACAACGTCGGTTTCTATGCGCCGGGCACGATTTTCAGCGCCGACGACGACGCATGGGGGCGGTACTTCCTCGTCAACTGATGTCCGGCGTGCGGCTCACGCGCGCTTACCCGAAGGGCATGATCGCACGCGGCCGGGGGCGCGCGGTGTTCGTATCGTCGGAGTCCGTGTTGAACGTTCCCCCGGACATGCTCGCCTACGGCTTCTCGAAGACCGCTCGACTGAGCGTCGCCCGCGGCATCGCGAAGCAGGCGGCCGGCAGCGGCGTGACTGTGAACGCGGTCCTGCCGGGGCCGACATTGTCGGATGGCTTCCGCTCGATGGTTGAGGCGACCGCGGCACGGCAGGGCAAGTCCGTGGAGCAGTTCGGCATCGACTTCGTGTGCGCGCATCGGCGCAGCTCGATTCTCCAGCGGCCGATCATGCCGGAGGAGGTCGCGAACCTGGTCGTCTACGTACGTTCGCCGCAGGCGTCGGCGACCGCCGGCGCCTCGTTGCGGGTCGATGGCGGCGTGGTCGAGAGCATTGCGTGATCGAACGATGCGGCACACGGCCGGTGTGCCGTCACGCGCGTCCCATGATCCGCGTACCGAGCGAGATGCCGAGCGCGGACAGCGACGCATTGGCCGCGAGCTGCGCGGCTTCCCAGCGCGACAGCGCGGCGTCGAACGCGTTGGCGGGCACGCCGCCGCGCAGCGCCTCGGCAAGACCGACCGCGTTGTCCGCCGCTTTAGCGACACCGGCGGCCGTATGCGGCCGCACGAGGCAGGCCGCGTCGCCGAGCAGCACGGCGCGGCCGAACGCCATGCGCTCGACCGCGAGATCGAGGATCGCCTGTGCGAACGGCGCCTGTGTCGCGTCGACGAGCGCGGCGAGCGTCGGTGCGAGCATCCGGCGGCCGGCGTTCACGAGTTCGAGCCGGTTGTCGTCGCGCATCGCGCCGGGCGGCAGCGAGCCGTCGCGCTGCATGCCGTCCTGGCCGAGAAACAGCGACGGCAGGCGATCCTGCGCGAGCCGCCGGTACCAGACCCAGTTCACGCGCCGCTTGCCGGGCGCGATCGCGCCGTCGCGGCCGGGCACCAGATAGGTCAGGAACAGGTGGGCGTCGCCTTGCTGGAACGTGAAGCGTTCGCGCAGCACCTGCAGCACCGGGTCGGGAAGCAGGTGCTCGTCGACGAGCCCGCGCCACGCGACATACCCCGCGTACGCGGGGCGCGCATCGGGCAGCAGCTGCGCGCGCACGGCCGAGCGGCCGCCGTCGGCGCCGACCAGCAGGTCCGCCTGCTCGACGCGGCCGTCCGAGAAATGCGCGATCACGCGCGCGCCGTCCTGCTCGAACCGGTCGAACGCGACGCCGGCGTGCAGGACGTCGGCGGGCAGCGCGCGCTTCAGCGCCGTGTAGATCACGTTCCAGGCGGTCTGCGTCTGTGGCATGTAGAAGCGCTGCACGATACGGTCGCGTTCGTCGACGTAGATCCGGTCGCCCGAATCGACGCCCGCGTCGCGCGGCACAGGCACGCCGCCGAACGCGAACGCGCGCTCGATCGGCGGCTGCAGCACGATGCCGCCGCCGCGACTGTCGAGATCGTTCGGGGATTGCTCGAACACCTTGACGCGCCAACCGGCCGCCCGCAACGCGGTTGCCGTGAACAGTCCGCCCACCGATCCGCCGACGACGATCGCCGACGGTCCCGAAACATCGCTCATGATTGCTTTCCCCCGATGATTCGCCGCACGCGGCGGTTCAACCTTCCCAGTGCGCGAGGAAGTCGAGCAGCAACGCGTTCACGCGCTCCGGCTGCTCCTCCTGCGGCAGGTGCCCGCACTGCGCGATCGGCTCGGCGCGCAGGTTCGTCGCCATGCTTTCCCACACGGACTTCATGTCGAACAGCTTGCCGACCGCGTAGAAATCCTCGCCCCAGATGGCCATCGTCGGGCAGGCGATCGGGACGTCGGCGTCGACGAGATCCTGCTTCACGTCCTCCGCGTTCGCGCGATAGTCGGCCAGCGCGCCGCGCACGGCGCCCGGGCGCCGGTACGCACGCACGTACGTGTCGAACGCGTCGCCGGAGATCGCGTGCGGGTTGTAGCACCAGTCGGCGAAGAAATGGCTCAGCCACTCGGCTTCCTTGCCGGCGATCAGCGCCTCGGGCAGGTCGGGCACCTGATGGAACAGGAAGAACCAGTACGCGCGCGCGGTTTGCGCGGTCATGTTCTGCGCGACGATGCGCGTCGGCACGTTGTCCATCACGACGAGCCGGTCGACGCGCTCGGGGAAGTCCTTCGAGAAGCGCGTCGCGACACGCGCGCCGCGATCGTGGCCGACGAGCGCGATGCGGCCGATGCCGAGCGCATCGAGCAGGCCGGCTACGTCGCGCGCCATGTTGCGCTTGTCGTAGCCGGCGGCCGGCTTGTCGGTTTCGCCGTAGCCGCGCAGGTCGGGCGCGATCACGCGGTAACGCCGCGCCAGCGCCGGGATCTGGAAGCGCCACGCGAAGCTGGTTTCCGGGAACCCGTGCAGCAGCACGACGACCGGCCCGCTGCCGGCATCGATGTAGTGCTGGCGGATGCCGTTCGCGGTGACGGTGTGATGCGTGATCGAAGGCGCGTCGTGGGTCATCGGGTGGTCCCTGTCCGGTTCGGTGTGCGCGCAGCCGGAGGCGGGCGCAGATGCCGTTCGAGGATAGGCGAAGCGATCGGCGCGCCGGATAAATTGTTCTGAAATCGTCTGGCGGCGCGCGGCGCGCCGGATTACGCGCGCCGGCGGCGCCGGCCACCCGCGCCGGATGCGAGCTGCTTCAGCGTAGCGGGCGTGCCGTGGAGAAACGCATCGACCAGCCGTTCGATTTCGGTGTCGAGATCGTCGGGCACCGGCAGGCCGTAGACCCACTTGCGGACGCCGAAATAGAAGATGCTCGCGTGCAAGCTCCAGACCAGTTCGATTTCCGCGTTGCGCTGTGCCTCGGTCGCCGGCGTCGCAATGTCGTATTCGTGCCGCAACTCGCGCAGCACCGGCAGGAACACGCGTTCGCGCAACCGCGACAGGTAGCGCGTGTTGAAACCCTCGCGGCTGAGCCCCGCGAAGATGAAGGTGCGGATCCATTCGCGCCGCAGGATGGTTTGCGCGTACGCGCGATAGAACGTGACGAGCCGTTCCTGCAGCGGGACCGTGCGGTCCGCGATCAGTTTTTCCCAGTCGGAGTTCCACGTGTAGATCTCCTCGTACACGCGATCGATCAGCGCTTCCTTGCTCGGGAAGTACCGGTACAAGAGCGGCTGGGTGACGCCGATTTGCCGCGCGAGTTCGCGCGTGCTGCCGGAAAAGCCGTGCGTCGCGAAGTGCTCGATCGCCTTCTCGACGATTTGCCGCTCGCGCGCTTCCGGCGCGAGCCGGCGGCCCGGCGTGACGGCGTTGCCGTCGGCGTCCGTCCCACGCTCGCGGGCCGGCGTGCTGCGTTTTCTTTCGGTCATGCATCGGCTCCTGATGGCGCGCTTAAGCTATCGATCGAAAAATAACACGATCGGACCGTGCGGGCCGATCGCTGCGCCGCGGTCGCTGCGATGCGGGAGCGTTTGCCTAAGCGTACCGCGTCGCGTCGACCCCGCAGTCCGGCCGGGCGCCCGGGCGGCATATTCAGGAAAATTCAGGGCCGCCGCCATGACATTAAGACGTTCCTTAACTAGTCTTGCTTCCGAACCGCCGTTGGGACCGGACGCCAGTCGGCGCCCCCGGGCCGTTCGGCGTAACCGGAGCGGAACATGCGTTATCTGAACTCGCCGGACGCAGGCAGCACGTGCGCCGGCGCAACCGTCGCCATCCAGGAACCCGGGCCATGCCGACGCAGCCGGTAACCGCGGCCGCGGCACCCGACCACGTGCGCGGCGAGGACGTGTTTCTCGCGTCGATCGCCGGCTACGTCGACACGCTCGGCTTCGTCGCGCTGTTCGGCCTGTTCACCGCGCACGTCACCGGCAACTTCATCCTGATCGGCTCGGGGCTGGCCGGCGTCGGGCAAGGGCTCGTGATCAAGTGGCTCGCATTCCCGGCCTTCATCGCCGGCATCGTCGGCGCGCGCGTGCTCGACCACCGGATGCGTTCGCTCGGCCACGGCCCGCGCGCGCGTTCGCTGTATGCACTGCAGGCCGTGCTGCTGGCCGGGTTCATGCTGGCCGGCGTGATGGCGTCGCCGATCGCGGACGCCGACGCACCGCGCACGATCCTGTGCGGCCTGCTCGGCGCCGCGGCGATGGGCGTCCAGAACGCGCACGGCCGGCTGACGGCGCGCTCGGTCGTCGCCAACACGGTGATGACGGGCAACGTCACGCAGGCGGTGATCGATGCGTTCGACTGGCTCGTGCCGCTTGCCGCGCCGGCCGAACGCGAAGCCGCGCGCGTGCGGCTGCGGCGCACGCTGCCGCCGGTCGCGGGCTTCGCGCTCGGGGCCGGCGCGGGGGCTGCAGCCTATGTGTCCGCCGCGTTCTGGGCGCTGGCGTTGCCGCTCGCGGCCTTGTGCTTCCTCGCCTACCGATCCGGCCGGCCCGACGACGGGCCGGCGTCACGCTGAATCCGCGCGCGGCGTATGGCCGCGCTTGTCATTTTCAAGGAGATTTCGATGATTGCACTGAAGTTGCGACAGGTACTGCGGATGATGGCCGCATCGACGGCCATGTTCGGCGCATTGCTGGCGAGCGCGCCGGCCCACGCGGACGAGACGCGCCTGCTCGATACCTCGTCAGGGAAGGTGCCGGCCGTCGCGGTGGGCCCGCAATACGACACGACGCACGTGTGCGTCGCGCCGGAAGACTTCGACCGCTTCACCGACAGCTTCGTCGCGACGTTCGGCGGCAAGAAGTCGCAGCAGGGCGTGTTCCAGGTCACGCCGACGCCGAGCCAGACGATGTCGCAGCTCGTGCTGACGCCGTTCGGCACGATTTCGGTGTTCGGCTTCAAGACGCCGATCCCGTATCCGTTCTGCGAGGAGCGCACCGGCTACCTCGTCACCGACATGGACGTCGCGATGAAATCGGCACGCGCGCACGGCGCGGACGTGGTCGTCGACACGTTCCCCGATCCGATCGGCCGCGACGCGATCATCCGCTGGCCGGGCGGCGTGAACATGCAGTTGTACTGGCACACCCAGGCGCCGCACTACGACCCGCTGCAGACGGTGCCGGAAAACCGCGTGTACGTGTCGCCGGAAAGCGCGAGCAAGCTGGTGCACGACTTCGTCGCGTTCTCGCGCGGCAAGGTCGTGTCCGACGTGCGCAAGGCGCCGGGCATCGAGATCGGCCGGCCGAACGACACGTATCGCCGCATCCGCATCGAGTCGGGCTTCGGCAGGATGACCGTGCTGGCGACCGACGGCCGTCTGCCTTACCCGTTCGGGCGTGAGATGACCGGCTACGAAGTGCCGGACCTCGCCGCCACGCTGGAGAAGGCCAAGGCCGCCGGCGTGACCGTGCTGGTGCCGCCCTTCACGTCGGACGGGCGCGATGCGGCGCTCGTGCAGTTCCCGGGCGGCTACGTCGCCGAGATCCACGCGCGGTCGAAGTAATGGCGCATCGGGCGATGAGGCGAGCGTGGCGGGGCGTGCTGCCGGCCGCCGTGCTGGCGGGCGGCGTCGCGACATACGCCGGGACGGCGGCCGCCGCCGAGGACACCGTGGCGCCGGCGCCGACCTCGGCCTCGGCCTCGGCCGCCGGCACGACATGCACCGCGAAGCGGCCCGCGGTGCTGTTCAACCGCTGGCAGGAAGACTGGTCGGTGCTCGCGAATCCGTGCGTGCCGCGCAAGCCGCTCGACGGGCTGAAGTACATCCCGCTCGGCGGCGACCCGTCGACCTACCTGTCGCTCGGCGCGAACCTGCGCGAGCGTTTCGAGCTGAACAACGCGCCGCTGTTCGGGCTCGGCGCCGCGCACGACGACAACTACGTGATCCAGCGCGCGACGGTGCACGCGGACCTGCGCTATGCCGGGCATTTCCAGGCGTTCGTGCAGTTCGTCGATGCGCGGCCGTTTGGCAAGGACACGGTCGGTACGGTGGACAAGGATCAGCTCGACATCGAGCAGGCGTTCGTCGCGTATGTCGACCAATTGGGCGGCGGCACGTTCAAGGCGCGGATCGGCCGGCAGGAAATGGCGTACGACCTGCAGCGGTTCGTGTCGGTGCGGGACGGCCCGAACGTTCGTCAGGCATTCGACGCGCTGTGGGCGGATTACGAAATCGGCAACTGGCGGCTGATCGGCTACGTGACGCGTCCGGTGCAATATCGCAACGACGCGGTGTTCGACGACGTGTCGAATCGGCACCTGCGCTTCGACGGCGTGCGGGTCGAGCACAACGCCGTGGGCCCAGGCGAACTGTCGGCCTACTGGTCACGCTATACGCGCGACAACGCGCGCTATCTCGCCGGCGCCGGCACCGAGCGGCGCGACGTGTTCGACATGCGCTACGCGGGCAAGTCTTCCGGGTTCGACTGGGACGCCGAAGCGATGCTGCAGACCGGCCACATCGGCCAGGACACGATCGGCGCATGGGCCTTTGGCGCGCTCGGCGGCTACACGTTCGCGAAAGCGCCGGGCACGCCGCGCATCGGCATCCAGGTCGACGGCGCGTCGGGCGACAAGCATCCCGGCGACGGGCGCATGGGCACGTTCAATCCGCTGTTCCCGAACGGCTATTACTTCACGCTCGCCGGCTACACCGGCTACAGCAACCTGATTCACGTGAAGCCGTCGCTGACGTTCAAGCCGGCCAGCAACGTGACGGTGCTGACCGCGGTCGGTTTCCAGTGGCGCCAGACGACCGCCGATGCGATCTACGGGCAGGGGATGCAGGCGGTGCCCGGCACGGCCGGCAAGGGCGGCGCGCGCACGGGCATGTATGCGCAGGCGCGCGTCGACTGGCTCGTCAATGCGAACGTGGCGCTGGCGGTCGAGGCCGTGCATTTCCAGGTCGCCGATTCGATTCGCGCGCTCGGCGCGCGCAATGCCGACTACGTCGGCATGGAGGCGAAGTTCGGCTGGTAACGCGGCAAGCCGCGCCGCGTCGCGCGGCTCACGGCTGCGCGCGTGCGAGCGCCTCGACGAAATCGATGAACGCGGTGACGCGCTTCGAGCCGCGCTGATTCGGCAGGTACAGCGCGGTCACGACCGAGCGCGCCGCATCGGGCGTGACGTCGTACGTTTCGAACAGCCTGCGCAGGCGGCCCGACTGGACATCGGCATCGACGAGCCAGTCGGGCAGCAGCGCGATGCCGGCGCCGTCGAGCACGGCCTCGCGCAACACTTCACTGTGATTCGATTTCAGGCGCCCGGCGACCAGCACCCGCGTCGTGCCGTGCGCATCGGCGAACGACCACGCCTGCTGGTCGCCGCCGAAGTGAAAGCGCACGCACGCGTGATCGACCAGTTCGCCCGGCGTTGCCGGCGTGCCGTGCGCGTCGAGATAGTCGTGGCTCGCGACGACGTAGCGCTGGAACGTCGCGAGCTGCCGTGCGACGACCTCCGCGGAAGGCGCCGCTTCGCCGAGCCGGATCGCGACGTCGATCCGGCCGGCGACGAGATCGACGCGTTCGTCGGTGAGCTGCAGGTCGAGGTCGAGTTTCGGATGGCGCGCGAGGAAGGCCGCGACATGCGGCGCGATGCGTCGCACGCCGTACGCGACCGGCACCGACACGCGCAGCGGTCCGGACGGCTCGTCGCCGCGATCGGAGACAAGCGCGTCCGCTTCCGCGAGCTCCTCGAGCAGCCGCTTCGCGCGCGCGTAGTACATGGAGCCGGCATCGGACAGCGTTACCTGGCGCGTGGTGCGGTTCAGCAGCGCGGTGCCGAGCGATGCCTCGAGCGCATCCACCGCGCGCACGACCGACGAGGCCGCGAGGTCGAGACGGCGTCCCGCGCTCGAGAAGCCGCCGGCTTCCGCCACTTCCACGAACGCGCGCAGCGCGGAGAATTTGTCCATGTCGTCGCCTTTGTGCATGCCGCAACGATCCGTTGCGCGCCGTTCGCATTCTAGCGCCGGCCGGCAAGCGCTATCGTTGAAACTGCAATCAACAGGAGAGCGCAATGAATTCCGTCGAAGTCACGGTCACCTACGACCTCATCTGCCCGTGGTGCTGGATCGCCGAGCGCAGGCTCGCGGAGGCGATCGACGCAGCGGGACTGACCGGTGACGTGAAGGTCAGGTTCGTGCCGTTCGAACTGAACCCGGCGATGCCGGCCGCAGGCATCGATCGCAAGGCATACCGCAGCGCGAAATTCGGCAGCTGGGCGCGCTCGCAGGCACTCGACGCGCAGGTGGCCGAGGCCGGCCGCGCGGCGGGCCTGGTGTTCGATCACGCGCGGATCGCGCGTACGCCGAACACCCGGCTCGCGCACCGGCTCGTCTGGTTCGCGCAGCAGCGCGGCAGTGCGGCCGCGCTCGTCGATGCATTGTTCGCCGCGTACTTCCGCGACGGCCGCGACATCGGCGATGCGGACATGCTCGTGGAGATCGCGGCCGGCGCCGGCTTGCCGGGCGACGCGGTGCGGGCGTTCCTCGCGTCCGGCGAGGGACTCGACGCGGTGATCGCGCTCGAGGCCGACGCGGTGCGCGCAGGCATCGCATCGGTGCCGTCGACGCGCATCGGATCCACCGTCATCAGCGGCGCGCAACCGGCCGCCGTGTTTCTCGAGGCGTTGCTCGCCGCGCATCACGCGGCCGCCTGACCAGCCGCCGCCGCCGGGGCCGTCGCGCCCCGGTTTTCAGAACGTTTCATGTCCGGCTCAGGATTATTGCGCCAGCCGCCGGTACGCTCGACGTCGTGCGGATGTCGCTTGCCGGACCGGCAGGCGCCGCGCGACGTCGATACGCAACCGGGGAAATCGGACATGAACAGGCTCAACCGGCGCATGCATGCGCTGCGCGCGGGCGCCATGCTGCTCGTCGCATGGTGCGTCGGCCTTCTCGCATCGGCCGCGTTCGCCGCCGACCCGGGCGGCGGCACTCAGCCGCCGGGCTTCTACCGGCAGAAGGTCGGCGACCTGACGATCGTTGCGCTGTCCGACGGCACGCATCCGTTTCCGGTCGATACGGTTTTTCGCGATGTGTCGAAGGACGAGATCCGGCGCGATCTCGACCGCGCCTTTCTCGAGCCGCCGGTGCAAGGGTCGATCAATGCGTTCCTGGTCGACACGGGATCGCGGCGGATTCTGGTCGATACGGGCGCCGGCGTGCTGTACGGCGACTGCTGCGGAAAGCTGCTCGACAACCTGCGCGCGGCAGGCTACGCGCCGGAGCAGATCGACGAGGTGCTGCTCACGCACCTGCACAAGGATCATGTCGGCGGCATCGTGACGGACGGGCGGATGACCTTTCCGAACGCGGTCGTCCGGGTGAACGAGATCGAGGCGAATTACTGGCTCGACCCGGACCACAAGGCGCAGGCGCCGGCGTTCCTGGCGTCGTTTTTCGATGCGGCGGCCGCGTCGGTCGCGCCGTATGTCGCGGCCGGCCGTTTCAGGACGTTTCGTGGCGAAGCGACGCTCGCGCCCGGCGTCCGCGCGGTGCCGATGCCCGGCCATACGCCGGGCCATACGGCCTATCTGATCGAGAGCGGCGACGCCGGGTTGCTCGCATGGGGCGACATCGTGCACGTCGCGGCGATCCAGCTGCAGGATCCGGATGCGACCGTCCAGTACGACAGCGATGCCGATGCGGCGCGCCGCACGCGGCGCGACGTGCTCCGGCGCGTGGCCGGCCGGCGCTATCTGGTCGGCGCCGCGCACATCGCGTTTCCCGGGCTCGGGCACTTGCGCAGGGACGGGGAGCGGTACGACTGGGTGCCGGTCAACTACGACGCGACGCCGCTGCGCTGACCGGATGACGTGCGCGACGGTGTCAGCGCGTCATGCCGCGCCGCCATGCGCCGGGCGGATGGCCGACGATGCGCGCGAAGATGCGGTTCAGGTGGCTCTGGTCGGCGAAACCGCAGACGGCCGCGATTTCCGCGAGCGTCATGTCGGTCGTCTCGATCAGCTGGCGGGCCCGGATCACGCGCTGCTCGAGCAGCCACTGATGCGGCGTGCGCCCCGTCGTGCGCGAGAACGCGCGGATGAAATAGCCGCGCGACAGATCGCATTCGCTCGCGACTTCCTCGATCGATACGCCGAGGTTCGCCTTTTCCATCAGCAGTTCCTTGGCGAGCGCCGTCTTGGCCGGCGACAGCAGGCCCTTGCGCTGCAGGTCGCGCGCCTGCGCATTTCCGTAGCGGCTGGCGAGATGCGCGCCGATCGCGACCCCCATCTGCTCGACGAACAGCGTGTTCAGCGCGCCCGGCACGTCGAGGCTGTCGGCGACCGCGTGTGCGAGATGGCCGAGCACCGGGTCCTGCACGTCGGGCGCGCAGGTCAGGCCGCCGATCGCCGTGCCGTCGTGTTCGCGGCCGAGGCGGTCGAGATAGCTGTGCGACAGCTCGATCAGCACGAAATCGAACTTGCCGTACAGGTCGGCGCGGAAATTCCGGGAAAAGTCGCGAATGTAGATCGAGTCGTGCTGGAACCGCCGCTCGGATTTGCCGGCGCCGCCGTAGATCGTGCGCCGGTGGCCGTCGTTCAGCGACACGCCGATCAGGAAGCCGCGATCGCTGGCGGCCATCTCGATGCGCTCGAAGTGTTCGTCGCGCATGCATTTGCGGTGGAGCGTCAGGCCGCCGACCGACCGGTCGATATCCTTGGACAACAGGCTCGACACGCATCCGAGCGTATCTTTCGGCACCGCCGCGGGCACTGCGGCGAAAGGATCTGACATGACGGAACGTCCTTCAATGGGGTACGGCATACGAGCAGTTTTACGTGCAAGTTTATACGGCACACACATCCGGCTCAGCATAACTTGAATAAATGTCCGCTTGCTGACGAAAAAATCGCCGTGCGGCCGAGCGCCGGCGCCGACGCTCGACCCGCTGGCGGAAGCGACAGGTCGAACGATATCGCCCCATTTATATCCGCGCGGCCCGCGTATCCGCCACGGGCCGAGGCGGCGGGCGCCAGTGCATTTTCGTTCAAGATTTTTATCGATATGGCGTTTAGACTCGGGCCACTTTTTGAGACTTTGCGCCCGCCTGCCGTGCAGCCGGGCGCGGACTCCCGCCCCGGTGAACCGCGTGTTCACATGGCGGTCATCGTGGGGAACCTGGAGGCGGCCATGATCCAGATCGGGAATTTGTCGGTGGATTTCGAGCAGCGCGACATACGCGACCACGGTGCGTCGTTGCGTATTGGCGCGCGTGCGCTCGACATACTGGAAGTACTGCATCGCGCGAACGGCTCCCTCGTATCGAAGGACGACATCATGGACGCGGTGTGGCCGGGCCTGATCGTCGAGGAGAACCGGCTGCAGGTGCACGTCGCGACGTTGCGCAAGGCGCTGGGCCCGAACCGCGACCTGATCAAGACGGTGCCGGGCCGCGGCTACCTGCTGATCGCGCATCCGCCGGTCGCGCACGCGGTGGCGCCGCGCGCATCCGAGGTTGCGCCCGAGGTTGGGCCCGAGGCGGCCGCAGCACCCCATCCGGCGCCGCTCGTCGGGCGTCAGACCGAGATCGGGCAGATCGTCGACATGCTCGAGCGGGCATCGGTCGTCACGCTGGTGGGCGCGGGCGGCATCGGCAAGACGAGCCTGGCCGAGCGCGTCGCGCATGAACTGCGCGGCCGAGCCGGCGAGCGCGTGCTGTTCGTGGAACTGGCGCGCGCGGCGACGCGCGACGACGTGCTGCGCGCGATCGGCGCGGAACTCGGGCTCGACGCGGATGGCGTGCCGGCCGTCGAACGGATCGGCGAGGCCTTCGCCGCGTCGCGCGGCCTGCTCGTGCTCGACAACGCGGAGCACGTCGTCGACCTGGCGGCCGACCTCGTCGAAACGCTGACGTCGCACGCCGCGCCGCTGCGCGTGCTCGTGACGAGCCGCGAGCCGCTGCATATCTCGGTCGAGGCCGTGTTTCGCGTGAGTCCGCTGGCGGTGCCGGACGCCGATGCGGGCGTCGACGAGATCGCGCGCCATTCGGCCGTCGAGCTGTTCCTCGCGCGGATTCGCGCGGCCACGCCCGATTGCGCGGTCGATGCGGCCGGCATGCGGCTGATCGGCGACATCTGCCGGCGCCTCGACGGGCTGCCGCTCGCGATCGAGCTGGCCGCCGCGCGGGTCGCGACGCTCGGGCTCGAGGTCGTCGCGGCGCGTCTCGACGACCGGCTGAACCTGCTGACGGGCGGGCTGCGCTCGGCGTTGCCGCGCCACCAGACGCTGCGCGCCACGTTCGACTGGAGCTACGTGCTGCTGGATGCGGCCGCGCGGTCGCTGTTTCGCCGGATGGCCTGCTTCGTCGGCCCGTTTACGTTCGATGCCGCGCGTGATGTCGCGATGGACCCGGGCATGCCGTCCGCCGAAATGATCGCGCTGCTCGGCGAGCTGGTCGCGAAGTCGCTGGTGACCGTCGAGTTCAACGGCGCGCAGGCGCGCTACCGGCTGACCGAATCGACCCGCGCGTACGCGCTCGAAAAACTGCACAACGAAGGCGAGTTCGACACGGTCGCCGCACGTCATGCGCGCTACGAACACGAGCAGGCGGATGCCGCGATGGCGGCCCAGGCCCAGGCCGCGCATGCGGCCAGCCTGGGTGCCGGCGCGGGCATCGCGCCGCTGCGCGAACTCGCGGTGGCCGGGCCGCCGGCCGCGGAAATCGACGCGCTGGCGCATGCGTTGCTCGAGCCGGCGCGCATGCGCGAAAGTTCGATCCCGGCGAGGCGCGCGCTCGACACGCTCGATGCCGGCGCCCACGGCGCCGTCGACGCGGCACGCGAGATGCGCCTGCGCGCGGCCTACGCGGCGGCGCTGCTGCATACCGACGGCGATACGCACACGGCCGCCGCGACGTGGGACAGGACGCTCGGTCTCGCCGGCCGGATCGGCGACGAGGCGTTCGACGCGCGCGCGCTGGTCGGGCTGTGGAACACGATGCTGACGCGCTCCGACATTCATGAATCGCTGCGCTACGCGACGCGCTTCGAGCGGGCCGCGGAGCGGCGCGGCGACCGGCCGCAGCGGCTGCTGGCGGACGCGATGGTCGCGACCTCACTGCATTACTTCGGCGAGCATGCGCAGGCGCGCGAGCGGCTGGAGGCGGCGACGGCCGAGCTGGCCGTCGCCGGCGAGCCGCCCTGTGCTCAGGCGGCGCTGGGCATCGACGTCGCGACGCTCGGCCGGACGATGCTGACGCGGCTCGTCTGGCTGCAGGGCGATGCGGAATATGCGATGCGGCTGGCCGCGCAGGCGGTCGAATGCGCGCGCCGCAGCGGCTCGGCGCCGGCATTGTGCGTCGTGCTCGGCGCCGCGGCCGTGCCGATGGCGTTGTCCTACGGCGATCATGACGCGATTTCCGATTATCTGGAGACGCTGCGCTCGACCGCCGATGCGCACGGCTTCGACATCTGGCGCAGCCATGCCGAATGTCTCGCCGGGCAGTTCGACATGCAGGCCGGCCATCCCGGCGCCGGGCTCGCGCGGCTCGAGCCCGCGCTGCGGCGCATCGAAGCGAGCGGCTTCCGGCGCCTGCTCGCGCCGCTGGTCGTCGCCTACGCGGAAGGGTTGACGCGCACGGGCCGCGCGGCCGACGCGTGCACGAAGCTCGACGCGACGCTCGCGCGCTGCCGCGCGCACGGCGAGCATCTGTTCGTGCCGGAACTGCTGCGCGCGAGGGGGCTGGCGATGCTCGAACAGGCCCGCACCGCCGACCCGGATCTCGCGATCGCGTGCGAAGCCGACGGGCACCGTCACCTGCTGATGGCGATTCATGCGGCGAACGGCCAGGGTGCCGCGATGTGGGCGCTGCGCGCGACGCTGGACCTGGCCGATCACCTGATCGAGCGCGGGCGCACCGCGCAGGCGTCGTCGCTGGTGGCCGACCTGTCGGGGCATGTCGACCCGCAATCGCGGGCGTTCGACGTGCGCCGCCTGGCGCGCCTGCAGAACTTCGTTCGCCCGGAGACGGCTGCGCCGACGGGCCTGACGCGCAGGCGACGCGAGGCGGCGGATGCGATGCAGTCGGCGGCGTAACGGCGTGCCGGGCCCGCGCCGGGCGCCGTCGCGTCCGCGCGCCGCGGCGCGGCGGCCTGATCGTGCAATGTTCAAGGGGGAAGGGATGGTCGGTGTATCGTCAAACCGGGTGCATGCCGCGTGCGGCCGCATGCCGGCGTTCGGCGCGAGCAGGGGGGGCTGACGGTGCTCGACACGACGGCATTCGCCGAAGCGGCGGACCTCATCGTCTACAACGGCAAGATCGCGACGCAGGACGCGCGGCAGTCGTTCGTGACCGCGCTCGCGGTGAAGGACGGCCGGATCCTCGCGAGCGGCAGCGGCCGCGACGTGCTGCGCCATGCGCGCGACGGCACGCCGCGCATCGACCTGAACGGCCGCACCGTGATCCCGGGGCTGAACGATTCGCACCTGCACATGATCCGCGGCGGCCTGAACTTCAACCTGGAGCTGCGCTGGGACGGCGTGCCGACGCTGGCCGACGCGCTCGGCATGCTGCGTCGCCAGGTGCTGCGCACGCCCGCGCCGCACTGGGTGCGCGTGGTCGGCGGCTGGACCGAATTCCAGTTCGCGGAAAAGCGCGGGCCGACGGTGGCCGAGCTCAACGCGATCGCGCCCGACACGCCGGTCTTCATCCTGCACCTGGGCGACAGCGCGCTGCTGAACGCGGCCGCGCTGCGCGCGATCGGCTACGGCCGCGACACGTCCGATCCGCCCGGCGGCGAGATCCAGCGCGATCGCCTCGGCCGGCCGACCGGCATGCTGATCGCGCGCCCCGACATGGGCATCCTGCATGCGGTGCTCGAGCGCGCGCCGAAGCTCGGCCACGACGACCAGATCAATTCGACGCGGCATTTCATGCGCGAACTGAACCGTTTCGGCGTGACGAGCACGATCGACGCGGGTGGCGATTTCCAGGCCTATCCGGACGACTACGCGGCGGTCATGGCGCTCGCGAAGCGCGGCGAACTGACGGTGCGCATCGCGTACAGCCTGTTCGTGCAGCAGGCGGGGCGCGAGCTCGACGACTACGCGCGGTGGGTGACGCTGGCCAAGCCCGGCGACGGCGACGCGTTCCTGCGGATGAACGGAGCCGGCGAACTGCTGGTGTATTCCGCGGCCGATTTCGGCAATTTTCTCGAACCACGCCCCGACCTGCCCGACGCGCTCGAGGCGGAACTGGCCGCCGTGGTCCGGCTGCTGGTGCGGCACCGCTGGCCGTTCCGGCTGCACGCGACCTACGACGAATCGATCGGCCGCTTCCTGAACGTGCTGGAAGCCGTGAACCGCGAGCTGCCGTTCGACGGGCTGCGCTGGTTCTTCGATCATTGCGAGACGATCTCGGATGCGAACATCGCGCGCATCGCCGCGCTCGGCGGCGGCGTGACGGTCCAGCACCGGATGGCGTTCCAGGGCGAGTACTTCATCGCGCGCTACGGCGCGGAAGCGGCCGCGCGCACGCCGCCGATCCGCGCGATGCTGGCGGCCGGGCTGCCGGTCGGCGCGGGTACCGATGCGACGCGCATCGCGAGCTACAACCCGTTCCTGTCGCTGTACTGGATGGTGTCCGGGCGCACCGTCGGCGGCACGGCGCTTTATCCCGAATGGAACCGGCTCGGCCGGATGGAAGCGCTGCGCCGCTATACGGTCGGCAGCGCGTGGTTTTCGAACGAAGACGATCGCAAGGGCGCGCTGGTGCCCGGCCAGTACGCGGATTTCGCCGTGCTGACGGACGACTACTTCACGATCGACGAGGCGCAGATCAAGACGCTCTCCTCGGTGCTGACCGTCGTCGGCGGCAAGGTCGTGCATGCGGCCGACGAGTTCGCGCCGCTGGCGCCGCCGCCGTTGCCGGTCAGCCCCGCGTGGTCGCCGGTGGTCGAATTCGGCGGTTTCGGCCGGCGTCGTCCCGCGGCGGCGTCGCTGCGCGCGGCGGGCGGCGGCAGCGCGGATGCCGCCCGCGCGGACGCCGGTGCCGTGCGCGGCCCAGCGGCGCGTTTCGCGCGGCGCCTGCAGGTGGCTGCGCGTGAAGTCGTCGAGCAGTGCGAAGCATTCGGTTATCCCGGCGTCGCCTCGTAGGCGGCAGGTCGGCGGGCCGGCGCGTGCGGCCCGATGAGCAGACAATTTTCCGCCCCGGCGCGGGGCAGAAGGAGACGAGATGAGTGGAGCGCCGACGTGCGCACCCGCCGATGACGAAGTCGCCGGCGTTCGCATTCCGCGGACGCCGATGGCGATCGAAGCGGCCGAAGCGGCGTGTGCATCGTTGCCGCCGGTGCTGACCGGTCACGCATGCCGGGTGTTCGTCCTGGCGTCGCTTGCCGCGCGCCGTGCCGGCGAGACGCTCGATGCCGATGCGCTGTACGTGGCCGCGATGTACGCGAACATGGGGCTGAGCCCCGCCTATTGCCGCTCGAGCGCGCGCTACGAGGTCGACAGCGCCGATGCCGCGCACGCGTTCCTGCTGCGGCATCACACGTCGCAGCGCCAGCGCGACGACGTGTGGCGCGCGATCGCGCTGCATACGACGCCCGGTGTGGCCGCGCGCGTCTCGCCGCTGGCGTGCGCGCTGGCCGAGGCTGTGGCGGCGGACCTGATGGCGAGCGGCTTCGACGCGTATTCGGTGGACGAGCGTCGGGCGCTGCTCGCCGCGTATCCGCGCGAAGACGGGTTCGGTGACGCGTTCCTCGATGCGGTCGCACGTGGCGTCGCGCACCGGCCGGCGTCGACGTTCGGCACGTGGAGTGCCGATGTGCTCGAGCGTGCCGACCCGGATTTTCAGCGGCCGAATTTCTGCGGGCGCGTGCTGGGCGCGCGCTGGAAGGACGTTTGACGGCTTCGTTCCGGAGCCGGCGGCGCGAGCTTGCCGCGGCGGCAGCTTGGCCGCTGTTGCGGTGCATGGGCGTTCAGGTGCTCAGGCGCTCAGACGTCCAAGCGTCCAAGCGTCCAAGCGTCCAAGCGTCCAAGCGTCCAAGCGTCCAAGCGCCCAAACGCCCAAACGCCCAAACGCCCAAACGCCCAAACGCCCAAACGTTCAAACGTTCAAACGTTCAAACGTTCGCGCCCGCCGCGTCATGACGCGCATAGTCGACGTATCCCGCGCGGTCGCCGCCATACCAGCCGACCGGCTTCGGCGCGGCGAGCGGCGCCTTCGCCGTGATGCGCTCGACGAGGTCGGGGTTCGCGATGTAGGCGCGCGCGAACGCGACGAGATCGGCATCACCCGCATCGATCAGCGCATTCGCGGCCTCCGGCGCGATGCCGCCGTTGACGATCAGCGTGCCGCGATACGCGTTGCGCGTGTTGGCGACGATCCGCGGCAGGTCCGGCTCGCCGCTCCAGCCGTTGGTGTCCGCCGCGTGCAGATACGCGACTCCGGCTTCGTCGAGCATGCGGCCGACGTACGCATACGTCGCATCCGGATCCGCGTCGCGCACGTTGTTGTACTTCGCGTACGGCGAGATGCGCACGCCCACCCGGTCGAGCGGCAGCACGCCGCCCACCGCGTCGACGATTTCCTCGAGGAAGCGCGCGCGGTTCGGGAGCGAGCCGCCGTAGCGGTCGTCGCGGCGGTTCAGCGTCGACGACAGGAACTGGTGCGGCAGGTAGCCGTTGGCCGCGTGAATCTCGACGCCGTCGAAGCCGGCCGCCTTCGCGCGCAGCGCCGCCTGGCGGAATTCCTCGACCGTCGCGGCGACCTCGTCGGTCGTCATCGCGCGCGACGGCGTCGCATGAATCTTCGTGTAGTAGCCGTTCTGCAACTGCGCCCACACCTGCAGCTGTTCGAGATCGTCGTTGACGCCGGACGGCGACAGCGGCGCTTCGCCGCCGAGCAGCGTCAGCGAGCTGACCCGGCCGCCGTGCCAGAGCTGCGCGAAGATGCGCCCGCCGTTCGCATGAACTGCGTCGGTGACCTGTTTCCAGCCGGCCGCCTGCTCGTCGGTGACGAGCCCGGGCGTCAGTTCGAACGCCGCGGAGGCCGGGCTGACGTTGGTCGCTTCGGTGACGATCAGGCCGGCGGATGCGCGCTGGGCGTAGTACTCGGCCATGAGCGCGGTCGGCTGGCCGCGCGAAGGCGCGCGAGAACGCGTCATCGGCCCCATCACGATACGGTTGGGAAGCGGCAGGCCGCGCAGATCGTAGTTACCGAGCAGGGTAGACATGATGAATTCCTTTTGCGTGGAGCAGGGCGGCGCCGCGGATCGTGCGGCCGTGGCCGGTGTCGCGGCGGGCCCTGCGGAAAGTCGGAGGTGACGTGCCGGCAGCGTTCCAATGGCGCGAGCGACCCGAGCGGCGTTCGCGCGTGAACCGGTGCCGGCGCCGGTTCAAGCCTGGGCGTGGCGTTGCGCGTGCGGGCGCCCGATCACGAGGTAGTGGGCGAGCGCGATGATCGGGAACGCGCCGGCGACGGCCGCGACGAGCGGCCAGCCGCCATGCTCGTACAGCGGGCTCGCGAGCGCGGAGCCGACGGCCCCGCCGACGAAGATGCTGGTCATGTACAGCGCGTTCAGGCGGTTGCGGCTCGCCGCATGCAGCGCGTAGATCTCGCGCTGGCCGAGCACCATGTTCATCTGCACCGCGAAGTCGAGCACGATGCCGGTGACGACGAGGCCGTACAGCCCGGCGCCGTGGACCAGCGCGACTGCGTACGACAGCGCACCCGCGACCAGCGCGATCAGCGTCGCCCGCACCGTGTGCCCGGCATCCGCGAGGCGGCCGGCGACGGGCGCCGACGTCGCGCCGATCGCACCGACCAGCGCGAACAGGCCGATGGCCGATTGCGACAGGCCGTAGTGACGCGTGAGCTCGACCGGCACGGCGGTCCAGAACAGGCTGAACGACGCGAACATCAGGCCCTGGTAGAACGCGCGATGGCGCAGCACCGGCATCGTGCGGACCAGATGCAGCAGCGAGCCGATCAGTTCGAAATAGGTCGCGCGGTGATCGGGCTGGCGCGACGGGATCGTCAGCGCGAGCACGGCCGTCACGAGCGTCATCAGCACGGCGGCGGCCGCGAACACGAAGCGCCAGCCGAACGCGTCGGCCACCACGCTCGACAGCGGGCGCGCGAGCAGGATGCCGAGCAGCAGCCCGCTCATGATCGTGCCGACCACGCGGCCGCGCGAATGATCGGGCGCGAGGTGCGCGGCGAGCGGCACCAGGATCTGCACGGCGACCGAGCTGAAGCCGATCAGCAGCGAGATCGCGAGGAACGGCCCGGGCGTATGCACCATCGCCGCCGCCGCGAGGCTCGCGATCGACACGACGGCGGTCGTGATCATCAGCTTGCGGTTCTCGAGCAGGTCGCCGAGCGGCACGATGAAGAACAGGCCGAGCGCGTAGCCGATCTGCGTCAGCGACACGATGAGGCTCGCGGTTTCGCCCGACATGTGCAGGCTGGGTGCGATGAGTTCGGTGATCGGCTGCGCGTAGTACAGGTTCGCGACGATCGCGCCGCAACTGAACGCGAACAGCAGGATGAGGCCCTGCGTGAGCTTGGCCGCGTGCCCCTGGGGCGCGAGCGGGGTGGATTCTGCTGACATGGTCGACTCCTTCGAAAGAGATGTCGGGTGCCCGGTCGTCGGGCGGATGATGCGGTGTGGGTCGCGGCGAAACGGAAGCCGCCGCATTGCCGTCAAGATTATTGATCGATCGATAACAAGGGAATACGGCCGCCGCGCAATCGAGCATTGCGCGGCGCGCAAAGGGGGCGGATCGCGGGCGGCGTCATGCGCGTCCGCCGCGGCAGGGATCGGCCGCGAACCGCATGCCGGTGACGGCGAGCCCGGCCGCGGCGGGCGCGCAGGTGGACGCCGGTGGCGGCGAGCCTGGCCGACGCGAGCGCGCAGGCGGACGCCCGGGGGCGGCCAGATGGCCGCGCAACGGTTCGCCGTGCGTGTCGGGAAAGGTGGTCAGGCGGCGCAGTACCGCGACCGCGCCGCCCTGAGCGGGCGACGGCCGGTCGCGACGTTCGTGGACGGCGGCCTCGCGGCCGATGCAATTCAGCGTGACGGCGGCAGCCAGGCCCGCGATGGAGCCGCCGGCGATCGCGATCTTCATGATGGCCTCTCGTCGCGGGCCTCCGGCGCGGATATCGCGGATCGCGAAGCCCATGAAACCAGTCTGGATCGCGCGGGCTGAATTGTCCTAAAACGCCGCCTTAAATCACTTGATTCATGCGCTGCTCGATGCGGGTGGCCTTCAGCCTCGCTGGCCCTGCAGCGTCGGGATCTGCGCGAACAGGCCGGCGAGCCAGTCGACGAAGACCTTGAGCTTGACGGGCGTGTGCCGGTTGGGCGGATACAGGATCGAGATCGGCCGCGGCGGCGTGTTGAAATCGGTCAGCACCTCGCGCAGGCGTCCCGATTTCAGGTACGGCTCGACCAGGTACAGCGAGGTCTTGATCAGGCCGATTCCCGCGACGCCGCATGCGATGTAGGTGTCGGCGTCGTTGACCGCGACCGTGCCGCACATCTGGATGATGCGCGTCTCGCCGTCGACGACGTAGTCCCACGGCCGCGGCCGGCCCGTATCGGCCGACACGTGGCTGACCGCGATGTGCTGCGCGAGGTCGTCCACCGTGTCGGGTGCGCCGCAGCGCTCGAGATACGCGGGGGCCGCGCAGGTGCAGGTGGTGAGGCTGCCGATCCGTTTCGCGACCAGCCCCGAGTCGTCGAGCGCGCCGATGCGCACGACGCAATCGACCCCTTCGCCGACGAGGTCGATCTGCCGGTCCGTCACGCCGAGTTCGACCGAGATGCCCGGATGGACTGCGAGGAATTCGGGCAGCGCGGGCACCATGATCTGTTTCGCCATCGCCGGCGGCAGGTTCACCTTCAGGCGGCCGCGCGGCACGTTGCGCGCCTGCGAGACGGCCGCTTCCATGTCGTCGATCTCGCGCAGCACGCCGACGCAGCGTTCGTAATAGGCCTGCCCGTCCTCGGTCAGCGAGATGCGGCGCGTCGTGCGGTTCAGCAGCCGGCAGCCGAGATGCTGTTCGAGCGTGCTCAGCAGCGCGGACACGCGCGGCGTCGTGAGCCCGGTGGTGTCCGACGCGCGCGTGAAGCTGCCCGTCTCGACGATGCGCGTGAACACGCGCATCGAAAGCAAGGTATCCATCGTTCAGAAATCTCCAGCCTGTCGGGTTGCCGGCGCCGGTCCGTGCCGGCGCGGTCGGTTGTGAGGTGCGGCTATGCGTCGATCCGTTTCCTGAGCGAATCGCCGGCGAACGGCATTTCGCGCATGCGCTGGCCGGTCGCGTCGAAGATCGCGTTGGCCAGCGCGCCCGCGGTCGGCCCCATCGACGCCTCGGCCGCGCCGAGGAACGGCGCACCGGGGCGATTGATCAGATGCACCTTGATGCTTTGCGGGGCCGAGCCGAACCGCAGGATCGGATAGCTGCTCCAGTCGAAACTGCGAATGCGCTGCGTATCGTATTTCAGCGCCTCGTACAGTGTCCAGCTGGCGGCCTGCACGATGCCGCCCTCGATCTGGTTGCGGATGCCGTCCGGCGACACGACCTGGCCGGCGTCGACCGCGACTTCCGCGCGATCGAGCGTCACGTGGCCCGTCTCCGGCTCGACCGTGATCTCGATCGCGATCGCGACGTAGGCCATCAGGTTCTTGTACTTGCCGAACGCGAAGCCGACGCCGCGATTGCGCGCGCGCGGCGGCCGCGGCCAGCCGAACCGGGCCGCGGCGAGCTGGATCACCTGCCGCGCGCGCGGGTCCTGCATGTGGCGCAGGCGGAATTCGACCGGATCGACGCCGGCGGCGTGCGCGAGCTCGTCCATGAAGCTCTCGATGGCCCACACGTTGGTGTGCGCGCCGAGCGAGCGCATCGCGGAAGTCTGCAGCGGCATCGTCGGCGAGAAGTTGTTGACGATGTGCATGTTGGGCAGCGCGTAGAGCGGGATCGCGTTGCGATCGCCGCCGCCCTCGGGCTGCAGCATCGGCGTCGACGGCGCGGACACGAACGGCGGCTCGAGCATCCGCGCGGGCAGCAGCCGGCCGGCATTGACGATGCGCTCGTTGTGCGAACTGCTCCACAGCGCATAGTTCCAGTCGACGATGCGACCGCCCGCGTCGAGCGACGCGCTGAGCTCGGTGACCATCGCCGGCGTGAAGTGGTCCCACGTATGTTCCTGCTCGCGCATCCATTGCACACGGATCGGCTTGTCGGGCATCGCCGCCGCGATCAGTGCCGCATGCGCGGCCGCATCGTCCGCGCCGTTGTGCCCGTAGCAGCCGGAACCCTCGGTGTGAATGCAGCGCACGCTCGCCTTCGGCAGCGACAGCATCTCGGCAAGGGCGTCGCGCAGCGGGTAGACGCCCTGCGAGTGGGTCCACACCGTCAGCGTGCCGTTCTCGAGATGCGCGACCGAACACGACGGCCCGATCGAGCCGTGCAGCAGGTAGTTCTTCAGGAACGTGGCGGACAGCGTCTTCGTCGCAGGCGCGGTGGGCGCATGCGTGTTGGCGATTTCGATGCGCTGGGTCGCGATCCGCTTGAGCTCCGCGTGGACCGTCGCGCGATCGGGCAGCGCGCGGCCGCCGGACCAGCGGCAGCTTGCGGCCAGCGCGCGCTGCGCGACGACCGCCTGCCATTCGCCGTGCGCGACGACCGCGAGCATGCTGCCGTTGCGCACGATCCGCACGACGCCCGGCAGCTTCAGGATCGCGGCTTCGTCGAACGACTGCAGTGCCGCGTCGTACACCGGCGGCATCACGACGCGCGCGTGCAGCATGCCCGGCAGTTCCATGTCCTGCACGTAGCTGACGCCGCCCGTGACCTTGTTCGGGATGTCGACGCGCGGCAGTGACGTGCCGATCACGGTGAACGTGGCCGGGGGCTTCAGCGGCGAGGTCGGCGTCGCGTTGCGGTGCAGGTCGACGATGCGCACCGCGTCGCCGTAGCGCATCGTGCGGCCGTCCGGCGCCTTGATGACGGCATCGGCGACGGTGAGCGTGCGCGGATCGACGCCGAACTGCTTCGCCGCGCCGTCGACCAGCAGCCCGCGCACCTGCGCGGCGGCGTTCAGCAGCGCGGAGCCGCTGTCCGCCATCGTGTGGCTGCCGGCCGTCAGGCCTTCGTCCGGCGACGCGCCGGTGTCGGCGGTCAGGAACGTGATCAGCGAGGGCTTCATGTTCAGCTCCTCGGCGGCTACCTGCAGCAACGCGGTGCGCACGCCGGTGCCGAGCTCGACCTTGCCGGTAAACACGGTGACCTTGCCGTCGGGCGCGATCTTGATCCACGCGTCGAGCAGCGGGTTGGTCTTGAGGCTGCCGGCCAGCGTTTCGGTGGCCTTGGCGACGTGGACGGCGGCGCCTTCGTCCGCGATCACGACTTCGGCGGCCGCGCGCGCGGCCGGCGCGAGGCTGAACGCGACGAAGAGCGCGCCGGAGACCATGAAGTGCCGGCGGCCTTCGTCGATGTCGTCGGGTGCGTTCATCAGATTCCCTTGCTGATCATGACCGGCGCGGCGGACGGTTCCGGCTCCGGCAGGCCCGCGACCTGGCGCACGGCGGCCAGGATCCGCATGTGGGTGCCGCAACGGCACAGGTTCGGTTCCATGTGGGTGCGCAGCTCGCGTTCGGTCGGTTTCGGGTTGCGTTCGAGCAGCGCCTGCGCGCGCATGATCATGCCCGCGATGCAGTAGCCGCACTGCGCCGCCTGGTGGTCGATGAACGCCTGTTGAAGCTTGCCCGGATGGTCGGCCGTGCCGAGGCTTTCGACGGTTCTGACGCGGCGCTCGCCGAGCGCGGCGACCGGAATCAGGCACGAGAACATCGGCTTGTCGTCGACGATCACGGTACATGCGCCGCATTGCCCGAGGCCGCAGCCGAATTTCGCGCCGTGCAGGTGCAGGTCGTTGCGCAGCGCGTACAGCAGCGGCGTCGACGGATCGATGTCGAGCGTGTGCCGCACGCCGTTCACGGTGAGGGCGATCATGGTGCGCGGTCCTCCTTTCTGAGCTTCGCGGCTAGGGTGTCGATGCCGCTCCATGCGGGGCGATCGGAATACGTCTCGCGCAGGTAGGCGGCGAGATCCGCGATCTGCGCGTCGTCGTACTGGTCGAGGTAGGACGGCATGTAGTTCAGCGTGTCCTCGCCATGCCAGCCGATGCCGTTGAACATCATCTGGATCGCGTTGCGCGGCGTGTCGGCATGGATGGCCGTGCTGAACGCGAGCGTCGGCCGCTCCCCGATCGACTGCATCGGCGAGACCGGCCCGTGACACTGCGCGCACGACGCCTGGAACAGTACGGCGCCGCGCTGCGCGGCCGGCGTCGTCGGGCCGTGTTCCGTGGCGGCCGTCGTTGCGGGACGCGCGGCGGCAGGCTTCTGGATGGACAGGATGTACGCGGCGATCGCCTCGACGTCTTCCGCCGGCACCGTCGCGAGATCGCGCGTGACCGGCAGCATCGGTCCGGCAGCCGCGCCGTGCTCGCTCGCGCGGCCGGTGCGCAAGTACGTGACCAGTTGCGCTTGCGTCCACGGCCGGGCCGCGTTGCCGAGCGTGTTGAGCGGCGGCGCGTCCCAGCCGTCGACGATGCCGCCGTCGAACGCCTTGCCGGCCTGTTCGCCGCCGATCGCGTTCAGCGGCGAATGGCAGGACGCGCAGTGCCCGAGGCCGTCGACGAGCATCTTGCCGCGATTCCATTGCGCGGATTGCGACGGATCGGGCTGGTACGCGCCCTCGCGCAGGAACAGCACGTTCCAGAACGCGACCAGCGGCCGGAAGTTGAGCGGGAAGATCAGGTCGTTCGCCGGCGTCTTCGTCTGCACCGGTTCGCGCGTCATCAGGTACGCGTATGCGGCCTCGATGTCCTGGTCGGACATCCGCGTGAAATGGATGTACGGAAACGCCGGGTAGAGCGGATGGCCGTCGCGGGCGATGCCGCTGCGCAGCGCCCGCGCGAACGCGGCCTGCGACCAGCGGCCGATGCCCGTGTCGGCATCCGGCGTGATGTTGGTCGCGTAGATCGTGCCGAACGGCGTCGCGAGCGGCAGGCCGCCGGCGAACGGCTTGCCGTCCTTCGCGGTGTGGCACACGACGCAGTCGCCGAGCGCGACGACGCGTGCGCCCGCGCGCACGAGCTGCGGATCGAAAGACGTGCGCGCGGGCGGATCGACCGGCGCGATCGACGGCCGGACCATGATGCCGATCGCGACCGCGAGACCGACGACCGCGACAACCGCCGCGCCGAACCAGAGTCGTTTGTGCTTCATGCGTACTCCGCGCGAACCGGTTCATCCGGCGTCATGCAATCGGCGTGGCACGGGAACGGACGCCGGCCAGGCCGGTTGCCCGCTGCGGCGCGCACCGGTGTGGCGTAGCGCGCGGGCCGGTGTGCGCGGCCTGGACAGCGCGTGCCGGCGGTGGATGTCGCAGCCGGGGCCGCCGGATGGCGATGCGGCATCGCCGATCGATCCGGCCATGCGAGGCCTGTCCGGCCGCAGCGATTCGCGGCGGCAATCATGTCGTCACTCCTGGGGTGGGGCGCGCGGGCCAGAGGCCGCGCGGCGATTGATGGAGGCAGTCTACGCTGGCGTCGGCGGCAATTCCTGAAGCCGCGCTGAATCGTTCTGAACGGTGACGGGCGGCGCACGCGCACACGCCGGCCGTGACTTGCGCGCGAGCGGCGCCAGCGCCGGCGCGAGCAGCACGAACGTGAAGTCGCCCACCTTCGTCCCGGCAGGCGGCGACCACTTTCTTGCAGCCGTGCGCGGGTCGAATGATGCGCGTGGCAAAACAGGCCGGCGCAGCAATGGCCGCGCCGTGCGGCATCAACCGGGCGGGTTCCGTCGAAGAACGCGGCCGCCGATGCCACAACGTCAGGATAACGAAGCAGAAAGGGAACACGGAACATCATGCAATGACCTCAGCGCGGCGAGCCGAGGCCGAACGATGCGGCGAGTTGCGGCCCTTTCTCGAGCAACGCGGTCACTTCCTCGCGCCGCCGCGCCGACCATTGCGCGAGCCGCTCGACGACATCGGACGCGTCGGCCGGCAGCGCTTGCGCGAGCGACACGGCATCGCCCGCCGCCTTCGATGTGCCGGATGCCGTGTGCGGGCGCACGGTGCAGGCCGCATCGCCGACCAGTGCGACGCGACCGTCGGCGAAGGCGGGGCTCAGCACGTCGAAGATCGCCTGGTTGAATGGCGCGCGTGTCGCGAGCACCAGCTGCGACAGCGATGCCGGCAAGCGCTCTTGCGCCAGTTGCCGCAGCGACGCAACGGTCTCGTCGGCAAGCATGCCGGGGTGCACGGACGCATGATGGACGTTGCCGTTCCGGTCGGTCAGGTGGCGGCGCAGCGCGGCGCGATCGGCTTCGTTGCGATACCACAGCCAGTTGAAGCGGCGCGTGCCCGGCACGAGCGAGCCGTCGAGCGCCGGAATCAGGAACGCCATGAACAGTTCGCCCGGCGCCTTGTGAAGCGTCATGTTCTCGATCAGCGGCGCGATCGCGGCGGGCTCGAAGCCGGCTTCGTCGACGATGCCGCGCCACGCGAGGTAGCCGGCAAACGACGGCGCATGGCCGGGAAACAGGCGCGTGCGCAGGCTCGAGCCCGCGCCGTCGGCGGCGATCAGCACGTCCGCGCGGATGCGTTCGTCGCCCAGGTGCACGTCGACCCCGCCGGCATCCTGCTCGAAGCCGCTGACCGCGCGGCCATAGCGGATGCGTCCGCGCGGCAGCGTGTCGCACAGCGACCGGTAGACGGCGTCCCACGACGAGAACGGCAGCATTTCGGGTTCGTCCCGCGTGACGCTGCCGTCGCGCTCGATCCAGCGACGCCGACGCGTCGGCACGCTGATCATCTGCCGGCAATGACGGCCATGCTGTTCGAGAAACGCCATCATGCGGCGCAGCACGGCCACGCCGCCGCCCTGGCCGCGCAGCGGAGACGGCGCGCGCTCGTAGACCGTCACGTCGTGCCCGATGCAATCGAGCGTCAGCGCGGCCGCGAGACCGGCGATCGAGCCGCCGGCAATGGCTATCTTCATCGTGCGTGGTTCCTTGTTAGAGAAGCGGCATGGTGGTCCGGCCGCGCGGCGACGTTTGCCGTGCCGTGCCGACGGCTCGCCGGATGATGGCATGTCGGCCGGCGGGCTGCGCCGATCGTGCAAGCGTCGTCGCGCGAACGCGACATGGCGGCCCGATCGCGCTAGATCCGCAGCAGCTTTCCCGCATTGCCGCCGAGTATCAGCGCGCGCTGGGCCGCGCTCAGGTCGAGCCGGTCGAGAAAGCGGACCGGTTGTTCGTAACCCATGTCGAAGCAGTAGTCGCTGCCGAGCACGAGCCGGTCGATGCCGACGTTCGCGATCAGGAAGTCCAGCACCGGCCCGGAGTGGGACACCGTGTCGTAGCTGAAGCGCCGCAGATAGCTGCTGGGCTTCTGCGCGAGCCGGCGCGTTTCGGGGCGCACGGTCCAGCCCGCGTCGAGGCGCCCCGCGACGATCGGCAACGCGCCGCCGGCATGCGGCAGCGTAAAGTGCAGGTCCGGATGGCGATCGAGCACGCCACCGAGGATCAGGTGCGCGGCCGCGATCGCCGTGTCGAACGGATTGCCGAGCAGGTTGCTCAGATAGAAGTCACCGAGCCGTGCGCCGCCGACCGTTTGCTGCGGATGCAGGAACACCGGCAGGTTCAGTTGCGCGATGCGCGCGAAGACGGGTGCGAACAGCGGGTCGTCGAGATCGCGATTGTCGATGTTGGTGCCCATGTACACGCCGCGCACGCCCGGCAGCTGCGCGGCGCGCTCGAGTTCGTCGATCGCGTCGGTCGCGTTCAGCATCGGCAGCGTCGCGAGTACGACGAAGCGCGTCGGATGCCGCTCGTAGACGCGCGACGCGGCCGAGTTCCAGTCGCGCGCGAGCTTCGCATTGAACGGCCGGTCGGCCCAGTACGCCATCGGCACGCTGAGCGACAGCGCCTGGACGTCGACGCCGGACGCATCCATGTCCGTGAGCCGGGCATCGACGTCGATGAACTTCATCGGCAGCGGGCCGAGGCCGCCGGCGGGCGTGCGGAACGTGAACGACGCGTCGTCGCACGTGAACGACCCGCCGAAGCGCTTGCCTTCGCCGCCGACCAGATTGCAGAAGCTTTCCGGGTAGTAGTGCGCGTGGATGTCGATCGCGCGCGGCCGCTGCAGCGGCGCGGTGGCCGATGCGGCCGGCGTGCTCGCGGTTGCGGCAGCCGGTGCCGAACGGCCGGCCAAGGCCGTGCCGGCGAGCGCGGCGAACGTGCCGAGCAGGCGTCGCCGGGCCGGCGACGGGCAGCAGGTGCAGGTCAACGTGGGATGTCTCATGAGGATGTCGGCTCTTCGAATCGTGCGGCTCAGCCGCGTTGTGTGGTGCCCGTTGTGGTGCCCATTTCGCACGCGACGAGCTGGGTGTCGAACTGCGCACGCTCATGTCGCGCGCGGGCCGAGCGATCGGTGACGGAGAACAGGACGACGCCGGCGAACGCCGCCGCCATCGAGAACAGTGCCGGGTATTCGTACGGATAGACCGCATGCGCATGACCGAGCACCGTCACCCACACGGTCGGGCTCAGCACCGTGAGCGTGACGGCGGTGGCGAGCCCGAGCAGGCCGCCGAGCACCGCGCCGCGCGTCGTGAGCCCGCGCCAGTAGATCGAGAGCAGCAGCACCGGAAAGTTCGAGCTCGCCGCGATCGAGAACGTGAGGCTGACGATGAACGCGATGTTCTGCTTCTCGAACGCGATGCCGAGCAGGATCGCGAGCACGCCGAGCACCACGGTCGTCGCGCGCGCCACGCGCATTTCCTCCTGGTCGGATGCGCGTCCGCGGCGCAGCACGTTCGCGTAGAGATCGTGCGAGATCGCCGACGAGCCCGCGAGCGTGAGTCCGGCGACCACGGCGAGGATGGTCGAGAACGCGACCGCGCAGATGAAGCCGAGGAACACGTTGCCGCCGACCGCGTGCGCGAGGTGGATCGCCACCATGTTCGCGCCGCCCGTCACGGCGCCGGACGCGTCGTGGTAGTGCGGGTCCGGCGCGACGAGCGCGATGGTGCCGAAGCCGATGATCACGATCAGCACGTAGCCGACGCCGACGATGCCGGTCGCATGGAGGATGCTCTTGCGGGCAGCCTTGACGTCGCCGACCGTGAAGAAGCGCATCAGGATGTGCGGCAGGCCCGCCGTGCCGAAGATCAGCGCCAGGCCGAGCGACACGGCCGAGACCGGATCGGAGACCAGGCCGCCCGGACGCAGGATCGCCGCATGCTTCGGATGCACGCTGACTGCCTGCGCGAACAGCGCGTCGAGGCTGAACCCGAAGCGGCTCAGCACCATGAACGCCATGAACGCCGCGCCGGCGAGCAGCAGCACGGCCTTGATGATCTGGATCCAGGTGGTCGCGAGCATCCCGCCGAAGAATACGTAGACGACCATCAGCACGCCGACGACGAGCACCGCGACCGTGTAGTCGAGACCGAACAGCAGCTCGACGAGCTTGCCCGCGCCGACCATCTGCGACACGAGATACAGCAGCACGATGACGATCGAGCTCGACGCCGCGAACGCGCGGATCGGCCGTTGCCGCAGGCGATAGGACACGACGTCGGCGAGCGTGTACTTGCCGAGGTTGCGCAGCGGCTCGGCGATCAGGAACAGGATGATCGGCCAGCTCGCGAGAAAGCCGACCGAATAGATCAGGCCGTCGTAGCCGCTCGTGAACACCAGCGCGGAAATGCCGAGCAGGGATGCCGCGGACATGTAGTCGCCGGCGATCGCCCAGCCGTTCTGGAACGCGGTGATCCGGCCGCCGGCCGCATAGTGGTCGGCCACGCTGTGGTTCTTGCGCGCGGCCCAGCGCGTGATGACGAGCGTCGATGCGACGAACAGCAGGAACATGCCGATCGCGACCGGGTTGTGCCCGTGTGCGATCGCCGCGGGGCCGGCCGCGAACGCCGGTGCCGTGCCGGCGGCGACGATCGCGGCGAGGAGCAGGCGTTTCATGGCGTGTCTCCGTGACGAAGGGACGCGACGAGCGCGTCGTGGACCGAATTGGCCTGGAATACGTATAGCGCGACGAGCGCGAACGTGACGACGAACATGCCGAAGCCGACCGGGATGCCCCACGGCGTCGGCCTGCCCGGCACGATCGGCTGGCCGAGCAGCGCCGGCGAAAACGCGAGCGTGAGGATGAACGCGAAATAGAGGGTGAGCATGACGAGCGTCAGCGACCAGGCGAGCAGCCTTCTGCGCCTGACGAGCGTGCGAAAACGGGCATCGCGCAGCAGCGGATGGGCGGCCTGCGCCGGCGAGTCATGCGCGGGCGCGGTGCCGGCGGTGGCTGGAAGCGGGTGGTTCACGGTGTCTCCTCGATGGATCGAATGTCGCGGCCGGGTGTCGGGCGTCGCGCGTCTCGTGCGCGGCGCCCGCCCGTGCCCGGCTCGGAAATGCGGCTCAGAAATGCGGCGGCACCGCGGTTTCCCGCATCACGACTTCCGGCGTGCGATAGCGCTCGGCCATTTCGCGCTCGGTGTCGTTTTTCAGTTGCGCCTGCATGTACGCGCCGAGATGGCGCGCGTGCTGCACGATCGCGACGCCGAAGGCGGTGCGCGTCTCGCTGTATTCGCACAGTGCGTCGAGCGTGTCGGCGCGCGTGGCGAGCGACGCGACGAGCGCGAGCGCATCGCCGGCCGCCTTCGTGACGCCCATTCCGCAGTGCGGCCGCGCGACGAACGCGGCATCGCCGAGCAGCGCGATCCGGCCGAACGCCATGCGCGGCACTTCGAGGTCGTAGATCGGCTGGAACAGCGGCTGCGTCGCGCGTGCGACGACTTCCGCGAACTGCGGCGCGAGCAGCGCGTGGGCCGCGTCCTCGAGATCGGCGAGGACGTCGCGCCGGATCAGCGTCGGCGGAATGCCGCCGGCCCACAGCTTGCCGGTCTCGTCGGTCAGCAGGTTCGGCAGGTCGGTGTCTTCGCGCGTCGCGCGATACCAGACGAAGTTGTAGCGGCGCTCGCCGGGTTGCGTGCTGTTGCCCTGGCCGGCGACCGGGTAGCCGAGGATCTGTTCGTGCGGCGGCAAGCCGAACGCGAACTTGTCGAACAGGCTCGCGTGGGTCGCTTCCGACAGCGCGGCTTCGTCGACCAGCCCGCGCCATGCGACATAGCCCGCGTATTGCAACTGCGCGTCCGGCAGCAGCCGCTCGCGAATCGCGGAGCGGAACCCGTCGGCGGCAATGACGAGATCGGCATGCACGACCGAGCCGTCGGACAGCGTGATAGACGCGTGCTCCGGCCCGTCCGCGACGTCGGTCACGACGGCGCCCGCGTGATAGTGCTGATCGGGCAGCGCCGCACGCAGCACGTGGTACATCTTGCTCCACGCGGTGAGCGTCTGCGGCAAGCGCCGTTCCGATTCCACGGCGCCGTCCTGCGACAGCGTGATGCGCGACTCGACCTTGACGCCGATCGACGCGTCGATGCGCACGCCCGCGGCGAGCATCACGTCGAACAGTTCCGGATGCGTGACGATGCCGGCACCACGGCCCGACAGCGCCTCGGGCACCCGCTCGTAGACGTCCACGTCCCAGCCGTTGCGCAGCAGGAGGTTGGCGGCGAACAGCCCGCCCAGCGAGCCGCCGACGATGGCGGCCTTGCGTTTGCTTGCAGTGATGTTGTTCATGTCAGTCTCCGGTGGATGCGCCGGCCGATGCGGCCGCGTCGGGAAGCGCGAGGCCCTCGACCTCGGCGGCAGGGAAGTTGAGTTCGATCGTCACGCCGGACGGATCCTCGATGAAGACCTGGTGCAGACCGAGGCTGGGCACCGTGCGGTCGCGCCACGGGATGTTCTCGGCGCGCAGCGTGCGCCACGTCGCCTCGACGCCGGTCGCGAGGAACGCGATGTGGTCGACGGTGCCGGTGCCGGCGGCCGGCAGCGCCTTGTCGCCGAGATAGGCGGCAAGGCCGTCCGGATTGGACGGATCGACGCCGATGATGTGCACGGTGCCGTAATCGGCTTCGTCGCCGCCCTTGTAGAGCCATGCGCCGGGAAAGTCGAACGGCGGACGATAGCCGCGTTTGAAGCCGAGCACGCGTTCATAGAACCGGCACGATTTCTCGAGATCGAGCGTGCGGATCGAGTAGTGCGCAAGTCTGGATACAGGCATGGGACACCTCGTGTTTATCAGTCGATAAGTTATCGTTCGATAAATTCTAGTGGAAAAGATCGGCAGGACAAAGCCGCGATCGAGCGGTGTTTACCCGCAGTGGAAATGGGTGCCGGATGCCGGCGCGCGATGCGCTACGACGCGATTTCGCCGGCCATGACTTCGTCCGCGTAGCACCATACCCAGCGCTCGCCCGGCTCGATCGAACGGGCGAGCGGATGGCCGGTTTCGTGGAAATGCCGGCTCGCGTGGCGATTCGGCGACGAGTCGCAACAACCGACTTGCCCGCAGCTCAGGCACAGGCGCAGATGCACCCACCGGCTGCCGGACTTCACGCATTCCTCGCAGTAGTCCTTGTCGGTGTGCAGGACGCGCGCTTCGCCGAGGTGACTGCAGGTGGTAGTCATCTGTCGCTCCGATGCCGGCGCCGCAGAGCGCTCGCAGCGCGGCCGGCACGAAGCTGCAAGCGGAGGCGGACAGGATTCATTGTGGACGGTCGTGGCGCGAGCTGACCTTAATTCTTATTAAACATCGCGGCGCGATGGCGACGACGACGTACAGTCGCAAGTGCGGCCGGGGTGCAATGTCGCGGTGCGGTCGCCGGGAGGGCTTCATGACGCAGTCTCAGCATGTCAAGGTAATCGGTTTGCCGAACAGCAAGGAAGCCTACGCAATTCGCGATTTCCTGAAGCGCGGCGTGGTCGAGTACGCGTGGTGCGAACTGACGTCCGACACCGACTGCGTGCGCGAGCTGGGCATCGCGCCGCTGCGCGATGTCCGGTTGCCGGTCGTCGTCTTTCCGGACGGTACGTGCATGTACCAGCCGACGCTGCCGGAGATCGCCGCCAAGCTCGGCTGGGTCGCGCGGCCGCGCTTCATCGAGTATGACCTGTCGATCTACGGTGCCGGCCCGGCGGGCCTGTCGGCTGCCGTCTACGCGGCATCGGAAGGGTTGCGGGCCGTCGTGATCGAGCGCGATGCGGTCGGCGGACAGGCGGGGACGAGTTCGCTGATCGAGAACTACATGGGATTCCCGGACGGCATACCGGGCGCCGAGCTGGCCGAGCGTGCGCGCCAGCAGGCGGTCAAGTTCGGCGTCGAGCTGCTGATGATGCGCGAGGGCGTGCATGCGACGTTCGTCGACGGCAAGATTCGCGTCGACCTGGCCGACGGCTCGATTCTGACCGCGCGCGCGAATATCTGCGCGACCGGCATCGAATACCGCAGCCTCGGTCTGCCGGACGAACAGCGCTTTCTCAACGCGGGCCTGTTCTATGGCGCGGGATCGAGCGAGGCGCCGATGTGCGAGGGCAAGCACGTGTTCATCGTCGGCGGCGGAAATTCGGCCGGGCAGGCGGTGATGAACTTCGCACGGCACGCGCGTGAAGTCACGATGATCGTGCGCGGCGCATCGCTCGCGGCAACGCTGTCGCGCTACCTGATCGACCGGATCGAGCGCATGCCGAACGTGACCGTCCGCTACGGCACGACCGTCGACGCGTTGCAGGGCGACGGCCGGCTCGAGGCGATCGTGCTGCGCACGGAAGACGGTGCGCGGGAAGTGCTGCCGGCCACGCACCTGTTCGTCTGCATCGGTGGTGCGCCGAACACCGAATGGGCGAGGGACACGAACATCATTCGGAACGAGAGCGGCTACCTGGTCACGGGCAGCGACCTCTACGACTGTCCTGCATTCGGGCGCGTGTGGCCGCTCGAGCGCCGGCCCTACTATCTCGAAACGAGCGTGCCGGGTTCGTTCGCGGCGGGCGACGTCCGGTCGGGCTCGGTCAAGCGGGTGGCGTCGGCGGTCGGCGAAGGGGCGATGGCCGTGACCTTCGTCCACCGCTTCCTGAGCGAGGACGCGCAACGGCAGGGCGCAGCCTGAGCCGTGCGGCGCCGGCGCCGCGATGCGTTGGCCGCCGGTATCAGCCGCGCGTCGACACCGGCAACCGGAACGTCATCACGGTACCGTGCCCGTCGCGTGGCGCGGCGTCGAGCGTGCCGCCATGCGCCTCGATGATCGAGCGGCAGATCGCGAGTCCCATCCCCATGCCGTGCGATTTCGTCGTGAAGAACGGATCGAAGATCCGGTTGGCGATGTCCGCAGCGATGCCGGCGCCGCGATCGGCGATGCGGACGACCGCATGGCCGTCGCTGACCTGCGACGCGATTTCGAGTTCGCGCGGCGCGACGAGTCCGTCCATCGCGTCGAGTGCATTGGTGACGAGATTGAGGATCACCTGCTGGATCTGGGTGCGGTCGGCCATCGCGCGCACGCCGTCGCAGTGCAGGTCGACGCGCAGCACCACCTGCTTCGCGTCGATTTCCGTCTCGGTGAGACGCAGCATGTCGCGAATCAGGTCGTCGATCGCGACCGGCGCCAGCGCGGGCGGCGTTTGGCGCGCGAGCGATCGCAACGCGCGGACGATGTCGGCCGCGCGCACGCCGGATGCACGGATGTCGTCCAGGCTCGCGAGCGCCTCGCCGAGATCGGGTTGCGGGCCGCGCAACCAGCGCATGCCCGCGCCGGCGCTCGACACGATGCTCGTCAGCGGCTGATTGATCTCGTGCGCGATCGATGCGGCGAGTTCGCCCATCACCGTCATGTGCGCGGTGCGCGCGAGCTCGGTGCGCGCGTGCCGCAGCGCGGCCTCGGTCTCGACCCGGCGCGCGTTCTCGTCGATCAGTTCCGCGTAGAGCCGCGCGGATTCGAGCGCGTTGGCGGCCTGCGGCGCGAGCACTTCCAGCATCGCGATGCGCCGCGGCGAGAACACGCCGTTGCTCAGTGCATTCTCGAGATAAAGCACGCCGACCAGCGCGCCCTGTTTCAACAGCGGCAGGCAGAACAGCGAGCGCGTCGGGTGCGCGCGCAGGCTGTCGACGTGATCGGGCACGCCGTCGCGCTGCGCATTCGCGAGCACGATCGGCTTTCGCGTGCGCGCGACGGTGTTCAGGATCGACAGCGGCACATCCTGTTCGGTGGGTTCGCTGCGGGCGATATCGACGATCACGTCGCTGCCTGCGATGCGCGCCACCGCCTCGATGGTCAGCCGGTCGTGCCGGGTGAGCAGCAGCAGGCCATGGCGCGCGCCGGCATACACGAGCATGTTGCGCATCAGCGTCTGGATCAGGCGCTCGAGCACGATTTCTTCGGATAACGAATTGGCGGCGCGCATCGCGAGCGCGAAATCGAGATCCTCGCGCGCGGGCGCGGCCGGGCCGCCCGGCGACGGATCCATCACGAGGAACGGATGCTGCGCTTCCATCGCCTGCGTCTTGCCGGTCGCGCCCCAACGCCGGTAGCACGCATGGGCGAGCCGCAACTGATGACGGGCCTGGCCGGCGAGCCCGAGCGACGCGGCATGCTGCGCGGCCCGCTCGTGCGCGAGCGCCTGTTCGTGCACGAAGCCGTGTTCCGCCGCGAGGCTGGCCGACGTTTCGTACTGCTGCATCGCGACCACGTGCTCGCCGCGCACGCGCGCGAACTCGGCATCGATCAGCGCGAGCTTGTTGAGAAACGTTCCGGGATTTCGCTCGCTCCACACCGCGAAGCGGGCGCGCTGGGGCGCGAAGCGTTCGAGCATGCGTTCGGGCGGCGTTGCGCCGTCGTCGCATGCGATCCCGGCCAGCACGCTGAACAGGTGGAAATCGGCAAGCATGATGTGCGCGGGCGTCGACCATGCACTCGACGCGGCCGCATCGAGCGATGCGCGCGCCGTCGCGGCGTCGCCGAAGATGAAGGCCGCCTGGCCGGCGAGCACGTCGGTCCAGAACGCCAGGACCGACATCGGGGTCCGGGATGACGCACGGGCACGCCAGCTGCCGATCAGCCGGTCCTGGCCGAACTGCAGCGCATCGATGAATTCGGATTGTGTGGAGACGAGGTCGGTGATGTCGTCGTAGTGCGCGCCACGCGCGATCTCCAGCAGCGGGTCGATTTCGGCGCGGATCGCGGGCAGCGCCTCGCCCATCGACAACAGATCGCTGACGATGTGATTGCAGCTGTAGCACATCCATCGCAGCTCGGCGCTCGCATTGCCCGCGGCTTTCGCATCGCGTGCGCGTTCGAGTGCGTAGGACAGCGGCTGGGTCCAGACGCTCACCTGGTCGAGCGCGATCAGCGTGGCGGAGCGATAGCGCTCGAAGCCGTGGCGATCGACCAGCGCGAGCGCGACCTTGGCGAATTCGAAGCCGTCTTCATACGCGCCGTGGTGCTCCGCGATGCTCACGCCGTACCACGCGAGCCCCTGCACCGACGCGGCGGTGACGCCGTGGCGCAGCGTCAGCCGCACCATCGTCGCGAAATGCAGCAGCATCAACCCGCCGCTCGGATAGAACATCGCGGCTTCGAGCGCGGTCAGCAGTGCCATCGTGGCTTCCACGCGCGTGTCGGTCATCACGGGCAGGTCGACCAGGTCGGCGATGGCGCGGCCGTCGAGCGCCGCGCGCACCGCATCGCAGGCCGCCGCGAGATCGGCCTCGACCGGCTCGGCGGGCAGTTCGACGCCGAGCAGCGCCAGCCCGGCCAGCGCGACGTCGATCGCTTGCCGGTAGTGCGACTCCACCGTGAGCTGGGCGGCCTTCAGCCGATGCGCCTCGGCGCGGTCGGCGGGCGTGCGCGTACGTGCCATGAGCGTGTCGATCGCGTCGGACGCCTGTGCGGTTTCGCCGGTCGCGAGCAGCAGGCCGCTGCGCAGGATGCCGATCCGGCTGGCGAGGCCGTAGTGTTGCGACCAGGCATGCGGGCCGAGCAGCGATTGCGCCGACGCAAGAAACGACAACGCACGATCGCGCGCGGCGGCCGTGGCCGCGGCCTCCGCGGCGTCGGCGAGCGCACCCGCGTATGCGAGCGCGAGCGTGTCGTCGAGCGGCACGCCTTGCGCCAGTTCGATCTGGGCGGCGAGCGCCAGCAAGGAGTCGGGTGACGGCGGGTTCGCGCGCGCGAGCATCGCGGCGGCGATCCGGGCGTGGCGCAGCGCGCGCTCCGGGCGCCCCGTGAGTGCGTAGACGGCCTCGAGGATGCGGTCGTGAGCGAAGCGCCAGCGGTCGCCGGAGAGCGACACGAGACCCATCCGGCGCGCCGGGTCCAGCCAGAAGCGGAGTTCGGCCAGCGTTTTGTCGGCGGCCGCGCGCAACAGCGCTTCGTCGATGTCGATGCCGATACAGGCCATCAGCGCCAGCAGCGTTCTCGTTTCGTGCGGCAAGCGCTGCATCCGGACCGCGAGCAGGCTCACGACGTTCTCGGTCTCGTGGCGCGCCTCGATGTCGTCCGCATTCCATTGCCACGCTTGCCGCACCGGATCGTAGCCGAGCAGCTGCTCGTCGATCAGCGTGCGCAGCAGCTGCTGGATGTAGAACGGATTGCCGCCCGTCCTGCGATGAACGATGTCGCCGAGCCCGGACAAGCGGGCCGGCGCCTCGCCGAGCATGCCGGCGAGCATCCGCGTGACGTCGGGCGTATCGAGCGGTGCCAGCGTCAGCGACGCGACGCGGGCGCGATCGAGCTGCTCGCGCAGGTGCCGGAACGCCGGCGCGTCGTCATGCGGCGGCCCGCTTCGATAGCTGGCGACGATGCAGACATGGGCCGGCGGATCGAGCGCGATCGATGCGAGGAACGCGAGCGTCGCTTCGTCGGCCCACTGGATGTCGTCCAGTGTCATGACGAGCGGCTCGCCCGGCGCCGCGAACGCGCGGAATGCATTCACGACGATCTGGCACAGATGGAATTCGGGAATCGCATCGGTAGGGTCGAACGCGACGGGCTCGACGTCGAGCAGCCACCCGGTTTCCGGGAAGATCGCCGCAAGAAGACTGGCCTGCCGACCCACGCAGTCGCGCAGCCGCGCGGCGATCGCCGCGATTTCGTCGTCGCGCCTCGCCAGCGCACTGCCGAACAGCGTGCGCAGCGCCTGCAGCACGGGCGCATACGGCCGCGCGGGCTGGAACCGGTCGACCGTGGCCGACGCGAACCAGGCGGTGCGCGACGCGGCGCGCGCATGACGCACGAAGTGTTCGGCGAGCGCGGTCTTGCCGACGCCGGCCGGTCCGCCGACCAGCACGAGGGCCGACTCGCCGGTGCGCGTGACGCTCTCCAGGATCCCCTCGAGCAGATGAATTTCCACGTCTCGGCCGACCGGCAGGTCGAGCGTGTGCAGACCGGCGAACGGATCGCAGCCGCCGAGCGCGAAGGGCTCGACGCGCCCCGCGGCGAGCCAGTCGTGCAGGATCCGTTCGAGATCGTGCTGCACCGCTTCACAGGACGGGTAGCGATCGGCGGGTTCCTTGGCGATCAGCTTCAGGATCAGATCGTTCAGGATGGCGGGCACGTCGCCGCGAAACGCCGTGGGCGGCGACGGTTTGATCGCGACGTGCGCGTGGACCCAGTCGGACGTCGACGCGGCCTTGTAAGGCATCGCGCCCGTCAGCAGGCGGAACAGCGTGATGCCGAACGCGTACAGGTCGGCGCGCTCGTCGACGCACGCGCCTGCCGAGACTTCCGGCGCGGCGTACGCGGCGAAATCCGTGCGCATCGTGCGGTCCGCCGCCTGTTTCGTCGCGCGCTCCCGGGCATGGGCGAACGAGCGGAGCATGACGGTGCCGTCCGCTGCGATGACGAAACTGGTCGGCTGGAGATCGCCGTGCAGCCAGCCGCGCCGATGCAGTTCCCCGAGCGTGCGGGCGGCGCCGATCGCCGTTTCGAGAAAGGCGTCGAGCGGCAGCCGGACGTCGGTCAGCGTGTCGAACGCACGCACGTCCAGGCGCGGATGAACGAGCACCGGGCCGTCGGCCGCGCGGATCAGCGCCACCGGCAAGAGCGCCCAGGCCGGGTCCAGGATCCCGTTCAACGCATGTTCCTGCTCGAACTGCCGGCAGCGCTGGTCGAATTCCCAGCCGGTCTGGCACGCCGGCCACACGCGCCCCGTCGCGCGGTCGGTCAGGTCGAAGGTCAGGACGTCGCCCGAGCGCACCACGTTCGACAGGCGGGCACGCGCGAGCCATTCGGCATCCATTCGGTTCGTGTCGTCCGGGTTACGCAAGGGCTGATTCACGGTGGGGCGGCGGGCTGGGTGGAGGAGGTGGAAGCGGCTCGCGATGCGGGATCGGCCGGGCTCGGTCGCGCGCGTTCGGGCCGCGACCCGTGCATTGTCCGACAGCCCGCGGGATTTTGCAGTACCCGCCGCGCCCTTGAGCCCCGGCGGCCGGGGCCGGACTTAAACCTATGGATAATATTCGCGGCGCCGGTTGCGACCTACGATACGGTCACGCCTTCCGGCATGCATCGGCATGGCCGGACGGGCAACCCAGGAGCGCGTCGCCTCGCGAGGCGGCGCGAGGTGGCAGGCAGCATAAGCGAGTGCGGATCATGTACACGTTCGGACGGGTGACGGTTTCCCTTGAATGCCGCGAAGTCTGTGTCGACGGGCAGCCCCGGTATATCGGCGCCCGGGCGTTCGAGATCCTCGAACTGCTGGTGAAGGCGGCCGGCCGGCTCGTGTCGAAGGACGAGATCATGCAGGCCGTGTGGCCGAACACGATCGTGGTCGAGAACAACATCCAGGTCCACGTCTCGACGCTGCGCAAGCTGTTCGGCGGCAAGCACGGGTGGATCCGGACCGAATCGGGCCGCGGCTACCGGCTCGCGCCGCCGGCCGACCATGCGCATGGCGATCGCCCGCCGCTCGCGTTCGACTCGGCAGGCAATGTCCGCGCGAGTGCTACGCCGCGCAAATGTCCGATGATTGGCCGGGAGCAGGAAGCGGCCGAGCTGCACGGGCTGCTCGATCGCGAGGCGCTCGTCACGCTGGTCGGTCCCGGCGGCGTCGGCAAGACGCATCTGGCGCTGGAAGTCGCGACGGCCTGGTCGATGGCGCACGCGATCGAGATGGTCCGGGTCGACCTGGCCGGCCTGCGGGCCGACGCGACCCTGGCGTGCGCGGTGCTGGACGCGTTCGACCTGCCGGGCGGCCCGGGCGCGGGTCCCGCCGACGTCGTCCGGGCGATCGGCGAGCAGCGCGTCGTGCTCGTGTTCGACAACGCCGAGCAGTACGTCGACGAACTGGCCGACCTGAGCGAAGCGATCGCGGACGCGAACCCTGGCGCGATACTCGTCGTGACGAGCCGGGAGCCGTTGCGGGTGGCGGGCGAGCGGGTCTATCGCGTCGGGCCGCTGTCGTTGCCGCCGGCCGGCGCGAACGCCGACGACATCGTCGCGAGCGGCGCGGTCCGGATGTTCCTGGCGCGCGCGCGCGCGATGGGTACGGATCTTCCGGCGGACGCGAAGACGCTCGACGCGATCGCAACCCTCTGCCGCCGCCTGAGCGGCCTGCCGCTCGCGCTCGAGCTCGGCGCGGCCCGTGTCGCGTCGCTCGGCATCCAGGGGCTGGCGGCGGATCTCGACAAGTCGGTGCTGTCGCTGTCCGGCGGCCTGCGCACGGCGCACCCGCGCCAGCAGACACTCAGGGCCACCATCGAGTGGAGCTATCGGCTGCTCGACGACATGGAGCGCACCGTGCTGTGCCGTCTCGCGGTGTTTCCGGATGCGTTCCGGCTCGACGCGGCCTGCGCGCTGGCCGCCTGCAACGAACTGGGTGCGGACGAGGTGCTGGACTGTCTCGTCAGCCTGGCGTCGAAATCGCTGCTGGTCGTTCATTCGGTCGGACTGTCGAAGCGCTACTCGCTGCTCGAGGTCGTGCGCGCGTATGCGCTCGAGAAACTGGCGGAATCGGGCGAAGCCGGGCGTCTCCACGCGCGCCGCGCGTCGTTTGCGGCCGACCCGCACGCGGACGCGCTGCAGCCGGCGCCGGCCGTGCCGGTCGCCGGATCGTGGGCGTGACAGCCGGGCTGCGCGGACCTGGCGCGCAGCGGCGGCGCCTGTCGATGCGGCATGAACCGCACGGCGCTCACCTCGATTGACACCATTTAGGTTTTTATTTCATGGCCCTTGTTTGCATCATCGATGACGATGCGTCGGTCCGAAAGAGTCTTGCCAGCCTGCTGAAATCGGCGGGCCATACCGCATTGCCGTTTGAGTCGGGCGAGGAATTTCTCGCGACCGGCCCGCTGGACGACGCGGCGTGCGTGCTGCTCGACCTGAAGATGAAAGGGATGGGCGGTCTCGACGTCCAGCGCCTGCTGGTGCAGCGCAACGCGGCGCTGCCGGTCATCCTGATGTCGGCGCACGGCGACGACGAGTCGGTCCGCCGGGCGCTCGCGCAAGGCGCGGTCGCGTTCCTGCGCAAGCCGTTTCCATCGGACGACCTGCTCGACCTGATCGATCAGGTCGCATCCGGCTCACCGCCCGCGTGAGCGGCGCGTCCGCCGTCATGCCGCGCGCGCCGGCGTGTCCGCCCAGACTTTTCTCGGTTTATCATTCGATAATGAAGCGGATGCCTACACGAGGAATGCGATGGCGAGCACGCCGAATATGACTTCTGATCGCAACCAGGGCGCGGGGGAACCCGCGCCGGTCGTCTATGTGGTCGACGACGACGAAACGCTGCGGCGCGCGCTGAGCGCGCTGTTGCGCTCGGCGGGATTTCGCGTCGAGACGTTCGCGACGTCGCGCGCGTTCCTCGCATTCGAGCGGCCCGACGTGCCGAGTTGCCTGATCCTCGACCTGCGCCTGGCCGGCGAGAGCGGGCTCGCCGTTCAGGAGGAAGCGGTGCGTGCGGGCCTGAACGTGCCGATCCTGTTCATGACGGGTTACGGCGACGTGGCCACCACCGTCAAGGCCATGAAGGGCGGCGCGCTCGATTTCCTGACGAAACCGTTCGACGACGACACGATGCTCGATGCCGTCGGCCGCGCGCTGGCCCGCGACGGCGAACGCCTCGCGCGCGAGCGTGAGCTGGATGCGGTGCGGCGGGCCTATGCGTCGTTGACGCCGCGCGAACGCGAAGTGATGAGCCAGGTGATCGCGGGCCTGATGAACAAGCAGATCGCGTCGAATCTCGGGCTGCAGGAAATCACGGTGAAGGTGCATCGTGCGCAGGTGATGAAGAAGATGCAGGTCCGCACGCTGCCGGATCTCGTGCGTCGGGCCCAGGCGCTCGGCGTTCGCCCGGTCGGCGCGGGCGGTTGAGCGGGGGGCGACAGAGCAGGCGCCTGAGCAGGCGCGCCGGCCCGTTCGACGCGACGGGATCGGCACGCACGTGCCGGCGCGGCGCCCGATGCCGCGAACGGCGACGTTCATGCGGCCACTTCGCGGTCGGCATCGGCGGCATGCGTGACCGCGCGTGCGTGGTGCCGGGTGGCCGGCCGCGGGTCGCGGCCGCCGTCGAACGCGGCGACGAGATGTTCGGCGAGCGTTCTGACGCGCGCGGGCAGGTTGCGGCGCGAGTGGTAGAGCAGCGATGCGTCGAGATCGCCGACCTGCCAGTCGGGCAGCAGGCGAACGAGTTCGCCGGCGCGCTCGAGCGGCCGCGCGAGATGTTCCGGCAGCACGGCGAAGCCCGCGCCGCGCGTCGTGGCGAGAATCAGCGTGTCGAGACAGTTCGAGCGAATCGCGCCGGCCAGCCGGATCGCGGCGGTCGCGCCCGTGCGCCGGTGCCGCAGCGGCCACATCGAAGCGCCGCTGCCCGGTTTGCCGCCGTGCGCGTCCGTGCGTTCGAGGGCCTGCGGATCGTCGGGTGCGCCGGCAGCGGCGCGAAACCGCGGGCTCGCGTACAGTCCCATCGCAATGCGTCCCAGGCGTCGCTCGACGCAGGTCACGCTCGACGTCCGTTCGGTGACGATCGACAGGTCCGCGGCGCCGCTGAACGCCGCGCTCGGATGATCGACCCAGTCGACGCGGTTACGCACGAGCGGATACCGCCGATTGAAATCGGCGAGTACCGGCACCAGCCGATCGGCGCCGAACAGGTTCGAGACCTCGATCGAGACGTCGCCCTGCACGTCGCTCGCATTGGTGTGACAGCACACGGAAAAATGCTCGTATTGCGCGAGCAACGCGATCGCCTGTTCGAGCACGTCGTGGCCGACGTGGGTCAGCGTCACCTTGCGCGTCGTGCGATGGAACAGCAGCACGCCGAGCGACGTTTCAAGGCACTGGATGGTGCGGCTGATGGACGGCACGCCGAGCCGCAGGGCGTCGGCGGCTTTCGTGAAGCTGCCTTGTTCGGCAACCGTCTTGAGAATCTCGAGCGCTTTCAGGCGATCCATGACACGTCCCGCTGCGGTGAGTGCGTATGGGAGCAATGTATGCGGCGCATCCGCGCGGAACAACACAAAAAACGTTAGTAAAGCTTAAGAGCGGCGTGAAAATGCTGAAGGCCGTTCGTGCGAAACCGGCACGCACGCTCAGTCCGATGCGGAACCGCCCGGCGCGTACGCATCGCCCGTCGCGGCCGACGCCGGCGGCGTCCATCCGCCGCCCAGCGCGCGCACCAGGCCGATCGTCGCGATCGCGAGCGACTGGCGGCTGTGAATCAGCTGGCGTTGCGCGCTCAGTGCATCGCGGTCCGCGTCGATCACCTCGAGATAGCTGACGTAGCCGTGCGCATAACGGCTCAGCGACAACCGCGCGGCCGCCTCGGTCGCGCGCGCCGCGCTGTCGTAGCGCGCGATCCGCTCCTTCTGCGCGGCGATGTCGTTGAGCGCATCCTGAACCTCGCGCAGCGCGCCGAGCGCGGTCGCGCGATAGTTCGCGTCGGCGAGGTCCGCGCCGGCCGTCGCGGCGGCCACCGCGGCGTCGCGCTTGCCGCCGTCGAACAGCGTTTCGGCGACGCTCGCGCCGAGCCCCCACAGCGAACTGTTGCGATCGAGAAACGTGCCGAGATCGCGGCTCGCGAAACCACCCTGCGCGGTCAGCGTCAACGTCGGCAGCCACGCGGTGCGGGCGACGCCGATCTCGAGCGACGCCGCGTCGGCACGGCGCGCGGCCGCGTAGACGTCGGGCCGTTGCGCGAGCAGCGCGGACGGCAGGCCGGGCGGCACGTCCGGCACGCGCACGAGCGATGCGGTGGGCGCGACGGCGAATGTGGTCGGCGACACGCCGGTCAGCACGGCGAGCGCGTCGACGAGGTTCTCGCGCAGCCGGCGGCTGTCCGCGAGATCGGCGCGTGCCGTATCGAGGTCGGCCGACGCGCGCAGCGCGTCGAGATCGCTCGCCGCGCCGGCCCGCACGCGCGCGGCGATCACGTCGAGCGCGGTGCGGCGCAGCTCGATCGCGCGCGCGAGCGTCGCGAGATCCTGTTCGACGAAATGGAGCGTCAGGTAGTCGGCCGCGACGTCGGTCGCCACGCGCAGGCGCACCGCCGCGCGATCCGCGTCCGCCTGCAGCACGTTCTGCCGGCCGATCTCGGCGTCGCCGCGCAGGCGGCCCCACAGATCGACTTCGTAGCTCGCGGTGAACGGCACCGACCAGTTGTGCATCGTGCGTTTCGGCAATGCGTTGTCGACCGTGCCCGACACGCGCGAGCGGCTGAACGACGGCGCGACACCGACGGTGGGCGCCAGCGCGGCTTCGCGCACGCCGAGCAGCGCCTGCGCCTGGTCGACGCGCGCCGCGGCGGCGCGGAGGTCGGGATTGCCGGCGAGCGCGGCGTCGACGAGCGTGACGAGCGGCGGCGCGCCGAACCATGCGGGCCACTCGGCGAGCGGCGCGGCGGGTGGGTTCGCCGCATCCGCATGGCGGAACGGGGCCGGTCCGACCGCTACGGGCGCAAGCGGCCGCGGCGCGATCGTGCATGCGCTCAGCAGGCAGGCGGCGAACACGGCGGCGAACGGGGCGGCGATGCGGATCATGGCTGCGCGCGCTCGGGTTGCAGCGTGACGACGACCGACAGGCCGGGCCGGATGCGCGGCTCGGTCACCGCTTGCCCGTCGAGCAGGATCTTCACGGGCACCCGCTGCGTGACCTTCGTGAAGTTGCCGGTCGCGTTGTCGGGCGGCAGCAGCGAAAACTGCCCGCCGGTCGCGGGCGACAGGCTGTCGACGTGGCCGCTGAAGGTCCGCTCCGGCAGCGCGTCGAAGCGCAATTGCACGGCGTCGCCGGTGCGCACGTGCCGCAGCTGGGTTTCGCGGAAGTTCGCGACCACCCACGGGTGCGGCTCGACGAGCGTGAGCAGCGCTTGGCCGGGCGCGACGTGCTCGCCGGTCTCGACGGTCTTCTTGCCGACATAACCGTCAGACGGCGCGACGACGGTCGTGTATTGCAACTGGAGTTCCGCGTCGCGCAATTCGGCGTCGTTCTGGTTCGACACGGCGGCCGCCGCCTGCCACGCGGCCTGCGCGCTGCGCCATTGCGCGTCGGCCGCGTCGATGCGCGCGCGGGCGGACTTGCGTGCCGCGTTGGCCGCATCGAATTCCTGCTGCGACAGCCCGCGCGGCGTTTCGCGGGTCAGCTCGCGGGCCCGCGCGTAATCGAGCTCGGCTTTCTCGGCATCCGCATGCGCCGACACGCGCGTCGCGTCGGCCTGCTCGACCAGCGCCTTCGCGCGGCTCGCATCGGCGTGGGCCTGCGCGACGCGCGCCCGCTGCAGCGCGACGCGCACGTCGAAATCGCGCGGGTCGAGCCGCACGAGCGGCTCGCCCGCATGCACGAACCGGTTGTCGTCCACCAGCACGCGCTCGACCGTGCCGGCCACGCGCGGCGAGATTACGTGCAGATGGCCGGTCACGTACGCGTCGTCGGTGCCGCGTTCGTGCGCATCGTATTCGTAGACCAGCAGCGCGACGAGCAGCAGCGCGCCGGCGGCGATCAGCACGACCGGCCACTTGCGCGAACGCGCGGCGGGAACGGACGGCGAGTCCGGCGGGTTCGGGGTCATGGTCGGGATACTCCATCGTACGGACGACTTTCTTCGTATCGCGCTATGCTTGCGCGAGCCTCATATGCGGGAGCCGCTCGACGATGAACACCACGTTCGCCCCCGGTGGCGCGACACCGGGGCCGGCCGCCGCGCCGGCCGCCGACATACCGACGTTTCGCTCGATCGCCGCGATCGCGTCCGTGCTGCTCGGCGCGATCATCGCGACGCTGACGTCGCGCATCACGTCGCTCGGCCTCGCCGACGTGCGCGGCGCGCTCGGCGTCGGGTTCGACGAAGGCGCGTGGATCAACACGGCGTTCACCGCGTCGCAGATGTTCGTCGGCCCGCTCGCGATCGCGGCGGCCTTCGTGTTCGGCACGCGCCGCGTGCTGCTGGCGGGCGCCTCGGTGTTTCTCGTCGTCGAAACCGTGCTGCCGCTGTGCACGAACTTCGGCACCTTCATCGCGTTCCAGAGCCTCGCCGGCTTCGCGTCCGGCGTGTTCGTGCCGCTGACCGTCGGGTTCGTCGTGCGCACGCTGCCGCCGCGGCTGATCCCGTTCGGCATCGCCGCGTATGCGATGAACCTCGAGATGTCGCTGAACCTGTCCGCGACGCTCGAAGGCTGGTACAGCGAACACCTGAGCTGGCGCTGGCTGTTCTGGCAGAACGCGCTGCTGACGATGCCGTTCATCGTCTGCCTGTTGCTGTCGCTGTCGAACGAGCCGGTCAAGCGCTTCACATCCGGCCTCGACGCGCGCGGCATGCTGCTCGGCGCCGGCGGGTTCGCGTGCCTGTGCATCGCGCTCGACCAGGGCGAACGGCTGTTCTGGTTCCAGTCGCCGCTGATCGTCGCGCTGCTGTGCATCGGCATCCTGATGATTGCCGCATTCCTGATCCACGAACTCACGTCCCGGCAGGCCGGGCTCGATCTCGGCTACCTCGCGCTGCCCAACGTCGCGTTGCTGATCCTGCTCGTCGGGCTCGTGCGCTTCACCGTGCTCAACACGAGCTTCATTCCGTCGGTGTTTCTCGCGAGCACCTACGGGCTTCGCCCGCTGCAGATCGGCGATACGCTGCGCTGGATCGCGATTCCGCAACTGCTGTTCGCGCCGTGCGTCGCGTGGCTGCTGCAGCGCGTCGATCCGCGCCGGCTGATCGTGGCCGGTTTCCTGATGGTGGCGGTCGCGTTCGCGCTCGGCGCGCGTCTCACGCCCGCGTGGGCCGAGCCGGACTTCATCCCGTCGCAACTGCTCCAGGCGCTGGGGCAGACGATGGCGCTCACGTCGGTCATCTTCTTCTTCGGCAAGCATGTGACGGCCGAGCACGCGCTGACGTTCGGCGCCGTCGTGCAGACGACGCGCCTGCTGAGCGGGCAGCTCGGCACGACGTCGATCGCGGTGATCCAGCGCATCATGGAGGCTACCCATTCGAATCTCGTCGGTCTGCATGTCACGCTGTCTGATCCGCAAACGCTCGCGCGGCTGCGGGCTGGCGCGGCGTCGCTCGTGTCGCACGGCGCCACCTTCGCCACGGGCGACCAGGCGACCTATGCGCTGCTCGACCGGGCGGTCCGGGTCCAGGCGACCACGCTCGCGCTCGCGGACAATTTCCGGGTCGCGATGGCGTTCGCCGTCGCGGGGGTGTTGATCGGCATCCTGCTCAGGCCGGCGCGCGCGCCGTCGCCATGAGCCCCCGGCATCGCGCAGCGACGATCTTAGCGATCGCGCTCCCCGCGACGGAATCGCGTCGGCCTGAAAATTCCTGAATCTTCCTGAAGGGCGCGCCGGCGCCAGGGCCGCGCGCGCCGTGCCGCAGCGCTTACGCCTTCAGGAACGCGAGCAGTTCGGCATTGATCAGGTCGGCGTTGACGACGCACATCCCGTGCGCGCCGCCGGGGATCACCTTCAGCTGCGCGTGCTTCACGATCTTCGCGGACAGGCGCGCCGAATCGTCGATCGGCACGATCTGGTCGTCGTCGCCGTGCAGGATCAGCGTCGGCACGTCGATCTTCTTCAGGTCCTCGGTGTAGTCGACCTCGGAGAATTCCCTGACGCACTGATACTGGCCGTACACGCCGCCCATCATGCCTTGCGCCCAGAACGCGTCGATCGTGCCTTGCGACACCTTGACGTTCGGCCGGTTGAAGCCGAAGAACGGCACCGCGAGATCCTTGTAGAACTGCGAACGGTTCTCGGCGACGTTCTTGCGGATGCCGTCGAACACGTCCATCGGCAGGCCGCCCGGATTCGACGCCGATTTCACCATCTGCGGCGGCACCGCGCCGATCAGCACGGCCTTCGCCACGCGCTTCGTGCCGTGCCGGCCGATGTAGTGCGCGACTTCGCCGCCGCCGGTGGAATGGCCGACGAGCGTGGCCTCGCGCAGGTCGAGCGCATTCATCAGCGCCGCCAGGTCGTCGGCGTACGTGTCCATGTCGTTGCCTTGCGACGGCTGGCTCGAGCGGCCGTGACCGCGCCGGTCGTGCGCGATCACGCGGTAACCGTGCTGCACGAGGAACAGCATCTGCGCGTCCCACGCATCGGCGCACAGCGGCCAGCCGTGCGAGAACACGACCGGACGGCCGCTGCCCCAGTCCTTGAAGTAAATCTGCGTACCGTCTTTGGTGGTGATCGTGTTCATCGCATGGGCTCCTTGATGGGCGGAAGCGGCGTGTTTGGGGGCGGCGGCGGCAGCGGCCGGCAGCGCGGCAGCGGCAACGGCGGTCGCGCCGGCCAGCAGCATGTCTCGGCGGCGCGCCGAGGGAATGGCGTCGTGATCTGCGGGACGCATGAGGACTCCTTGAACGTGCGGTGCAATGGTGCCGCGTTGGATTTGAAGGGTTTCGGATCTGCCCGCGAGCGGCGCTCGCGCGGGCGGCCGGCGCGTTCGCGTTCGCGCGCCGGCAGGCACGCAAGGGCACGAACGAACGCCGACAGGAGGCTATCCCGCGACCGCGCGGCGCGTACTGAAATCGTGCTGAATTGTCATGAACGCGGCCGCCGCGCGCCACGCGAGCGCGCCCGCCAGAAAAATTAAGCCCGGCGTAAAGACTCTTCAGCGGCGGCCCGTTATCGTCGGCATCAGGTCATCCCGTCGCGGGTCTTGCCGGTTCGCGGCGGCGGATGACGCATCGCGATGCGTGCGGGTGCGAGACATCCGGCCCGTCGCCACTTGCCCGGATACGCCGCCATGGACGCCTTCAATCGCTGGGAACACGTGATGACGCTGCTCGACCCGTCGGCCGCCGCGCGCCGCCACGCGCCGCCGCCACTTCGCGATCCGGACGCCGCGTGCCGTCGCCACCGCGACGAAGTGCCGGCCGCGTCGAGCGGCGGCATGCGCCGCCGGTGCGCGATCGTCGCGGCCGAGCGGCAGACCGATTCGTCGGTCCTGATATCGTGGAGCGATCCCACGCGCTTTCGCTACGACGAGCAGCGCTGGATCAGCGCCAAGTCGCGCGGTCTCGGACGCTGCGCGCTGACCGGCATCACGATCCGTGCCGGCGACGCGATCTACAAGCCGCAATGGCGCGGCGCGAAGCGCCCGGCGAACTATCGGGACGTGATCCTCACGTCCGAGCTGAACCGCTTCATCGCCAGGCTGTCGCGGTCATGACGCGGCACCCCGCGCGCCGTCCGTCGGCACCGGCCGGCGGCCGCCTGATCACCACCGAGGAATCCGCATGAGCACGTTCACGACACGCGACGGCGTTTCGATTTACTACAAGGACTGGGGCGCCGGCCGCCCGGTCGTGTTCATTCACGGCTGGCCGCTGAATGCGGACATGTGGGACGTCCAGATGCATCATCTCGCGTCGCACGGCATGCGCTGCATCGCCTACGACCGGCGCGGCTTCGGCCGCTCCGGCCAGCCGTGGACGGGTTACGACTACGACACGCTGGCCGACGATCTCGCGACGCTGATCGAAACGCTCGGGCTGCGCGACGTGACGCTCGTCGGCTTTTCGATGGGCGGCGGCGAGGTGGCGCGCTACATCGGCCGGCACGGTACGCGGCACATCGCGAAAGCCGTGCTGATCGGCGCGGTGACGCCGCTGGTCGCGCGCCGCGACGATCATCCCGACGGTGTCGACGTCGCCGTGTTCGACGGCATTCGCTCGGGCATCGTCGCGGATCGCGCGGCGTTCCTCGAAAACTTCTGGCCGCTGTTCACCGGTTCGAACCGGCCCGCGTCGACGATCTCGCGCGCGGCGCTCGACTGGACCACGTTCATGGCGTTGCAGGCCGGGTTGAAGGGCACGCTCGATTGCGTCGGGGCGTTTTCCGAAACCGATTTCAGGGCGGATCTCGACCGGTTCGACGTGCCGACGCTCGTGATTCACGGCGACGACGACCAGACGGTGCCGCTCGCGCTGACGGGCGCCGCGACCGCGAAGCGCGTGCCGCGCGCGACGCTGAGTGTCTACGAGGGCGGGCCGCACGCGCTGTATCTGACGCACGCGCAACGCCTGAACGACGAACTGCTGGCGTTCGTCCGCGCGTGATGCGGCGGCGGAGCGACGCGGCGCGGCGGACACGGCCGGCCGCTCGCGCTCACTCCGCCCATTTCGACCCGAGCACCAGGCCGCAGAAATTCGTCCGACGATAGTCCGGGTCGCAGCGCTCGAGCACGTCGGCGACGACGTTGCCGAACGCGATTTCGGGGCGATGCGCGGTGCCCGCGGCGTATGCCTCGAGGAACGACGCCTTGAAGCGTGGGCTCCGCCCGTGGCCACGCCTGCACGATCTCGTCGCGTTTTGGCGTGTTTTGGCGCGGCCCACTTCGTCGAAACGCAGCACAAAGAGATCCGCTTCGACCCCGCGCCGAGTAATGCCGTCGGTGGTGTCATGTACGGATGAATGCCGACAGCCGCGTGCAGCGCAATCGCGCGCCATACCGCGGCCCCGTCTTCGGCGGCGACGCCGTGTCCGCCGGGAAAGAGAAACGCGTGCGTGACGTTCGCGCCGTCGCTTTCGTCGCGCCGGCGCCTGTGCCGCTGGCCTTCCGTCGGCCCGATGCGATGGAACAACGCGGCGGCGTACAGCAATTCGGCATCGAATGCGATGCCGCGGCGCATACCGATGATCGATGCAAATGCGAACACGCGCATCGCATGCAGGAACAAAAGTTTTTTCCCGCAACCTCGGCGCAATTCATTCAAATCGCCACGGCAAGTGATTCGTGCAAAAGCAAATCAGGAATGGCGGCGCTTTTATCACACCAAACGGGTTCATTGGTGAATCGCTGTTTCGCCTGTTGCCGGCGCCGGAAGCCGTGATGCGCGGCGCTGGACGAGGTGCAGCGCGAATACCGGCCTGCGGCGGCCATTCGCGGTTGTCGTCGATTCAAAAAATTTGCTCTTTGGCTTCTAATAATTTGAATCAATGGATGCTTAAAATGCCGTAGCATCTGCATCACCGGTGTCATTTCCGACAGGGCATCGATGAATGGAAAGCGATTAAGAATTCAAATGATCCGGATTGGAACACTTCACGTTTTCCTCGACAGGCGTGAAATTCGCTCGAACGGCAAACTGCTGCGAATCGGCAGTCGCGCATTCGAAATTCTCGAACTCCTGATTCGGGCGAACGGTGCGTTGGTATCGAAAGACGAGATCATGCAGCGCGTGTGGCCGCACACGGTCGTGGAGGAAAACAACCTGCAGGTGCATGTCGCCGCGTTGCGCAAGGCGCTCGCCGACAACCGGAACCTGATCATCACGGTGCCGGGGCGCGGCTACCGGCTGGTCGGCGGGCAAGCGCAGGCACAGGCGCCGGCCGCGGCGCCCGTGCGTCCCGCGACATCGCGGCTGGCGCCCGCGCCGACCGCACTCATCGGCCGCGAGCAGACGGTCGCGGACGTCCTCGCGGCGCTCGACACCGCGCGCGTCGTGACGCTGGTTGGTGCGGGCGGCATCGGCAAGACGCGGGTGGCGCTCGAAGCGGCCATGCGGGCCGAAGCGCGCTTTCCGGATGGCGCCGCGTTCGTATCGCTGGCCACGGTGGCGTGCCCGCACTTCGTGCCCGACGCGCTGGCCGGCGCGTTCGGCCTCGTGCACCCGGCCGGGTCGCTGACGCTCGAAGCGGTGCTCGCCAGCGTCGCGCATCGGCGGATGTTGCTCGTGCTCGACAATTGCGAACACCTGCTCGATGCCGCCGCGCGGATCGCGACCGCGCTCACCGAGTCGGATGCCGGTTTGTGCGTCCTGGCGACCAGCCGCGAGGCGCTGCGGATCCAGGGCGAGCGGCTGTGTCCGGTTCCGCCACTCGAGGTACCCGCCGAGGGCGCGGACGAACGCGAGACCGCGGGCGCGAGCGCGGTGCAGCTGTTCTCGGCGCGCGCCCGCGCCGCCGACCCGCGCTTTCCGCTCGACGAACGCTGCCTGGCGCTGATGGCGTCGGTCTGCCGGCGTCTCGATGGGCTGCCGCTCGCGATCGAGCTGGCCGCGGCCCGCGCAGCCGTGCTCGGCATCGACGTGCTGGCCGCGCATCTCGACGACCATTTCCGGCTGCTGACCGGCGGCTTTCGCACGGCGTTGCCGCGTCATCAGACACTGCAGGCGATGTACGACTGGAGCTACCGCCTGCTCGACGACGCGGAGCGCCTGCTGCTGCGCTGGCTCGGCGTGTTCCGCGACAGCTTCTCGATCGACGCGGTGCGCGACATCGTCGGAACGAAGGGGCTCGTCGACACGGCGCTGCTCGACGCGATCGCGGGCCTTGTGTCGAAATCGCTGCTGAGCCTCGAGAGCGCGCATGGCGCGCCGCGCTACCGGCTGTTGACGACGACGCGCGCGTACGCGCTGCAGCAGCTCGAGACCAACGGCGAATGCGCGGCCGCGGCGCTCGCGCACGCGCGCTACTTCCTGGCGCTGTTCCGGCGTGCGCCCGGTAGCGACGACGGGCAGCTCGCCGAATCGCGGCTCGACGTGATCCGGCGCGAACTCGGCAATCTACGCGCGGCGCTCGACTGGGCGTTTTCACCGAACGGCGACGCGCGGGTCGGCATCGCGCTGGCCGCGGTCGCGGTGCCCTGCCTGTTCGACCTGTCGCTCGTGGACGAGTGTCGCGAACGGGCGCGCGCGGCGCTCGACGCGATGCGCGATCTCGACGACACGCCCGCGTGCGCCGACGCGCGCGTGCGGCTGCTGGCCGCGTATGCGGCCGCGCTCGCGCACACGTCGGGGCCGACGCAGATCGCGCACGACGCATGGTCGGCGGTGCACGCGCTCGGGTTCGAGGCGGGCGAGGTCGAACTGCCGCCGCGCGACGCGTAGCGCGGCGCGCCGACCGCGCATTCAGAACGTTTCAGGCCGAACACAGGACCCGGCCGGCCGGCGCGTCTACATTGCATGCGCGGGGACTGTCCGCTCATCGCTGTCGCGACGCCACCGACTGCCGGCGCAGGGTCCCCGCCCGTCGCGAAGCACGCCCTCAGCCCATTCCAGCATGCCGAACCTGTCCGTCACGGTCGCTTACGGCGCGCCGATCGTTCTTGCCGACCTGATCGCCTGGCGGCTGCTCGGGCGCGGCCGTTCGACGACGAAAGCCGTGTGGCGCTGCGCATCGTTCGCAGCGTTGACCTACGTGCTGTTCTCGACCGGCGTGAGCCCGCTCGCGGTGCCGGCGTCGCCCGACCGGTTCGACCGGCTCGCGATCCAGGTGATCGGCGTCGCATGGTGGCTGCAGTGCGCGCTGGTGTTCAGCCTGATGCTCGATCATCTGCTGCTGCCGCGCGCATGGCGCAACCAGCGGCTGTTCCACGATATCGCCGCGGGCGCCGTGTTCGGTGCGGCCGCCGTCGCCGCGCTGGGCTACGTGCTGGGGCTGCCGCTCAGCGGCGTGGTCGCGACGTCGGGGGCGGTCGCCGTCATCCTCGGGCTCGCGGTCCAGAACACGCTGAACGACGTGTTCTCGGGCCTGGTGCTGAATACCACGCAGCCGTTTCGTCTCGGCGACACGGTGGCGATCGGCGCGCTGGAAGGGCGCGTCGTCGAAAGCAACTGGCGCGCGACCAAGCTGATCGACAGCCTCGGCAACCTGGTCGTCGTGCCGAACAGCGTCGCGGCCAAGGCGGCGATCGTCAACCTGAGCGAACCGGCGAACGTGTACGGCGTGACGCTGACGATCGAGCTCGACCCGCAAGCGCGGCCCGCGGTCGTCGTCGATGCGCTCGCGCATGCCGCGGCCAGTTCGCTGGACGTGCTCGCCAGCCCGGCGCCGATCCCGGTTGTCAAGGCGTTCAGGACCAACTCGATCGAATACGAACTCGTCTGTTACGTCGACTCGCTGCAGAAAAAGATCGACGTCCGCAACCGGCTCTACGATCTGGCCCACCGGCATCTGGCTGCCGCGGACGTCGCGCTGCGCCCGCTGACGGGCGCACCGGCGGCACCCGGTCCGGCGTCGCGCGGGCAACGCCTGCTGCGCGCGGTCGAGCTGTTCAGGCAGCTCGACGACGCGGACCTGGCGATACTGGCCGATGCGCTCGCGTCACGCGTGTTCAACAAGGGCGAGGTGATCTACGCGTCGAACTCCGACGCGCGCCTGCTGACGATCGTCGCGGCCGGCGTCGCGGCGGTGTTCGTGCCCGGCGCGACGGGCGACACGGAAGTCAGGCGGATGGCGCCCGGCGACGCGATCGGCCAGTCCGTCGTGCTCGCCGGCACGCAGCTGCATGCGAGCGTCTACGCGGTGACGGCCGTGACGGCCTATCAGCTGAGCAGTCGCGACCTGTCGCCGCTGCTCGCGAGGAAGCCCGAACTGGGGCGGCTGATGTGCGAATCGCTCACCGAGCACATCGCGACCGAGGAGAAGATGCGGATGCCGCCGGCCGCGAGCGCGCATGCGTCGTTCAACCTGATCGAGTGGCTCGAGAAGGAGATGAAGCGCCTGCACGATTCGTTCGGCTGACGCGGCGGGCGGCGGGCGGCGGGCAATGGTGGTCGCGGCCGCGAAGAGAGCGGGCTCAGGCGAGCGCGGTGAACCGGTCGACGAGATCCGGGCGGTCGAGTTGTTCGACCCACCAGTGCAGCGCGCGTCCGGCCTCGTCGCCGCGCCACGCGAGGTAGCACTGGGTCGTGTCGCGCATGCCGGTCACCTGGCGTGCGACCAGCTTGCCTTGCGCGATCGCGCGTGCCGCGATGCAGTCGGGGAGCGTGCCCACCGCGAGTCCTTCGCACTGCGCGGCCAGTTTGGCGGCGAGGGTGGGGACGGCGAGATACGGCTGCCCCGCGTCGATGGCGACCGAACGCGGCGGCAGCTCGCGGGACGTATCCGAGATCGCCGCGCCGCGATGGGCGACGACCGATGCCAGCGACAGCGGTTCCGGCAGCGCCGCGAGCGGATGGGTGGGGGCGACGGCGAACACGTGCCTGAGCGTGCCGATCGGCCGTGCCACGATGTCCGGCAGCTCGGGCGGCTCGCCCGTGGCGCCGACGACGAGATCCGCGCGGCGCGAAATCAGTGCATCCCAGGTGCCGCCGAGCACTTCGGTGGACAGTCGCAGCCGCGTGTCCATCTCGAGACCATAGAACGTGTGCACGTACGGCCACATCGCCTCGAACGGCAGGATCTCGTCGACACAGATCCGGACCTCGGTTTCCCAGCCCTGCTGCGCACGCTGCGCCTTGCGTTCGAGCTGTTCGGCGGCATGCAGCAGCCGGCGGCCCTCTTCGACGACCACGCGCCCCGCGTGCGTGAGTTTCGCGCGGCGTCCGCTGCGGTCGAACAGCGCGACGTCGAGGTCGCTTTCGAGCTTTTGTACGAGGTAAGTCAGCGCGGACGGCACGCGGTGCAGCAGCTCGGCGGCTTCGGCGAACGTGCCGGTGCGGTCGATCGCGTCCAGTGCTTCGAGCGCTTCGAATGACAGCTTCATGGCGAATTCCACGGAGGGACGTCGGGCTGCCATGTTAGCGTCAAGCGCCGCTCGATCCAATACCGTTCAGGACGATCCATCGCGCGGCCGGGCGGCGGGACGCAACGGCATGGCGCGGGCCAGGCCGCGTGGCACCACCGTGATCGAAGGAACACGACGGCATGGCGATGCCCGCGGACGGGCATGGCTGCATCCGGTCAACGGGCGTGCGTCACGTCGGCGTCACGTCGGCGTCGAATCGCGGCGCGTCGCGGCGGTGTCGGGTGCGTGGGCACCGGGCAGCGCACCGAACATGTGCTGGCTGCACTTCGCATCGCGCCACGCGGTGCCGAGCCGGATACCGCTGAACATCCGCCGCGCGACCGGCAGGATCTGTTCGCCGGCCAGGATGCCCAGCAGGCCGACGAGCGCGACGATCGGCGGCGCCGGCGACGGCACGCCGATCAGCGCATAGACGATACCGGCGAGGAGGCCGGCGAACAGCGAGGCGGTGTACGGTTTCATGGGATCCGGGTGAAATGGCGGCCGTGTAAAAAATACGGATAACTACCGATCCGGCGTCGCTTCGGCAGTCCGCGACCAGCCTATCAGGTCTTCGCGTTCACCATGGTTCGGTTCAACGAAATTCAGATCTTTTAAGCCTGAGCGTCGCGGCCCGCGCGAATCAGAATGATTAATTGGCGTGATCGGGAATTTGCGTATTGAATGATGCCGGCTGGCTGTCGAATCTCCCGGCACAGCGTATTGGCTGCCTCCCGCATGGGTCGGCGAGGCAGGCCGCATTTTTCTCCGCGTCAAAGGACATCACCGCCATGAGCAACCCGAAGCTTGAAGTACTCACTCCGCACAACAGCCAGCTGATCTTCATCGACCAGCAGCCGCAGATGGCGTTCGGCGTGCAGTCGATCGATCGCCAGACGCTGAAGAACAACGTCGTCGGCCTCGCGAAGGCCGCGAAGGTATTCAACATCCCGACCACGATCACGACCGTCGAAAGCGACAGCTTTTCGGGCCACACGTATCCCGAGCTGCTCGACGTGTTCCCGAACCAGAAGACGCTCGAACGCACGTCGATGAACTCGTGGGACGACCAGAAGGTGCGCGACGCGCTCGCCGCGAACGGCCGCAAGAAGGTGGTCGTCTCGGGCCTGTGGACCGAAGTCTGCAACACGACGTTCGCGCTGTGCGCGATGCTCGAAGGCGACTACGAGATCTACATGGTCGCCGACGCATCGGGCGGCACGACGCAGGCCGCGCACGATTTCGCGATGCAGCGCATGGTGCAGGCCGGCGTGGTGCCCGTCACGTGGCAGCAGGTCCTGCTCGAATGGCAGCGCGACTGGGCGCACCGCGAGACGTACGACGCCGTGATGGCGATCGCGAAGGAGCATTCGGGCGCGTACGGCATGGGCGTCGACTACGCGTACACGATGGTCCACAAGGCACCGCAGCGCACCGCGACGCCGCACGAGTCGATCCCGGCCGTTCCGGCGAAGTAAGCGCGGACGGTCTGCGACCGTCGATGCCGGTGCGGCGGGTTCGATGTGAACGCGCCGCGCCGGCTCCGTTGCCGCGGACGGCGGACCGTGAACGAATCACGGATGCCGTCCGCGGCATGTTGGCCGGGACATCAGGACCTGCTCTCCAACCAGTCCGAGAAATTGATCGTATGGAACCCTATCTGGTTTCCCTTGGTGCGGGCTTGCTGATCGGTGTCATTTACAGCGCCATCAAGGTGCGCTCCCCGGCACCGCCGCTGATTGCCCTTGTCGGCTTGCTCGGCATGGTGATCGGCGTGCAGGCCATCCCCACCCTCAAACAGCTCTTTGGCTTCTGATCGAAGCGAGGTGATGCATATGACCGCAACCGGGACTCAACCGGATCTGATCCTCCACAACGGACGATTCACGACCCTCGACCGCGCGAACCCCGTCGCGACTTCCGTCGC